>NZ_JBFNQN010000002.1:0-300000 GCF_040796495.1 Kineococcus endophyticus | reverse complement strand
GCGTCGAGGACGCCCGCACCTGGTACTCCCGGGCTGAGGAGCTCGCGGTCGGGGACGCGGTCCTGCACCTGCGGGTCGTCAACAACCGCGCCTACGGCGAGCTGGACCGCGGGGACGCCGTCAGCGCCCGCCGCGAGCTCGACCTGCTGCTGCGGCTCGGTGAGCAGTACGCGATGCCCCTCAACGCCAACACGCTCGACACCGTCGCGCGGGTCCAGCTGCTGTGCGGGGAGCTCGACGCGGCGGAGGCCTCGGCCCGGGCGGCCGTCGCCACCAGCGCCGCGATGGACGCCAAGAACGCCGACGACGAGCCGGTCTACCTGCTGACCCTCGCGATCGTGCTGCGGTCCAAGGGGGACCCGGCCGCCGCGGCGGAGGTCCTGACCGAGGCCCGGTCGCGCTGCACCGGGGCGGGCTTCCGGACCGTCCGCGCCCAGCTGCTCGCCGAACAGGCCGAGGTGCACGCGGCGCTGGGGGACCACCGCGCCGCCTTCGAGACGCACAAGGAGTTCTACGCGGCCGACCGGGAACTGCTCTCGGAGCAGCGCGAGGCGCAGGCCCGTGCGCGCCAGGCCATGTTCGAGACCGACGTCGCCCGCGCCGAGGCGGCCCGGTACCGCGAGGAGGCCCGGCGCGACGCGCTGACCGGTCTGCGCAACCGCCTGTTCGTCGACGAGAAGCTGCCCGCGCTGGTCGAGGACTTCCACCACGGCGGCCCGTCGGTGAGCGCCGTCCTCTTCGACCTCGACCACTTCAAGTCCGTCAACGACACCTTCTCCCACGAGGCCGGGGACGAGGTGCTGCGGCTGACGGCCGGCATCCTCGAAGCCTGCGTGGCCGAGTGCCCCACCGGGAACGCCTTCGCGGCGCGGCTCGGCGGGGAGGAGTTCGTCGTCGTGGTCACCGGTGGCGGCGACGGCACGGCGGCGGAGCTCGCCGAGCGGGTGCGCCGCACCGTGGCCGGTTTCGACTGGTCCGGTCCCACGCCCGGCCGGGGCATCACCGTGAGCGCGGGGGTGGCCCTCCTGGAGCGGGGTGGCGACAAGACCTCCCTGCTGTCGGCCGCCGACGCCCGCCTCTACGCCGCCAAGGCCGGCGGCCGGAACCAGGTGCGCGCCGGCTGACGCCTCCGTCCCGCGGGGTCCGCCCTCACGGGCGGGCGCCGTGCTCGGCGCGGTGGGTGAGGACGGCGTCCATGTTGGCCTGGGCCCACGTCCGCAGCGCGCCCACCACCCGGTGCAGCGACAGACCGAGCTCGGTGAGTTCGTACGTCACCGTGACCGGCACCGTCGGGGCCACCGTCCGGGTCACGAGGCCGTCGGCCTCCAACGAGCGCAACGTCTGGGTGAGCATCTTCTGGCTGACGCCGGCGAGCAGCCGGGACAGCTGGGAGTAGCGCAGCACCCGGGGACCGGCGGGGGTGCCGCCCTCGTTCGCGGTGGCCTCACCCGCCAGGGCGCACAGGACCAGGGTGACCCACTTGTCGGAGATCCGGTCCAGGAGCTGCCGGCTCGGACAGACCGCCAGGAAGGCGTCGTACTCCTGCGCTGCGGTGCGGCCGGTCTGCGTCCCCGCCGTCGTCCTGCTCGCGGTCACGTCCCCTCCTGAGGTCCACGGTGGTGCGTTGCGCACTCGAAAGTGCCTACTTCCCGGTGGAGAGCGGGGGTGTCAGTGTCGTGCTCGCCGCACCTGCGGCGCCACCACCGGCTCGCCCCACGACGAAGGACACCCCGTGACCACGACCTCCACGCCCACGACCTCCACGCCCACGACCTCCACGCCCACGACCTCCACGCCCACGACCCTCCCCGGCGGCACCTGGATGCTCGGTGACCGGGAGGTGACCAGGTTCGGCTACGGGGCCATGCAGCTGGCCGGCCCCGGGGTGCTGGGTCCGCCGGCCGACCGCGCCGGCGCCCTCGACGTCCTGCGTGCAGCCGTCGAGGCCGGCGCCACCCACGTCGACACCTCCGGCGCCTACGGTCCCCACGTCACCAACGAGCTGATCCGAGAGGCCCTGCACCCCTACCCGCCGACGCTCACGATCGCCACGAAGGTCGGCGCGGACCGCGACCCCCAGGGCGGCTGGCCCACCGCGCGGCGGCCCGAGGACCTGCGCCGCCAGGTGCAGGAGAACCTGCGCACCCTGGGCGTGGACACCCTCGACCTGGTGAACCTGCGCATGGGCGACGCCGCGGGCCCCCGGGCCGGCTCCCTCGCGGAGGCGTTCGAGACCCTCGCCCGGCTGCAGCAGGACGGTCTGGTCACTCACCTCGGGGTCAGCAACGTGACCGCCGAGCAGGTCGCCGAGGCCCGGGGCATCGCCCCCGTCGTGTGCGTGCAGAACCTGTACAACCTCGCCGTCCGCCACGACGACGACCTGCTCGAGGACCTGGCCCGCGACGGGATCGCCTACGTCCCGTTCTTCCCCCTGGGCGGTTTCACGCCGCTGCAGTCGCAGGCGCTCTCGGCCGTGGCGCAACGGTCGTCCACCACGCCGATGGCGGTGGCGCTCAGCTGGCTGCTGCAGCGTTCACCGAACGTGCTGCTCATCCCGGGCACGAAGTCCGTCGCCCACCTGCGCGAGAACATCGCCGGAGCGGGCACGGTCCTGTCCGCGCAGGACGTCGCCGAGCTGGACACCATCGGGCGCTGACCGGCCGGGAAACCCGCTGGAACGGGACCCGGCCGCAGCGCAGGCTGTCCCCGTGCCCGCAACCCCGAGCTACCGCTGGCGTGCAGACGTCGACGACGACGACCTGCTCGACCTCGTCGCCTCCCACGGCGGCCGCGCCGACCCCGGCTGGTGGCCCCGCGTCCGCGAGCACTCGCTCGGCTGGGTCACCGCGCACGACGACGACGTACTCGTCGGGTTCGTCAACGTGGCCTGGGACGGGGGAGACCACGCGTTCCTGCTCGACACGAAGACGCGGCCTTCCCACCAGCGCCGGGGCGTTGGCACCGGGCTCGTACGGCACGCCGTGCAGGAGGCGACGGCGGCCGGGTGCGAGTGGCTGCACGTCGACTTCCTGCCGGAGCTGGCGCCCTTCTACCTCGAGGCCTGCGGGTTCCGGCCGACGGAGGCCGGGCTCGTGCACCTGTCCGCTGCGAGGCCCTGAGGACGTCAGGCGCCGACCACGAGCGGCGACGAGCCGGCGGGCAGCCGGGCCGCCAGCGGCACCAGGTCGGCGAGATCGCGGGGAGCGGGGACGATCCCGACGTCCCCCATCGCGGCGATCTCGGCCGGCGACCACCAGCCGAAGCCGTGCAGGTCCTCGGCCAGCAGCCGCTCGGCGTCGAAGCTCCCGCGGGGCGTGAACGCCGCGGGCACGCGGACGAGGAAGACGTCCTCGGACAACCCGTCCCACCCGGGTGCCGCCCACGGCTCCACGACCGTCCGGCGCCACACGTGCGGGCAGTCCGCCGGGTCGACGTCGAGGCCGACCTCCTCGAGGAGTTCGCGCCGCAGGGCGGCGCGGACGTCCTCGGCGGGTTCGAGTCCGCCGCCGGGCAGGGCCCGGACGGTCACCCCGTCCGGGTGGTGCTCCGCGAGCAGGACCCGCTCGTCCGGGGTGAGGACGAGGGCGCGCGCGGCCCGCCGCAACCTCACGCGAGGAGGGGGACGGCGCTGCCGGTCACGACGATGCCCCCGGTGGGCGGCACGTCGACCGTCAGCAGTCCGGGCCGGCCGACGTGCCGGCCCTGGTGCACGACAACGCGGGCGGGCGGGTCGACGAGGCCCAGCGCCCGCAGGTACCCGCCGAGCGCCGCCGCCGCCGACCCCGTCGCCGGGTCCTCGGTCACCGGGCCCACGGGGAACGCGTTGCGGGCCTCGAAGACCAGTGGCTCCCGGCGCAGCGCGACGGTCAGCGTCGCCGGCCAGCCGTTGCCGTCCAGGACCCGGCGGGCGCGAGCGGGGTCGAACGTGAACCCGTCGAAGCGGTCGGCGTCCCGCAGGACCAGCAGCGGGTGCGGGTTCCCGGCTGCCGCGATCCGGGGCGGGCACTGCGGGTCGAGGTCGTCGGCGACCAGCCCGAACAGGTCGAGGAGTTCGACGAGCTGCGCGTCCGTCAGTTCGGCGACGGACGGCTCGACGCTCGTGAACGACGCCCGCCCGGCGGCCACACCCAGCTCGATCTCCCCGACCGGTGTCTCGAACGTGAAGTCACCGTCGCCGCTGCGCCCGGCGAGGGCGACGGCGGTCGCCACGGTCGCGTGCCCGCAGAACGGGACCTCGGCGTGCGGGGAGAAGTAGCGCATCGTCACCCGCCGGTCGCCGGGGTGCCCGACCACGAAGGCCGTCTCGGCGTACCCGACCTCGGCGGCCACGGCGAGCATCTGCGCCGCCGTGGCCCCCGCGGCGTCGAGCACGACCCCGGCGGGGTTCCCGCCGGCGGGGTCGTCGGTGAAGGCGGCGTAGCGCAGGACGTCCACCCGCGCGACCCTACTGCGCCCCTCGCTCCGCTCGGGGGACGCATCGTTGGACCCTCGCTTTCGATGAACGGAAGCGAGGGTCCAACGATCCGGCCCCTGAGCGGAGCGGGCGGGGCGGCGGGTCAGCCCTTGAGCGCTCCGGCGGCGATGTTGGCGATGAAGTGCCGGGAGCCGATGAGGAAGATCCCGATGAGCGGGACGACGCTGACGACGGCGCCGGCCATGATCATCCCGTAGTCGGTCGTGTAGACCGAGTTCAGCTGCGCCAGCGCGGTCTGCAGCGTCTGGCGCCCGGGGTCCACGAGCACGACCAGCGGCCAGATGTAGTCGTTCCAGGCCGTCACGAACGTGAAGATGCCGAGGAACGCCAGACCGCCGCGCAGCATGGGGATCGCGATCGACCACCAGGTGCGGAAGAACCCCGCGCCGTCGAGGGTGGCGGACTCGATGAGCTCGTCGGGGATGGACGCCTGCGCGAACTGGCGGAGCAGGAAGATGCCGAACGCGTTGGCGGCGCCCGGGACGATGAGGGCCTGCAGCTGCCCCATCCACCCCAGCTCGGACATGAGGACGAAGCTCGGGACGAGGGACAGGTTGCCCGGGACGAGGAACGTGATCAGCAGGACGGCGAAGAGGACGTCCCGGCCGGGGAACTTGTACTTCGCGAAGGCGAACGCCGCCAGGGAGTCCAGCAGCACGACCAGGACGGCCAGCGAGCCGGCGACGATGAACGAGTTCAGCATCGCCCCCAGCAGGTCGATGTTGCCGACGACGTTGCGCAGGTTCTCCAGCAGGTGCGTGCTCGGCAGCAGGTTGGGCGGGTAGCCGAAGATCTGCGCCGTCGTGCTCGTCGACATGACGAGCAGCCAGTAGAACGGGAACAGCGACAGGACGACGCCGACGAGGATGCAGCCGTGGGTGACGACCCGGCCGAGGACCCACTGCCGGCTCCGCCGGGGCTTCACGACGCTCAGCCGGTCGCGGTGGCCGCGGGACGTGCGGGTCAGTTCCGGAGCGCTCACCGCGCCACCTCCTTCGTGCGGCGGCTCTTCTTCGGCACCGCGTCGCGGTCCCGCAGCAGCCGCCAGTTGATGATGGCGAAGACGGCGGCGAGGGCGAACAACGCCCACGCGATGGCCGAGCCGTACCCGAAGTCGAGCTGGGAGAACGACTGGTTGTACTGGTACAGCACGATCGTCATGCCGGCCTCGTTGACGCCACCGACGGTGCCGTTGCCGTTGGCGGCACCGAAGAGGATCTGCGGTTCGGTGAAGAGCCCCAGGCCGCCGATGGTCGAGGTGATGACCGTGAACAGGATGACCGGCCGCAGCATCGGGATGGTCACGGAGAAGAAGGTCCGCCAGAACCCGGCGCCGTCCACCTTGGCGGCGTCGTACAGCTCGTCCGGGACGGCCTGCAGCGCCGCGAGGTAGAGGATCGCGTTGTAGCCGGTCCACCGCCAGATGACCATGACGGCGATGGTGATCTTGATGCCCCACTCGGTGGACAGCCACGCGACGGTGGGCAGCCCGAGCGCGGTGAGCGCGGAGTTGACGATGCCGAAGCTGTCGGAGAACACCGAGCCGAAGACGATGGCCATCGCCACCATGCTCGTGACGTTGGGGATGAAGAAGGCGACGCGGTAGAAGCCCTTCAACCGGATGTTCTGGTGCAGCAGGAAGGCCATGACCAGGGCCAGGAACAGCATCGGCACCGTGGAGATGACCCAGATGATGAGCGTGTTCGACACGGCGTTCCAGAACCGCGAGTCCTGGAGCAGGTAGGCGTACTGCTGCAGGTTGCGCGTGACCTTGGCCTGGACGGCCTTGACGGCGGTGTCCCACGCCTCGCGGATCGCCGAACCGGGCTCGTGGAAGAGGGGCTTGTCGTCCTTGTCGAAGTACCTCTCGGGTGAGGCGTTGACGAACTGGTTGAAGACCATGACGGCGTTGCCGGCGAGCGCGACGTCGCTGCTCTCCCGCAGCTGCTTCCCGAAGGCGATCCAGTCGTCCCACGTCCGCACCGCAGCCGACACCTCGTCGGGCTGCGACGGCATCCCCGCGGCCTCGAACAGGTCGGTCCGGTAGAAGAACCCGGTCGGGCCGGTGTCCATGGGGAAGAAGAGGAAGCGGCCGCTCGGGGTGCGTCCGAGATTCCACTTCCAGTCGTAGTAGTCGCCCTTGAAGTCCTGGGCGCCGTAGTCGTCCAGGTTGACGAACTGGTCCTCGGTGGGGAAGTACAGCGCGGCGTTGGAGTTCACGGCGGTGAGGTCGGGGATGTAGGCCCGCGCGGCGAACCCCGTGCGCAGCTTGCTGTCGAAGGCGCCGCCGATGACGTCGGCGCGCAGGCGCTTGGACGTTCCGGGGATCTGCTCGGCCGCCTTCTGCAGCAGGCTCGGGGCGATCGACCGGTTCCAGTACCACAGGACCAGTTCGGCCGGGTCGCTGGAGATCGAGGTGCCCGACCCGCAGCCGGTCAGCGCGGCCGTCAGGGGGATGCCGGCCGCCCCGGCCAACCCGGCCCGCAGGAGCGCGCGGCGGGAGGGGGGACGGCCGGAGGCGACCCCCGGCGGGGGAGACGTCACGTGCAATCCAACCAGCCCACTCTCTTCGTCGAGATCTTCGGCCGTGCTTCCGTGAGCGCTCACGGAGTGGTAGGACGGTGCCACCGGCCAGGGACGCTGTCAAGGCGCGCGATGATGCGTGCCGGGTGTCCAGACCAGGGAGCGAGGGTTCGTGTGACGGCTGACCAGGGCGAACGCGTCGAGGAGAGGGTCCGTCGAGCGCGGCGCAGCGCTGCGACCATCGAGGACGTCGCCACCGCCGCGAGCGTGTCGCGCCAGACGGTGACGCGGGCCATGAACGACATGGAGGGCATCAGCGCCGCGACGAAGGCGAGGGTGCTCGCGGCCGCCAAGGAGCTGAACTACCGGCCCTCGCGGTTCGGTCGCGGCCTGGCCCGGGCGACGCACGACACCCTCGGCCTCGTCGTGTCCGACCTGGCCAACCCGTACTACCCCGAGTTCGCCGCGGCCACCGTCCGGTACGCGGGGGAGCTGGGCTGGAACGTCGTGCTCGTGGACACCGCCTACGCGACGGACCAGCAGCGGTTGCTCGTCGACCTCGCCAGCCAGGTCGACGCCGTGCTGGGGTACCTCGGCCCGAGCGAGGTGTGGGCCGACGCGCTCAGCGGCATGACCGTCGTCACCGTCGACCCGGCGCCGAACGGGCGCGCTCCCGGGGCGCACGCGGTCCGCCTCGACCCGCGGGCCGCCCTGCGCGACGCGGCGGCGCACCTGGCCGGCGTCGGCACGCGGACCGCCGTCGTCCTCGACGCCGACCGCCCCGGCCGCACCAACGAACGGGGTGAGTCCATCGCCTCCTCGTTGCGGCACGTCGGGATCGCCGTCGAGGTGCTGCACGCCGGCGGGCAGGACGTCGAGACGGCGCGGCAGGCCACCCTCGGGCTGCTGCGCCGGGGGTTGCCGGACGCGGTGTTCGCCTGGAACGACATCCTCGCCGTCGGTGCGCTCGCCACGTTCGTCGAGCAGGGTGTCTCGCTGCCCCGTGACGTCCGCCTGGTGGGGATCGACGGGCTGTCGCTCGGCACGTTCGTCACCCCGCAGCTGACGACGCTGGCCGTCGACCGGCACGAGGTCGCGCGGCAGGCCGTCGACCTCGCGGTGAGGGCACTGAGGGACCCGACGTCGGGAAGGGAACCGCAGACGCGCTGGGTCGAGCACGTGTTCACCCCGCGCGGGACGGCCTGACCTTCAGCGCCGCTGCTGGCGTCCGCGGTACGTGGCCCACGGGTCGTAGTCGACCTCGAGCTCGGCCTGCTCCGGCCGCTGGTCCTCGGGCACGTGCTGCAGGTTGACGCGCACCCGGTACCAGAGGGAGCTGCTGCCGCGCATGCCGTCCACGAGCACGTCGGCCTCGGCCAGCAGCGGGACGACGTCGGGGTGCTTGGCCTTCCACGACTCCAGGCCGGCCAGGACCTCGGGCTTCGTCCGGGCCCGGGCGACCTCGATGAGCGGCATGGTCTTCGTCCGCGAACCGGTGCCCTTCGGGGGTTTCTCCGCCGGGCCGAGCCGTTCGGCGAGGTCGAGCAGCGCCTGCAGGGAACCCCCGGTCCCGTCCATGCCCGCCCACGGGTCACCGCCGAGTTCGGCCCAGCGCCGCGGGACGGTGAGGACCGTGTGGTCCTCGGGCCGCACGTCGCGCACCTCGTCCCACGTCAGGGGCGTCGAGACCCGGGCGTCCGGCAGCGCGCGCACCGAGTAGGCCGAGGCGACGGTGCGGTCCTTGGCGTTCTGGTTGAAGTCGACGAACACGCCTTCGCCGCGTTCCTCCTTCCACCAGCGGCTCGTGGCCAGGCCCTCGGCGCGGTTCTCCACCTCGCGCGCCACGGTCTCGGCCGCGAGCCGCACCTGCGGGTAGGACCACACGCCGGGGTCGATGGGGGCGTAGACGTGGAAACCCCGGGAACCGGACGTCTTGGGCCACGCGGTGAGCCCGTGGTCGGCCAGCACGTCGCGGGCGACGAACGCGACGTCGACGATCTGGTGCCAGTCCACCCCGGGCTGGGGGTCGAGGTCGATCCGCAGTTCCACCGGGTGGTCGAGGTCCTCGGCCAGCACGGGGTGGGGGTTGAGGTCCACGCAGTTGAGGTTGAGCACCCAGGCGAGCGAGGCCTCGTCCCGCACGACCGTCTCGGCGGCCGACGTCCCGCGGGCGTAGTGGAGTTCGGCGACCTCGATCCAGTCGGGCCGCTTCTCCGGGGCCCGCTTCTGGAACACCGCCTCGGCCTCGATGCCCTTGACGAAGCGCTTGAGCACCATGGGCCGCCCCCGCACCCCGCGCAGCGCCCCGTCGGCGACCGTCAGGTAGTAGCGGACGAGGTCGAGCTTCGTCGTCCCGGTCTGCGGAAAGACCACCTTGTCGGGGCTGGTGATCCTCACCTCGCGGCCGGCGAGCTCCAGGACGTGCTGCGTGGACGCCACGTCCGCAGACTAGGGGCCGCTCAGCTCCGGCGCAGGGCGTCGTGGCGCAGGACGGCGTGCACGCCCCACGTGCGGTTCGCGACCTGCGTGACGCGCAGGTCCGCGCAACTGCTCAGCAGGGCCAGCGCGGTCAGGCGGTCGAGTTCGTGCTCGGCGGCCACCCACGTCACGAGGTCCCCCAGGGCCGCGTCGGTGGCGGCGTTCAGGTCGGCGTCGAAGCCGAACGTGATCCGCTCGGTCGGGGTCACCGCGTGCACGGTGGGCAGGGCCGGGTCGGCGACGACGGAGACGGTGAGTTCCGTCGTCGTCGCGCACTCCACCGCGGTGCCGCAGACCTCACCGTCGCCCTGCGCGGCGTGCCCGTCGCCGAGGCACAGCAACGCGCCCGGGACGTGCACGGGCAGGAACAGCGTCGAGCCCGCGACGAGGGACCGGCAGTCGACGTTCCCGCCGTGACCGGGCCGCGGGGGGATCGTCGAGTGCCGCCCGGGCGCGGCCGGCGTCGTCCCCACGACACCGAGGAACGGGGCGGTGTCGACCGTGAACCCCAGCTGGTTCGTCGCGGTCCCGCCGTCGACGTCCCACAGCAGGTCCACGCGTCCGGTGGTGCCGAGCCGCTGGTTCAGCGGGGTGTCCATGCCGGCGACCGTCCAGCCCCAGTCGCCCGTGCGGATCGAGTGGAACGTCACCGCCAGGACGTCGCCGGGTTCGGCGCCGCGGACGGCGACCGGGCCGGTGAGGCAGTGCCCCTCGGCGTCCTCGAGCAGGCGCGGGGTGGGGGCGCCGGGGTGCTCGGGCCGACGGGTGAACCCGTGCGCGTCGAGGGCCTCGACGGTGAAGCGCTCGCCGCTGTCGACCGTGAGGACCGGTTCCAGCGCGGGGTCGAAGGCGTCGGTGACGGTGCCGGGCGCCGGGCGGAGGACCTGCTGTGCGGGAGTCACGGGTTGATCCTCTCCCCGACGGGGACGCCACGCTCAGGCCGGAACCGTCGACTCCCGCACCACGAGCCGGGTCGGGAGCGTCGTCGTCCCGGGAGAGGGCTCTCCGGCCACGGCCTGCAGCAGGAGTTCCCCCGCGCGCCGTCCCAGGGCCTCCAGGCCGAGGTTCACGGTCGTCAGCGGTGGCCGCGACGCCAGGGCGATGACGTCCCAGTCGTCGAACCCGACGACGGCCACGTCCTGCGGCACCCGGCGGCCCGCGTCGCGCAGCCCGTCGCACAGGCCGCGCGCGATCTGGTCGCTGCCGCACGTCACCGCGTCGAGGTCGGGGTGTCGGCGCAGCAGCAGGTCCGCGGCCAGCCGTCCCCAGCGCTCGCTCCAGTCGCCGTGCAGCACGGGCCCGGCGAACGCCTCGCCCGCCGTCCGCTCGGCGGCCTCGGCGCGCACGCGGGTGGCGTGGTGGTCGGCCGGACCGGTGACGTGCGCGACGCGGCGGCGCCCGAGGTCCAGGACGTGCTGGACCGCGTCGGCGGCGCCGGCCGCCTGGTCGGCGACGAGCGAGGTGTCCCGGGCGTCCTGCGAGGGCGTGAACGCGTAGACGACCGGGACGCTGGCGGCCAGCGGCGGCCGCGGGTCGGTGCGCCGGCCCGTGACGATGATCCCGTCGACCCGCCGTGCCTGCAGCGTCCGCAGGTAGTGCTGCTCGCGCAGCGGGTCGTCGCGGCTGTCGCACAGCAGGACGCTCATCTCCCCGGCGCCCAGCGCGTTCTCCGCGCCGAGCATGACGGGGATCGAGAAGCGGCCGAAGCTGTCGGTGGTGATGAGCCCGACGGTGTAGCTGCGCCCGGAGGACAGGCCCCGTCCGACCGGGTCCGGGGTGAACCCCAGCTGCTCGGCCGCCCGGCGCACGCGGTCGCGGGTCTCGGCGCGCAGCTGCCCCGTCCCGTTGAGCGCCTTGGAGGCCGTCCCCGCCGAGACGCCCGCCAGCGCGGCGACGTCCACGATCCGCACCGGAACGACGCTTTCCGTCACTGCCCACCTCCCGACCCGTTGAGTCGCAGCAGACTACCGCGCTCTTGACGGGCCAGGGCGCCCGTTCTAGATTCGGAGCAGAAAACGTGTTCCGGAGTTTCCGGACACGCCGGCACCGCCTCGATGGAGAGCTCATGACCAGCACGACCGCTGGACCGGACCTGACCGTCACGCCCGGTACCTCCCCGGTGAACGCGCCCGTCGCCCCGACCGCGGACGCGGCCGTGGCGCTGCAGCCCGTCCCGCTCGGCGCCTCGCGCAGCACCGGCGGTTTCTGGTTCGAGCGCATGCAGGCCAACCGCCGCCAGGCGATCCGGACGGGCTACGAGAAGCTCGAGACCGCCGGGAACCTGCGGAACCTGCGCATCGCCGCCGGGATCGAGCAGGGCGAGGCCAAGGGCCCGATCTTCATGGACTCCGACGTCTACAAGTGGCTCGAGGCGGCGGGGTGGGAGTACGGCCGCGAGGCCGACGAGGAGGTCCTCGGCTGGATCCGCGAGGTCACCGCCGTCGTCGCGGCCGCGCAGGCCGAGGACGGCTACCTCGACTCCGTCCAGCAGGTCCGCGGGAAGGGCGAGCGCTACACCGACCTGCACTGGAGCCACGAGCACTACTGCGCCGGGCACCTCTTCCAGGCCGCCGTCGCCGTCCACCGCAGCACGGGCGACAACGGCCTGCTCGACGTCGCCGTCAAGCTCGCCGACCACCTCGTCGCGACCTTCGGGGCGGGGAAGACCGAGGAGGTCGACGGACACCCCGTCGTCGAGATGGGTCTGGTCGAGCTGTTCCGCGAGACCGGGAACCGCGCCTACCTCGACCTCGCGCGCTGGTTCGTCGACGCCCGCGGGCACGGCATCATCCAGACGAAGCACGACTCCGAACCGACGTACTTCTCCGACCGCGTGCCCGTGCGCGAGGCCACCTCACCCGAGGGCCACTCGGTCCGGGCCGTCTACCTCACGGCCGGCGCGGCGGACGTGGCCGCCGAGACCGGCGACGCGGAACTGCTCGACGCCCTCGTGCGCCAGTGGGAGGGGATGCTCGCCTCGAAGACGTACGTGACGGGCGGCATCGGGGCGCGCTGGGACTGGGAGCAGTTCGGCGACCACTACGAGCTCGGCCCCGACCGCGCCTACGCCGAGACCTGCGCGGCGATCGCGAGCGTGCAGTGGAGCTACCGCCTGCTGCTGGCGACGGGGGAGGCGCGCTACGCCGACCTGGTCGAGCGGACCCTCTACAACGCCTTCCTGCCCGGGGTGTCCCTGGCCGGGACGGAGTACTTCTACGTCAACGCCCTGCAGCTGCGGCACGGTGCGCACGCCGAGGAGGAACGCAGCGTCGCGCACGGCCGGCGGCCCTGGTTCGACTGCGCCTGCTGCCCGCCGAACATCATGCGGACGCTGTCCCAGCTCGACGCCTACGTCGCGACGAGCGCCGACCGTGACGGGGTTCCCGGGGTCCAGCTGCACCAGTTCACGACGGGTGAGGTCGAGGCCGGCGGGGTCCGGCTCCGCGTGAGCACCGACTACCCCTGGGACGGGACCGTCCGCGTCGAGGTGCTGGACTCCCCCGGGGAGTTCGAGCTCGCGCTGCGCGTCCCCGGGTGGGCCGAGGGCGCCACCGCCACCGCCGCCGGGGAGGCCCTCGCGACGACCCCTGGCGAGTACCTGCGGGTGCGCCGGGAGTTCGCGGCCGGTGACGTCGTCGAACTCGTCCTGCCGATGACCGTCCGTCCCGTCGAGGCCGACCCGCGCGTCGACGCCGTGCGCGGCTGCGTCGTCGTCGAACGCGGGCCGCTCGTCTACGCCGTCGAGCAGGTCGACCTGCCCGACGGCCTCGTCGCCGACGACGTCCGCGTCCGCGTCGCCGAACTGCGGGGCGCCCGCGCCGAGCACCGCCCCGACCTGCTCGAGGGGGTCACCGTCCTGCACCTGCCCGTGCACGCGGCGGCGGCCGCCGCGACGGGTCCGCTGTACCGCCCGGCCGGGGACGACCCCGCGCCGCAGGCCGAGGACGCCACCCAGGTCGTCCCGGCCGTGCCGTACTACGCCTGGGCCAACCGCGAGCTCGGCGCGATGCGCGTCTGGCTGCCGCGGGCCTGACCCCGGCCCGGTCCGGAACTCGTTCCCCAGGAGGTGCGATGGAGCTCCACCGCAGGACCCTGCTCGCGCTGGGAGGGCTCGCCGGTCTGTCGGCGCTCCTGCCCTCCTGCGCGTCGCAACTGCCCGAGGCCGACGTCACGGCCGCCGGCTTCGGCCAGGACGCGACCGGGACCGTCCGGTTGTGGTGCCGGGCGGCGACGGTCGTCGGCGTCCGGCAGGTCGTCGACGCGTTCAACGCCTCGCAGGACGCCGTCACCGTCGAGGTGACACCCGTCCTCGACGGTCAGTACGTCACCAAGCTCGCCACGGCCATCCGCGGCGGGAACGTGCCGGACATCGTGGACATCGACGACATCAACTCGATGCTCTTCATCTACCGCGACTCGTTCACGGACCTGACGCCGCTCGTGCAGCAGCTGGGTTTCGCCGACCAGCTGAACCCCGGCCAGCTGGCTCTCGCGACGCGGGACGAGAAGCACTACGGCGTCCCGTACATCGCCGACAACTCGGCGCTGTTCTACAACACCGAGCTGTTCGAGAAGGCCGGTCTGGACCCGGCGGACCACACGCAGGACTTCGACGGCCTGCTCGAGGCGGCCCGGGCGATCGGGGCCCTGGGGGACGGGACGTACGGCTGGTCGGTCGACGGCAACGCGGCCGGCATCCTGGGGTTCGTCGTGCAGCCGCACATCTGGGCGGCGAAGGCCCCGAACATCGTCGGGGACGTGGGGGAGCAGCGCGGGTCGATCGCGGACAACGACGCCGTCCGGCGCACGTTCGAGCTCTACCGGACGATGTGGGACGAGAAGCTCATGCCGCAGGGGAACTTCTCCGGCGACGGGTCCCGCTGGGGCGCGGACTTCCGCGACGGCACGGTCGGGCTCTTCCCGGCGAACTTCTCCGTCGCGGCCCTCAACGCCTCCGAGGAGATGCGCGCCAAGACCGGGGTCGTCCTGCTCCCAGGACCGGACGGGGGACGGGCCACCTTCGCCGGCGGGGACAACCTCTGCATCCCGCGGGGCGCCGCCAACGCGTCGGGGGCCTGGCAGTTCGCCCGGTTCGCCCTCGACCTGCCGCAGCAGGAGAACCTGCCCGCCGGCGGGTACATCCCCGTCCGCTCCGACGCCGCCACCGAGCAGTACCGCGAGAAGTTCCCGCTCGCGGTGGCGCCGCTGGACGGGATCGCGGGGGCGTACGCCCCGACGACGCTCGCCTACAACCTGCTGTTCAACCAGCAGGACTCGCCGTGGATCGCGGCGTTCCGCCGAGCCGTCTTCGACGGGGACCTCGACGGGGCGCTGGCGCAGGGGCAGAAGGACTTCGACCGCATCCTGGAACAGGCGCAACTGTGAGCACCCTCGAGAGAAACCCCCGGTCCCTCACCCACCCGCCGCGCACCGGTCTGCTCCTGACGCTGCCGGCCCTCGCCTTCGTCACGGTCTTCGTGCTCGTGCCGCTGGTCTTCGCGGTCTACATGTCCTTCACCAACTGGCCCCTCATCGGGTCCTACCAGTTCATCGGTCTCGGCAACTACGCGGCCATCGCGTCGGACCCCGTGTTCTGGAAGTCGGTGGGCTACACGGTCCTGTACACCGCGATCGTGACCGTGCCGATCCTCGTGCTCGGCTACGTCCTCGCCGTCGTGGTCCGGGCCAACCGGCGGTTCTCCACGGTGTTCCGGACGGTGTTCTTCGTCCCGTACGTCATCGGGCTCACGACGCTGAGCTTCCTCATGGTGCTGGAGGCGCAGCCCGGGTCGGGCATGGTCAACGTCGTCCTGGAGACGCTGGGGATCACCGACGGGACGACGGCCTGGCTGGCCGACGGGCCGCTCGCGACGGGGCTCATCTGCGTGATGATCGTCTGGGCCGTGTCGGGGCTGACGATGGTGCTGCTCATGGGTGGCATGCAGGGCATCCCGCGCGACGTCTACGAGTCGGCCGAGATGGACGGCGCGTCGTGGTGGCAGCGCGAGCGGAGCATCACGATCCCCATGCTGCGCCGCACCATCGCCATGAGCCTGGTCATCTCCGTCATCGGCTCGCTGCTCGCGTTCACCCAGTTCTACGTCCTCACCCGCGGCGGACCGGGGACGGACACACAGACGGTCGTCATGTACGTCTACCAGCGCGGTTTCGTCCAGCTCCAGCTCGGTGCGGCCTCCGCGCTCTCGATCGTCCTGGTCGTCGTCATCGGTCTGGTGACGGCCGCCCAGTTCCGGCTGCTGCGCGAGAAGGAGGGATGACCGTGGCCACTCTCACGAAGACCGGGGCCCCGCAGGACCTGCGGGTCCGGAACACCCGCGGGGCGGCCGCGGCCGGCCGCGCCGAGAGCCGCACCAAGCTCACGCTCTACTGGCTCGGCGGGACCCTCGCCGCCCTCGTGTTCCTCGTCCCGCTGGTGTGGTCGGTCCTGCGCTCGTTCCAGTCCAACGACGCGATCGTGGCGACCGACCCGAAGGCGGGGGACCTGTTCTCCCTCACGACGGCCAACTTCTCGGCCCTGTTCAGCAGCGACCTCGACATCCTGCGCTCGGTGGGCAACAGCCTCGTCGTCGCCGTCGGGACCGCGGTGCTCACCGCGGTCGTCGCGACGCTGGCGGGGTACGGCTTCGGCCGGTTCACCTTCCGCGGCCGCAACGTCCTGTTCGGCCTCGTCGTCGTGACGATGATGGTCCCGTTCCAGGCGATCATCACGCCGCTGTACCTGCAGATGAACGCCATGGGACTGACCGACTCCCGCCTGGGCCTGGTGCTCTTCTACACGACGGTCAACCTGCCCTTCGGCGTCTTCGTCATGCGCAACGCCTTCGAGACGATCCCCGCCGAGATCGAGGACTCGGCCCGCGTCGACGGCGCCGGGACCATGCGGGCCCTGGTCTCAGTGCTGCGGCCCATGCTGATCCCCGGGATGGCGACGAGTGCGCTCTACGCCTTCCTCGCCAGCTGGACCGAGTTCCTCGGCGCACTGACGTTCCTCACCGACGACCGGCTCTACACGCTGCCGTTGTCCCTGGTGAACCTGCAGTCCGGTGCCTACGGGGCCGTGAACTACGGCTACCTCGTGGCCGGCGCCGTCGTCGCGATGATCCCGTGCGTCATCCTCTACGTCGCCCTGCAGCGGTTCTACGTGGCGGGCCTCGCCTCGGGGGCCGTCAAGGGCTGAGCCCCCCAGACCGGGCCCGGGCCGCGCACCTCGTGCGCGGTCCGGGCCCTTCCACGTCCGGGCCGGTCCCCGTGAGGGTGCCCGTTCCCGGCGGGGGCGCGGGGGCGAAACCCGGCACCCAAAGGTCTGAGATCAGACCATTGACGGCGGCTGCGGGCGTCGGCACACTGACGCGCATGCTCGCCGACGCCGACGCCACGCCCCGGGGTGCCGGCGACGCGCCCGGGCTCGGCTGGCTCGTGCTGCACCCCGTGCGGGGGCAGCACGCGTTCGAGGCGTGCGTGGAACAGCTCGGCACCGCCATCCGCCTCGGGGTGTTCCCGCGGGGTTCCGCGCTGCCGACCGAACGTGACCTCGCGACGCGGCTGGGGGTCTCGCGGGCCACGCTGCGCGAGGCGATCGCCGCCCTGCGCGCGGCGGGCATGGTGGAGACGAAGCGGGGCCGCGGGGGCGGGACCGTCGTGACGATGGCCCCGACCCTGCCGCGGCGGGTGGGAGCCCAGCAGCGGCAGGCGCGGCGGCAGGCGTGGCTCGACACGCTCGACTTCCGACGCATCGTCGAACCCGGTGCCGCGCACCTCGCGGCGACGCGGGACCTCACGCCCGAGCAGCGGGACCGGCTCGAGGCGGCGCACACCGCCGTCCTGGAGGCCACGGAACCCTCGACCCACCGGCAGGCCGACTCGCGGTTCCACCTGACGGTCGCGACCCTCGCCGGCTCCGACCTCGTGCTCGAGGCCGTCACCTCCGTGCAGGCCGGGGTCCACGAGATGCTCACGGCGATCCCCGTGCTCGGCACGAACATCGACCACTCCGACCGGCAGCACGCGCGGATCGTCCGGGCCGTGCTCGACGGCGACGGCTCCCGTGCCCGCCGGGCCATGGAGGAGCACTGCGACGACACGGCCGCGCTGCTGCGCGGTCTCCTCGACTGACCCACCCACCCGGCGACCGGAGGACGACGTGCGCAACGACCGACACCTGACCCGCGAGGACCTGCTCGGCCTGATCGACAGCGGGACCCTCGACACGGTCGTCGTCGCGTTCACCGACATGCAGGGGCGGCTGCAGGGCAAGCGGTTCCACGCCGCTTACTTCCGCGACGTCGTCCTGGAGCACGGCACCGAGGGCTGCAACTACCTCCTCGGGGTCGACGTCGACATGAACACCGTCCCCGGTTACGCGATGACCTCCTGGGAGAAGGGGTACGGGGACGTCGAGTTCGTCCTGGACCTCGAGACCACGCGGCTGCTGCCGCACCTGCCGGCGACCGCGATGGTCCAGGCGGACCTGGCCTGGCTGGACGGGACGCCCGTGGACCAGAGCCCCCGGACGGTGCTGAAGAAGCAGGTGGACCGGGCGCGCGACCTCGGGTACAGCGTCGTGGCGGGCACGGAGCTGGAGTTCATCCTCTTCGACGAGACCTACGAGGCCGCGTCGTCCCGCAACTACCAGGACCTGGTGCCGTCCAACCAGTACAACGTCGACTACTCCATCCTGGGCACGACCCGCGTCGAACCCGTCCTGCGCGACATCCGCAACACGATGTACGCCGCCGGGCTCAACGTCGAGTGCGCCAAGGGCGAGTGCAACTACGGCCAGCACGAGATCGGGTTCCTCTACGACGACGTGCTCACCACGGCGGACAACCACTCCGTCTACAAGACGGTCGCCAAGGAGATCGCCGCGCAGCACGGCAAGGCGCTGACGTTCATGGCCAAGTACGACCAGCGCGAGGGGAACTCCTGCCACATCCACCTCAGCCTGCGCGGACTGGACGGCGGCACGGTCTTCTGGGACGAGGGGCACCGGACCCCGCTGTACGACTCCTTCGTCGCCGGCGTCCTCGCGACGATGGCCGACTTCACCCTGCTCTACGCGCCGAACGTCAACTCCTACAAGCGGTTCGCCCACGGTTCGTTCGCACCGACCGCGATCGCCTGGGGCGAGGACAACCGCACGTGCGCCGTCCGGCTGGTGGGGGACGGTGCGGGGGCGCGGCTGGAGAACCGCCTGCCCGGCGGCGACGTGAACCCCTACCTCGCCCTCGCCGGCGTCCTCGCCGGTGGTCTGCACGGGGTCGAGCAGGGTCTCGAGCTCGAACCGGCGCTCACCGGCAGCGCCTACACCTCCGACGCCCCGCGCGTTCCCGGCACCCTTCGGCACGCCCGGGACCTGTTCGCCGCCAGCACCGTGGCGCGCGCGGCGTTCGGCGACGAGGTCGTCGACCACTACACCAACGCGGCCGACGTGGAACTGGCCGCGTTCGAGTCGGCCGTGACCGACTGGGAACGCCGCCGCGGATTCGAACGGATGTGACATGAGCACCCCTGTGGACACCGGCAGCAGCAGCACCGACAGCGGCGTGCACGTCGTCGTCGACCCCTCCTCGGGCGAGCGCCTCACGGAGGTCCGCCTCGCCGGTCTGGAGGAGACCGACGCGGCCATCCAGCGCGCCGCCCGGGCCTTCACCACCTGGCGCGACGTCGCCCCCGCCGACCGGGCCAGGATGCTGCGCGCCTTCGCGCGCGTGGTGGACGACCACGTGGAGGAGCTGGCGGACCTGGAGGTCCGCGGCGCCGGGCACACCCGCGGCAACGCGCGCTGGGAGGCGCGCAACGTGCGGGACTGCCTGGAGTACTACGCGGCGGCCCCGGAACGCCTCTTCGGCCGGCAGATCCCGGTGCCCGGCGGCATCGACGTGACGTTCCGCGAACCGCTGGGCGTCATCGGGATCATCGTGCCGTGGAACTTCCCCATGCCCATCGCGGCGTGGGGGTTCGCCCCGGCCCTGGCGGCGGGGAACACCGTCGTCCTGAAACCCGCGGAGCTGACGCCCCTGACGGCCGTCCGGCTCGGCGAACTGGCCCTGGATGCCGGCCTGCCGGAGGGCGTGTTCACCGTCCTGCCCGGCCGCGGCCCGGTCGTGGGGGAGCGGTTCGTGACGCACCCCCTCGTGCGGAAGGTCGTGTTCACCGGGTCGACGGCCGTCGGCAAGCGCATCATGGCCGGGTGCGCCGAGCAGGTGAAGCGCGTGACGCTCGAGCTCGGCGGCAAGAGCGCGAACGTCGTCTTCGCCGACGCCGACCTGGAGAAGGCCGCGGCCGCGGCACCGTACGCGGTCTTCGACAACGCCGGTCAGGACTGCTGCGCCCGGTCGCGCATCCTCGTCGAGCGCTCGGTCCACGACGAGTTCGTCGAGCGCCTGCAGGCCGCGGTGGCGGGGATGCGCGTGACCGACCCGCGCAGCGACCCGGACTCGGAGATGGGGCCCCTCATCTCGGCCGGCCAGCGGGACCGCGTGCGCGCCTACCTCGACGACGCCGACGTCCTGTCCACCGGGCCGGCCCCCGACCTCGGGGGTTTCTGGGTCCCTCCGACCATCGTCCGCGTCCAGGACGCCCGGGAACGGATCTGGCGCGACGAGGTGTTCGGTCCGGTCGTCGCCGTCATGGCGTTCGACGACGAGGCCGACGCCGTCGCCAAGGCCAACGACACCGACTACGGCCTGTCCGGGTCCATCTACACGCGGGACGTCGGCCGGGCCCTGCGCGTGGCGCGCCGGGTCGAGGCCGGGAACCTCAGCGTGAACTCGCACTCCTCGGTCCGGTACTGGACCCCCTTCGGCGGGTTCAAGCAGTCCGGGCTGGGGCGTGAACTCGGCCCGGACGCGCCGAACTCCTTCACCGAGGAGAAGAACGTCTTCCTCAGCGACGACTGACCGACCACCCCGCAGCAGCACGAGAGCAGGAGAACAGCGCATGGCAGGACGCATCGAGGGTCGCGTGGCCGTCATCACCGGCGGGTGCTCGGGCATCGGCCTGGCCACGGCCCGGCGCTTCGTCGCCGAGGGCGCCAAGGTCGTCGTCGGCGACATCGACGAGGCCTCGGGGGCCCGCGTGGTCGAGGAGCTCGGCGGCGCCGAGGTCGCCGCCTTCGTCCGGGTGGACGTCACCGACAAGGAGCAGGTCGACACCCTGTTCCGCACGGCCAAGGAGACGTTCGGCTCCGTCGACATCGCGTTCAACAACGCCGGCATCAGCCCGCCCGACGACGACTCGATCCTCACCACGGACCTCGACGCCTGGCGCCGGGTGCAGGAGGTCAACCTCACGAGCGTGTACCTGTGCTGCAAGGCGGCCCTGCCGCACATGCTGGAGCAGGGGCGCGGGTCGATCATCAACACGGCGTCGTTCGTCGCGGTCATGGGGGCGGCGACGAGCCAGATCTCCTACTCCGCGTCCAAGGGCGGGGTGCTCAGCATGAGCCGCGAGCTCGGCGTGCAGTTCGCCCGCGAGGGCGTGCGCGTCAACGCGCTGTGCCCGGGGCCGGTGAACACGCCGCTGCTCAAGGAGCTGTTCGCCAAGGACGAGGAGCGCGCGGCGCGGCGGTTGGTGCACGTACCGATGGGGCGCTTCGCCGAACCGGAGGAACTGGCCGGCGCCGTGCTGTTCCTCGCCTCCGACGACGCGAGCTTCATCACCGCCTCCACGTTCCTCGTGGACGGCGGGATCTCGGCCGCCTACGTGACCCCGTTGTGAGCTCCGGCGTGAGCACGCCCGTCGTCGGCGTCAGCTGCTACCGCGAGCGGGCGGTCCACGGCATCTGGGACGAGGTCTCCGACCTGCTGCCCACCGTCTACTCCGACGCCGTCCGCCGCGCGGGCGGGGTTCCCGTCGTCCTGCCGCCCACCGCGCCGTACGGCCCGTCGGCGCGGGCGGTCGTCGAGCGGCTCGACGCGCTCGTCGTCGCGGGCGGCGCGGACGTGGACCCCGCCGCCTACCGCGAGGAACCGCACGCGCGCACGGGGACACCGCACCCGGACCGGGACTCCTGGGAGCTGGCCCTCCTCGACGCCGCCGTGGAGCTCGCGAAGCCGACCCTCGGGGTCTGCCGCGGGATGCAGGTCATGGCGGTGCACGCCGGCGGCGCCCTGCACCAGCACGTCCCGGACGTCGTCGGGCACGAGGGGCACGACCCGGGCGGGGACTCCTACGGTTCGACGCTCGTGACGATCGACCGCGCCGGCACCGTCGGCCGGTTGCTCGGCGAGCGCGCCGTCGTGCCGTGCCACCACCACCAGGCCGTCCGGGAGCACCCCGGGTTCACGGCCGCGGCGTGGGCCGAGGACGGCACGCTGGAGGCGTTCGAGCGGACCGACGGCACCGGTCACCCGTTCTTCCTCGGGGTGCAGTGGCACCCCGAGGCGTCCGAGGACCTCGGCCTGTTCCGGGGCCTCGTCGAGGCCGCCCGAAGCTGAACCCGTTCCACCTCTCGAGACGAAGGAGTCACGATGTCGGACCGCTCGACCACCGCCACCACCGCGAGCGAGGACTACCTCGAGCGGCGGCAACTGCGCCGGGGCACGGCCGGCTGGGTCCTCCTGGCCGGCCTCGGCGTCAGCTACGTGATCTCCGGGGACTACTCGGGGTGGAACTTCGGGCTGGGGCAGGGCGGGTTCGGCGGCCTGGCCGTCGCGGCCGTCGTCGTGGCCGGCATGTACCTCGCCCTCGTCCTGGGCATGGCCGAGATGTCCTCGGCCCTGCCGACCGCGGGCGGGGGGTACACGTTCGCCCGTCGCGCGCTCGGCCCGTGGGGTGGGTTCGCGACCGGCACCGCCATCCTCATCGAGTACGCCATCGCGCCCGCCGCGATCGCGACGTTCATCGGCGCCTACGTGGAGTCCCTCGGCCTGTTCGGCATCACCGACGGCTGGTGGGTCTACCTCGCCGCCTACGCGCTCTTCATCGGCGTCCACCTCGTCGGCGTCGGCGAGGCGCTGAAGGTGATGTTCGCCGTGACGACGATCGCCGTCGTCGGGCTCGTGGTGTTCGCCGTCGCCGCGCTGACGGAGTTCGACGTCGCGAACCTCACCGACATCGCCCCGGACGGCAGCCTCGGGTCCTCGGACCTGCTGCCCTTCGGGTTCATCGGGATCTGGTCGGCGATCCCGTTCGCCATCTGGTTCTTCCTCGCGATCGAGGGGGTGCCGCTGGCGGCGGAGGAGACGCGAAACCCCGAGCGCAACGTGCCGCGCGGGATCATCGCGGCGATGGCCGTGCTGCTCGTCACCTGCGCCGCGACCCTCGTCCTGACCACGGGCGCGGGCGGGGCGCAGGCCATGTCGACGTCGGGCAACCCGCTCGTCGAGGCGCTCGGCGGGTCGACCGCGGCGACCGTTGTGAACTACATCGGGCTCGCCGGGCTGATCGCCAGCTTCTTCTCGATCATCTACGCGTACTCGCGGCAGCTGTTCGCGCTGTCCCGCGCCGGGTACCTGCCGACGGTCCTGTCGGTGACGAACCGCCGCAAGACGCCGACGCTGGCCCTGGTCGTCCCCGGCCTGGTCGGGTTCGTCCTGTCCCTCACCGGGCAGGGGGCGTTGCTGCTGAACATGGCGGTGTTCGGGGCGGCCGTCAGCTACGTGCTGATGATGGTCAGCCACATCGTCCTGCGCGTCCGCGAACCCGGAATGCACCGCCCGTACCGCACGCCGGGCGGGGTCGTCACCACGGGCTTCGCGCTCGTCGTCGCGGTGCTCGCCGTCGTCGGGACGTTCCTCGTGGACAGCGTCGCGGCCGCGTGGTGCGCCGTCGCGTTCCTGGTGCTCCTGGCGTACTTCGGCCTGTACTCCCGCAAGCGCCTCGTGGCGAACTCCCCGGACGAGGAGTTCGCCGCGCTGGCGGACGCGGAGAAGGACCTGGCGTAGCGGGCCGCCCCCTCAGCCGCCGTCCCGCGGTGCCTGGGCGAGGGCGACCGCGGCGCGGACGAGCACGGGGGCGACCTCCCGCAGGTCGTCCCCGCGCTCCAGGACGGACGCCGTCAGCGCCTCGATCCCCCCGGCGAGCAACCGCGCGGTCGCGTCGTCGAGGGGTTCCAGGCCGTCGCGCCCGAAGGCCCGGCTGCGCGACAGGTTCTGCAGCAGCGACACCACCGTGTCCATCGACCGGGTCCCGACCTCGACCCCCGGCGCCCCGAGGACGGGCAGGTCGCGGACCCACGACAGGCAGATCGCCGGTTCCGCCGACACCGTCTCGACGTAGGCGTCGACGGCCTGCCGCACCTGGTCCCGCCACGGGGCGGCCGGGTCGACGGCCGACCGCACGTTCGCCGCCATCCGGGCGTCCTCCTGCTCCAGCAGTGCGATGTAGCACTGCTCCCGCGTCGCGAACTCCTCGTAGAACGTGCGGCGCGAGACCCGGGCGAGCCGGACGACGTCGGCCACGGTCACGGCGCGCAGGGGTTTCTCCCGCAGCGCCGAGCGCATGGCGTCGAGCAGACGCCCCCGGGACAGCGAGGACGACGTGGGGGTTCCGGGCACGGCGTCAGCCTCGCACGGCGCGGTTCCGGCTCCAGGCCCGGTAGTGGTCGCGCAGGCTATCGGCGACCGGACGGTAGGACACGCCGAGCTCGGTGCGGCTGCGCCGGTTGTCGAGGGTGAACCGGATGCCGACGTGGTGCTCGATGAACTGCCGGTCCAGCCCGAACGCCGGTCCGAGCAGTCGCACGGCCGGAGTGGGCAGCCGGGTGCGCGGGACCCGCCAGGGGTGGTCGTGCACGGACCGCAGGATCCTGGCCATCTCGGTGAACGGCACCATCTCGCGGTGGGACACGATGTACCGGCCGGCGGCGTCGGTGCGCTCACCTGCGGCGACGTGCGCGTCCGCGACGTCGCGGACGTCGACGGCGGCGAAGGCGATGTCCGGGACCCCGAACCACAGCTTGCCGGCCATGAGCTCGTCGAGCAGGAACAGGCTGCCCGACGCGGACCCGGGGACGAGGACGGGTCCGAGGACGAGCCCGGGGTTGACGCTGACCATCGACCAGCGGTCCTGTTCGTCGGCGATGCGCCACGCCTCGTTCTCGGCGAGGACCTTGGAGTAGTGGTACGGACTGCGCTGCAAGGAGCTCGACGTGTTGACGACGTCCTCGGTCAGCACCCGCCCGGGCAGGGCGAGGGTGTCGGAGTAGTCGCCGAACATCGCGCCGATGGTGGAGGTGAGGACGACCCGGCGCACGCTCGGCGTGCGGTTCACCGTGCCGAGGACGTTGCGGGTGCCGAGGAGCGCGGGGTCGACGAGTTCGGTCTGCGGGTCGGTGATCTGCTCGGCCATGAAGAACGGCGAGGCGACGTGGAACACCGTGTCCACGCCCTCCGCCGCCGCGTCGAAGGACCCCTCGGTGAGCAGGTCCGCCGCGTGCACCGCCAGGTGACCGGGACGGCCGACCGTCAGGTTCCGCAGCGCCGCGGTCCGTCGACCGCCCGGGTCCCGGACGGTGACGGACACGTGGTGGCCGTCCTGCAGCAGCCGGGCCACCAGGTGGCTGGCCACGAACCCCGTCCCGCCGGTCACGAGCACTCGGTCCACGGTGGTGTCCTCTCGTCGGGCACCCTGGTACGGGTGCGTACCAGGCGAGGTTAGAGGGGTTCCCCACCGCGGAGGACCGCCGGTCGCCGAACCTTCACGAGACGTCCCCCCGGGGCCATGCCGTCAGACGACGACCTCGAGCCGCCCGGGCACCGGAACCATCGCGCCCGCCTCGCGCCAGGCCCGCACGAGGGCGGGCACGACGACCGACCGCAGCGTTCCGGCACCGGCGCCGAAGGGCAGCCGCAGGTACCGCTCGAAGGCGCCGTCGACCCCGAACCGCGGTCCCGCGGTGAGCAGCACGCCGTGCCGGTGGGCGGCGAGGGCGAGCGCCGAACTCGTCGCGGTCGGCAGGTGGACCCACGCCGCCAGACCTCCGGGGACGTGTGGGACCTCCCACTCCGGCAGGGCGGTGGCCAGCCCGTCCCTCAGCGCATCGCGCCGACGCCGCAGTTCCGCGCGCCGCTCGACGAGGACCTCGTCGAGCTGCGGCAGGCACCGGGCGACGACGAGCTGCTCCAGCACCGGAGTTCCCAGCTCCCAGGGCGCCCGGTGGGCGGCCAGGTGCCGCACGGTCGCGGCGTCGGCGCGCACCCACCCGATCCGCAGCCCGCCCCACAGCGACTTCGCCGTGGACCCGACGTGCAGCACGTCCGCCGGGAAGGGCGGGGGGACGGGGCCGTCCAGGGCGAGGTCGTTCGTCGTCTCGTCGACCACGAGCCGGGTCCCGTGCCGGCGGGCGAGTTCGACGACGCGTCTGCGCAGCGCCGGCGCCATGACGGCGCCGGTGGGGTTCTGGAACCCGGGCATGAGGTAGGCGAGCGCCGGTCGGGTCCGGGCGAAGGCGTCCTCGAGCGCCTCCTCGTCCCAGCCCCCGGGGGTGTCCGCCGTGGCGGCGGTGACGGGGACCGCGACGGGACGGCCACCGGCGGCGCGGGCGGCGTCGACGGCGTGCGGGTAGCCGGGGGACTCGACGAGGACGCGGTCGCCGGGGGAGAGGACCGTCCTGCACAACAGTCCGACGGCGTGCTGGGCGCCGAGCGTCACGAGGACCTCGTCGGGGGTCGTCGGCAGGCCGCGGGCGGTGTAGCGGTCGGCGACGGCGGCCCGCAGTGCCGGGATGCCGAGGAGTTCGTACCCGTCCCCGGGCAGGTGGTCGAGCAGGTCCTGCGCGGCGTCGCGGGCGGCGTCGGCGACGACGGGGGCCGCGGGGAGCACGGCACGGGTGAGGTCCACCAGCCCGCCGGGGACGGAGAGCGGTTCGGACGGAGCGGCCGCGGGGGCGGCGGGCAGGGTGATGACGCTGCCGGACCCCCGCACGCTGCGCAGGTGTCCGCTCTCGCGCAGGCGGGAGTACGAGGCGGCCACCGTGGTGCGGCTGATCCCGAGCGCCGCCGCCAGCTCGCGTTCGGCCGGCAACCGGGTGCCGGAGAGCACGCGGCCGTCGAGCAGGAGGAGGCGGACCCGGTCGGCCAGCGCGCGCAGGGCCGGACCGTCGTCGCGCCAGTCGCCGAGCAGTTGGGCCAGTCCGGAGGCGGAGAGGGTCGGCACCAGGCCACTCTAGGCGGATTGGCGCTGTTGCCGGGCGAGGAACGTGCGGTCCAATCCTCGTGTGAGCAAGCCAGTCTTCGCCGCCCGCGTGGCGCGTCTCCTCGTCGGTCTCGTCCTCTACGGCGTCGCGGAGGGGTTGATGGTGCTGGCCCACGTCGGCGTGGGGCCGTGGACCGTGTTCGCCACCGGCCTGGCCGAGCGGACCGGTGCGGGGGTCGGCTGGCTCACGAACGTCATCGGCATCGCCGTGCTCCTGCTGTGGATCCCGTTGCGGCAGAGGCCGGGCGTGGGGACTGTCCTGAACGTCCTGCTCGTGGGCACGGTCATCGAGGCGACCGTGGACCTGCTCCCGGCGCCGGAGCACCTGGCCCTGCGCGTGCCGCTGTTCGCCGCCGGGTTGCTCCTGCTGGCCGTCGCGAGCGGTGTCTACATCGGGGCCGGTCTCGGCCCGGGCCCGCGGGACGGGTTGATGACCGGCCTGCACGCGCGGACCGGTCGCCCGATCTGGCAGTGCCGTGGTGTCGTCGAGGTGTCGGTGCTCGGCGTCGGGTGGCTGCTCGGCGGCGACGTCGGGGTGGGGACCGTCGTCTTCGCGTTCGGCATCGGCCCGCTCGTCGGGGTCGTGCTGCCGCGGCTCGACGGGTCCCGGGCCGCGCGCCCGGTCGTCGCGCCCGTCGGCGCGCGGTAGGAGTTCGGCGTTCCGGAACGTGCCGGTAGCGTCCCGGCATGCCGTACTTCGTCGCCACCTACGCCTACACGACCGACACCGCCGCGCGGGACGCCGGCCGCGCAGCCCACCGCGAGTACCTGGGGTCCCTGTCCGAGGTGGTCGTCTCCGGCCCCACCGACGACGACGGGGCGGTGCTGGTGTTCGAGGCGTCCGACGCCGCGGCCGTCGAGGCGCTGCTCGACGCCGACCCGTTCGTGCGGGACGGGATCGTCGCGCAGCGCCGCGTCGTCGGGTGGACCCCCGTGCTGGGGCGGATGGCCTCGCAGTTCTGAGGCGCCCCGCCGCCGGGGGTCGGTTCAGTCGAACGCGCTGAGGGCCTCGCGGAGCATGCGGTGCCCCTGGCGCTCGAACTGCCCGTCGCCCACCTCGTGGGCCCAGACGGCCGTCGCCACCGCCTCGCGCACCTGGAGGAACGGCCAGACCCCCGGGTCGCGGGGATCGCTCCCGTAGCCGTCGAGGAACGCCGCCTCCAGTCGCACGTCGCTGCGCCACTGCTGCACGGCGAGGCGGCACAGGTCGCTCATCGCGGGCCGCCGGTCGAAGCGTCCGAAGTCGATGACCCGGACGGCGCCGGCGTCCAGGAGCCAGTTCCGCGGCTGCCAGTCGCCGTGGGTGGGGACGAGGACCGCGAGGCGGGGCCGGTAGGCCGTCAGCACCGTCCGCACCCGGTCCGCCTGCGCCGCAGGGATGCGGTGCGGGCGGTGCAGCGCCGCCAGGCTCTTCGCCGACGCGGAGCGCTCGAACTCCTGCTCGACCCGTCCGTCCTGCGCGTGCAGGACGCGCAGCAACCGGCCGGCCTGCCGGTGGACCTCCGGGTCGTGCTCGGCCGCCGTGCCCTCGACGAGGTCGCCCGGCAGGTACCGGGTGACGAGCACCCGGCGCTCGCGGTCGGCGTGCAGCAGCCGGGGTGCGTGGCCCGTCGCGGCCAGCACGGCGACGGCGTCCTCGTGGGCGCTGATCTCGCGCAGCAGGTGGTGGTTCGTCCTCCCCGACGCCTTCACCACGAACTCGCCCGTCCCGTCCGTCACCCGCAGGACCGTGGTGTCGAGCTGGTTCCAGGACATCCAGCTCCAGACGCATGGCGCAGCATCCGGAGTACTTGCGCGACTGGAAAGTACTCCGGTAGGAATGAGCCATGACCACAGCAGACCGCGCCAGGAGCGACCTCCGGACCGCCGACGCTGCGCTCGCGGCCGCCCGGCCGGACCCGTTCCCCCGCTGGGTGCCGCCCGCCGTGACCCTGCCCTACGTGACGGGGTTCCTCGCCCTCGCCGTCGCCGTCTGGACCGGCGGGTCGGGCTGGGCGGTCGCGGGGATCGCCCTGCTCGTCGCCTTCTTCGTCCTGTTCCTCCTCACGTACCTCCGAGGGCCGGTGCGCGCCTACCCGCGCCGGAGCTGGCGACGCTCGCTCGTCGAGGTGGGTGTGATCGCCGCGGCCGTCGTCGTGTTCCTCCTCGTCGACGAGGGGGTCGCGATGCTGATGATCGGCGGTGCCTTCGGAGTTCCCCTGTACCGCCAGCTCCGCGGCTGGGGCCGGGCGTGAGCGGGGAACCCCGGCTGGATCCCGCCGTCCAGCACCCCACGAAGCTCGCGGTCGTCGCGTTCCTCTCCGGGTGCGCCGAGGCCGACTTCAAGACGGTGCGCGACCGGTTGGGGCTCAGCGATTCGGCGTTGTCCCGGACGTTGTCCGGCCTGGAGGAGACGGGCCACGTCGCCGTCCGCAAGGGTTTCGTCGGCAAGCGGCCCCGCACGTGGGTCTCGTTGACCGGCGACGGGCGACGGCGACTGGCGGGCCACCTCGCAGCGCTGCAGCAGATCGCGGCGGACGCCCTCGCCGCCGTGCCGGAGACGACCGCCTGACCCTCCGGGATGCCCGGCACGCCCGCGGTGCCTACGGTGGGGCGAGGTCGAAACTCCGGCCGGCACATCGCCGGGAGTTCCCGGCTGCGCTCCAGGAGTCGTCCATGAGCACCACCCGTCCCTCCACCCCGGCCTCGTCCCGCCGAGCGCCCGTCCAGACCACCGCCCTCGTCGTCGGCGCGGCGTTCCTGCTCGTCGGAGTCCTGGGGTTCGTCCCCGGGATCACCACCGACTACGGCTCGATGAGCGGTGCGGGGCACCACTCCGGCGCCATGCTGCTCGGGGTGTTCCAGGTGTCGGTCCTGCACAACCTCCTGCACCTCGCGTTCGGGGTCGTCGGCATCCTGCTGTCCCGCAAGCCGTCCCCGGCCAAGCTGTTCCTCGTCGTCGGCGGGGTCACCTACCTGGCCCTGTGGGTCTACGGCCTCGTCGTCTCCGAGGACAGTTCCGCGAACTTCGTCCCGCTGAACACCGCGGACAACTGGCTCCACCTCGTCCTGGGTCTGGGGATGGTGGCGCTCGGGCTCGTGATGCCCCGTCGCTACACCCGCGAGACCGCGCCGTCCCAGCACGGCCCCACCGCGGGCGGCGACATCCAGTGACGCCGCACGACGGCGCCGCGCGGCGCCTCAGCGGCCACCGGCTCCCCGGTGGTCGGTGGTGCGGCGGGCGCGGACGAGGGAACTGACGAGCGCGGCGCCGACCACGACGCCCCCGAACCAGCCGGCGACGAGCGAGGGCACGGGCCGGAAGAGGCTCACCCACAACAGGACCGCCAGGACCCCCAGGACGTAGGCCGCCCCCGCGGGCAGGTGCTCGTAGCGCCGCAGCGACCCGTGCTCGTCGAGGCGGCGGGTGAGCTGGACGAGGAACACGGCGCCGATCGCGACCCCGCAGACGGCGATGCCGACGCGTTCCCACGCCGGCAGTCCGTCGGCGCCGCCGGTGAAGGAGTAGGTGCCGTCGAGCACCTCCAGCAGCATGAACACCGCCAGGGCCCGCTCGAAGACGACCGCCGCGCCGTGGGCGGTCGCCCGGACCCACGACGTCCGCGGCGCCGGGTCGCCGGCGGTCGGCGGTGGGGGAGCCGTGCGCAGGGCGATGCCCTTGACGACGCCGTAGGCCACCAGACCCCCCAGCCCGGCCAGGGCCACCCGCCCGTTCTCGGCGGCGGGAGCCAGCAGCGCGGCGGCACCGGCCAGGACGACGGCGACGGCGACCTGCACGACCCGGGGGTGGCGCAGGTGCAGCAGCGGACGTTCCAGGGGCCCGATCCACGCCGGGCGGTCCTTGCGGTCGCAGTTGAAGAGGAACTCGGTGAACACGAGCCACAGGAAGACCCCGCCGAAACCGGCCAGGCCGGGGCGGATCTGGGACAGGTGCGCGGCGTAGGCGCCGGGGTCGTCGATGACGTCGGCGGCGACCTGCACGGCGGACTCGTGGCTGGTCGCCGAGACGAGGGTGGGTGGGGCGAAGAGGCGCATGAGCAGGACCCCGGCCAGCAGCCCGGCCGCCAGGAAGACCTCCTTGGCCTGCTGGTGCAACCGGCCCGCGACCCCGGCCATGGGGACGGCGTTGTCGGCGCTGAGGGCGATCTCGTAGGCGGCGAGGCTCGTGAGCGCCGCCGCGGCCGACCAGCCGTCCAGCCAGTAGGCGGCCCCGGCCCCCACGACGAGAAGGGCCAGCGGCAGCCGCAGGACGCTGTGCCGGGCCCGGGGGCGGTTGCCGTCCGGCGCGGAGACCTCGAGGGCAGGCCGGAGCGTCGAGGGGGTCTGGGGGTCTCGCGTCGGGCGGGACACGGTTCTCCGATCGCCGGGTCTGGACGGTCCGGGACACCCTTGGCCCGGGGTCACTCTTCCGGACCGCAAGCGACCGTGCCACCAGTGACGTGTCGGCTCGACACGTGACCGGGTTCCGGAAACGGTTGTGCTGGAAGGACTCTGAGTGTCGGCAGTGGACGGGTCAGGAGTTCGACGCCGCGTACAGCCGCCGCAGGACGTCGGCGATGTCCGGTTCCTCCACCGACAGGTCCCGCACCTCGGCCGAGCGCGACACCTGCGCCAGCACCTCCGCCGCCGTCGTCACCTCGGCCGAGAACGCGTAGCGCCGGCGGTACCCGCCCTCCTCGACCGCGAGCAGGTCGGCCCCGGTGACGGGGCCGGGGTCGACGGGGTCTCGCAGGTCGACCACGAGGACGCGGCGCGCGCCGACGCGCCGGACGAGGCCGGGCAGGTCACCGTCGTACGCGGCGCGTCCGTGGTCGACGACGAGGACGCGGTCGCACAACCGCTGCACGTCGCCCATGTCGTGCGTCGTCAGCAGCAGCGTCGTGCCGTGCTCGGCGCGCTCGGCCCGCAGGAACTGCCGCAACCGCTCGCTGGACAGGACGTCGAGGCCGATCGTGGGTTCGTCCAGCAGCAGGAGTTCGGGGGAGTGCAGGAGCGCGGCCGCGACCTCGCCCCGCATCCGCTGTCCCAGCGACAACTGGCGGACGGGGGTGGTGAGGAACTCACCCAGGCCGAGCCGTTCGTCGAGGTCGGCCAGCCGCGGGCGCCACACGTCGGCCGGCAACCGGTGGATGGCCGCGAGCAGCCGGAACGACTCGCTCAGCGGGAGGTCCCACCACAACTGGCTGCGCTGGCCGAAGACCACACCGATGCGCCGGGCGAGCTCCCGCCGGTGCGTCACCGGGTCCAGGCCGCAGGTCCGGACGGTGCCGGCCGACGGCACGAGGATGCCCGTCAGGAGTTTCACCGTCGTCGACTTCCCGGCCCCGTTGGCGCCGATGAACCCCACGGACTCCCCGGGCGCCACGCGCAGGGACAACCCGTCGACGGCGCGGACGACCTTGCGACGGCGGCGGAACCGCGAGGCCCCCGGTTCGCGGACCACGTACTCGCGGACCAGGTCCTGGACCTCCAGCGCGTTCACGACCCGCTCCCCGTGTAGTGACGGACCCCGCCCCGCCACAGCAGCAACGCGACCGCCCAGAGGACGGCTGCCGCCAGCGGTGAGCACCAGCCCAGCCAGGCGGGCAACCCGGCCGGCCCGGGTTCGCCGAGCAGCGCCAGCACGGGCAGGTAGGCCACGAAGGCGGCCGGGACGACGTAGCAGAACAGCCAGCGCAGTGGCCCGGAGTACAGCGACGCCGGGTACTGGGCCGCGTTCGACCCGCCGTAGGTGATGGAGTTCACCGCCTCGCGGCCGTCCAGCAACCAGAACTGCAACGAGCCAGCGACCACGAACACCGCGCTGAAGATCGCCGCCCCGCCCGCCACGGCCACCGCCAGCAGCGCCACGGCGCGACCGTCGAACGGGACGTCCGCGCGGGGCCAGGCCACGGCGAACACGAGGGCGGCGACGAGGACGCGCCCGACCCGGCGCAACGCGACGTCGGACGTCGCGAGCTGCGCCAGCACGGGCAGCGGCCGCAGCAGGAACGCGTCGAGGGTTCCGGTGCGCACCAGGGTGGGCAGGGTGTCGACGTGCCCGACGACGAGGTCGGCCAGGGAGAAGGCGACGTTGGCCAGGGCGAAGACGAGGGCGGCCTGCCAGACGGTGAGCCCGCCGAGTTCGGACGTCCGCGAGAACACGACGTAGATCGTCGCGAACTCGCCGAGCCCGATGCCGACGTTCGCCAGGACGTCCGCGGCGAACGACGTGCGGTACGAGAGCTGCGCCCGCACGCGCGATCCCAGGAGCGCGCGGTACGGGCCGGGTGCGCGCCGGTCAGCCACCCTGCACCACCAGGCGTCGGGCGCCGACGGCCAGGAGGAGGCGACCCGCCCCCAGCAGGACGGCGAGCCAGACGAGCTGCACCCCCAGCAACCGCAGCGCCCCGAGGCCGGCGGCGCGGCCGAGGACGACGTCGACGGGCGTCTGCAGCATCGACGGGAACGGGGTGGAGTGGGCGAGCGTGGCCATCCACGGCGGGAACCAGGCGACGGGGATCGACAACCCGGTGAGGGTGGTGGCGAGGACGGTGTAGAGCAGGAGGACTCCTCGCACCTCGGTGAGCCAGAACGCGGTGAGGTTGACGATCCAGCGCGCCGCGAAGCTCACCGAGACCCCGACGACCAGGCTCACGACGCCGAGGACGTACGGCAGCGGCGAGGCCGGCACGGCCAGCCCGGTCAGCAGGGCGCCGAGGACGAGGGGTGGGACCCCGCGGGGCAGCAGCTGGTACGCCGCCCGGCCGAGGTCGGTGGCCCAGCCCGCGAGCTGCGGGTCGACGGGGCGGGCGAGGTCGACGGCGATGTCTCCCGTGCGCACGCGGCGGGCGAGTTCGTCGTCGGCGAAGACGCTGACGGGCGCGAGGAAGGCCTGCGTCGTCCAGGCGAACGTCGCGGCCTGGAGGGGGTCGTACCCGGCGACGGAGGCGCCCGCGGACGTCACCGTCCCCACGAGGACCGCGGCCTTGATGGCGCCGAAGACGGAGTTCGTCAGCGCGCCCGCGGCTGTCGCGGCGCGGTAGGTGGACCACCTGCGGAACCCCGCCGCGACGAGGGCGGGGTACGGCGACACGGCGTTCGACCCTAGACCACGCAGCGTCGCGTGAGAAGGCTCAGCGCAGCAGCGGCGGGTGCAGGGTGGTGGCCGGCCCGCGCCGGAACAGCGTCGCCGGCCGGCCGCCGTCGCGCGTCGTCGTCCCGCCGGTGGGTTCGAGGAAACCCGCTGCGCCGGTGACCTTCCGGTGGAAGTTGCGGGCGTCCAGCGTCGTGCCCCACACGGCTTCGTAGACGCGCCGGAGTTCGGCGACGGTGAACTCGGGGGGGCAGAACGCGGTGGCCAGCGGCGTGTACTCGAGCTTGGCCCGGGCCCGTTCGACCGCGTCGGCGAGCAGGACGTCGTGGTCGAAGGCGAGGTCGGGCAGGTCGGCGACGGGGGCCCACCGCGCGTCCGCGGCGTCCGTCCCAGCCCGGGGGACGGGCAGGTCGGGGGCCAGGGCCAGGTAGCAGACCGTCACGACGCGCTGGCGGGGGTCGCGGTCGGGTGCCCCGTAGGTGGCGACCTGCTCCAGGTGGACGAGGCCGCGGGGCAGGCCCGTCTCCTCCTGCAGTTCCCGGGAGGCGGCGCCGGGCAGGTCCTCGTCCGGCCGGACGAACCCTCCCGGCAGGGCCCAGCGGCCCAGGAACGGTTCCTCGCCCCGCTCGACGAGCAGGACGTGGAGGGCGCCGGCGCGCACGGTGAGGACGACGAGGTCGACGGTCACGGCGAGGGCGGGGTGGCTCACCCGGTCAGCGTACCCACTTGTCGTCGACTTGACGACAAGGGGTCGGGAGGGCTTATCGTCATCTCGACGACAACGAGTCGCCGCACACCCCGACACAGGAGGCAGTCATGGCCGACATCACCCGCTACCCCTTCGCCCGGCACCTGCGCAGCACCCCCACCACGCACGTCATCCACCACCGCGGCGGCAAGGTCGCCCACTCCGGCACCGGCCAGGCGTTCTGGTTCCGGCCGCTGAGCGCGACGCTGTCCGAGCTGCCCGTCGACGACCGCGAGCTGCCGCTGCTCCTGCACGCCCGCACGGCCGACTTCGTCGACGTCACCGTCCAGGCCACCGTCACCTTCCGCATCGAGGACCCCGAGCTCGCGGCCACCCGCGTCGACTTCTCCCTCGACCCCGCCACCGGCCGTTGGCGCTCGGCCCCGCTGCAGCAGATCGCCGGGCTGCTCACCGAGACCGCCCAGCAACACGTCCTCGACGTCCTCGCCGGCATGCCCCTGCGGGACGTGCTCGTCACCGGCGTGACGCTGACCCGCGAACGCATCACCGCCGGCCTGCTCGCCGACAGCCGCCTCGCCCAGACCGGACTCGCCCTCGTCGACGCCCGCGTCGTGGCCGTCCGGCCCGACCCCGACGTCGAGAAGGCCCTCGGCACCCCCACCCGCGAGCAGCTGCAGACCGAGGCCGACCGGGCCACGGCCGAGCGCCGGGCCCTGGCCGTGGAGCGGGAGCGGGCCATCAGCGAGAACGAACTGCAGAACAAGATCGCGCTGGCCCAGCGCGAGGAGCAGCTCGTCGCGCAGAAGGGCGCCAACCAGCGCCGCAGCGTCGAGGACGCCGCGGCCGCCGACGCCATCCGCACGACCGCCGAGGCCGAGCGCGAGGAGCGGCTCGCCCAGGCCCGCGCCGCCGCGCGCCGTCTCCAGGGCGAGGCGGACGCCGGGGCCGAGGCCGCCCGCATGGCCGCCATCGCCGGCACGCCGCCCGAGGTGCTCCTGACCCTCGCGCTGCGCGAGTTCGCCGGGCAGCTGCCGAACGTCGGGACGCTCGTCCTGACCCCCGACGTCGTCACCGGCGCCCTCGCGAAGCTGGTGCAGCCGTGAGCCTCGCGCCCCGCGCCGTCCTCGTGCACCGCCGCACCGCCTACGCCGAAGCCGTCGCCCGGCACGGCACCCCCGGCGCCGCCGACTTCTTCCTCCGCACCCGTGGGCGATCCCTCGACGAGCTGGAGGAGGCCGACGAGCAGCAGCGCCGGGCCCTCGCCACCGTCGCGGCCGCCGTGCCGGTCGACTGGCGGACCGGGACCGTCGAACGGGCCGACCTGTCCCGCTTCCTCTTCGCCCCCGAGGACGTCGTCGTGGTCGTCGGGCAGGACGGCCTCGTGGCCAACGTCGCGAAGTACCTGTCCGGCCAGGTCGTCGTCGGCATCGACCCCGCGCCGGGCCGCAACGCCGGCGTGCTCGTCCCGCACCCCGCGTCCGCCGCGCGGGACCTGCTGCACCGCAGCCTGTCCGGAGGAGTGTGCGAAGCCCGGACGATGGTCCGGGCGAGCACCGACGACGGGCAGGAGCTGCACGCCCTCAACGAGGTGTTCGTCGGCCACCGCAGCCACCAGACCGCCCGGTACGTCCTCGGCGCGGGCGGCCGGCGCGAGGAGCAGGCCTCCAGCGGGGTCGTCACGGGGACGGGCACGGGGGCGACGGGGTGGCTCGCCTCGCTGTCCCGGGGGCGCGCGGGTCTCCCGGCACCGACCGACGCCTCGCTGGCCTGGTTCGTGCGCGAGGCCTGGCCGTCCCGGACCACGGGCGCCGACCTCGTCGCCGGTGCCGTCCGCGACGAACCCCTCACCCTCGACGTCCTGTCCGACGAACTCGTCGTCTTCGGCGACGGCCTCGAGGACGACCGGCTGACCGTCAGCCGCGGCCAGCGGATCACGGTCACGGTGAGCCCGCGGCGCCTCGCGCTGCTGCGCTGAGGCCCCGGTGACGTCCCAGGTGAGGTCCGACTCCGTGTCGGAGCACCCTCCCGGCGGCGGCACACTGAGGACGTGACCCTCATCGACGACGCGCGCGCCCAGGCCACGCCGGAGGCGACGACCACCACGACCGCGGAGCTGGTCGCCGCGCTCGACGCCGCCCTGGGGACGACCCCGGGGTCGGGGACCGTCGACGCGTCCAGCCGCCGCCGCGCCGAGTACACGACCGACGCGTCGAACTACCGCGTCGTCCCGCTCGTCGTCGTCTTCCCCCGCACGGTCGAGGACGTCGTCGCCGCCTGGGGCGTCTGCCGCGAGCTCGGCGTCCCCTTCACCTCCCGCGGCGCCGGCACGTCCGTGGCCGGGAACGCCATCGGACCCGGCGTCGTCCTCGACTTCTCCCGGCACCTGCACCGCGTCCTGGAGATCGACGCCGAGGGCATGACGGCGCTGATCGAGCCGGGCGTCATCCTCGACGACCTGCAGCGCGAGGCGGCCCCGCACGGGCTCCGCTTCGGGCCGGACCCCTCCACCCACGCCCGCTGCACCGTCGGCGGGATGATCGGCAACGACGCCTGCGGCTCGCACGCGCTGGCCTACGGGCGCACGTCGCACAACGTCGTCGCGCTCGAGGTCCTCGACGGGCACGGCCGCCGGTACTGGACCGACGCCCCGCCCGCCGAGCTGCTCGAGGAGCTGCGCTCCGTCGCCTCGGCGCACCTGGGGCTGATCCGCACGACGTTCGGGACGTTCGGCCGCCAGGTCTCCGGGTACGCCCTCGAACACCTGCTGCCCGAGACCGGCGGACCCACCGGGACGGCGCTCGCGCGCCTGCTCACGGGGTCCGAGGGGACCCTGGCCACGATCCTGCGGGCCCGGGTCCGCCTCGTCCGGCAGTCGCCGTCGACGACGTTCGTCGTGCTCGGGTACGACTCGATGCACGAGGCCGCCGACGCGACGCCCTTCCTGCTGGAGCACTCCCCGCTCGCCGTCGAGGGCATCGACCGCCGCCTCGCCGACGTCGTCGTGCGGCGCGGCGGTTCCGTCGACGGCCTGCCGAGCGGCAACGGCTGGCTGTTCGTCGAGATGGGGGGCGAAACCCCGCAGGAGTCCCTCGCGGCGGCCCGCGCGATGGTCGCCGACTCCCGCGCGCTGGACTCCGTCGTCATCCCGACCGCGGCCGAGGCGAAGAAGCTGTGGCGCATCCGCGAGGACGGCGCCGGCCTCGCCGGGCGTTCCCCCGAGGGGCAGCCCGCGTGGCCGGGGTGGGAGGACGCGGCCGTCCCCCCGGCGAAGCTGGGGGACTACCTGCGCGAGTTCGACGCCCTCATGGCCTCCCACGGTGTGGACGGGCTGGCGTACGGGCACTTCGGCGACGGCTGCATCCACGTCCGCATCGACTTCCCCCTGTACGAGGACGGCGGCGGCGCGGCCGCCAAGGCGTTCCTGGAGGACGCTGCCCGCCTCGTCGCCCGCCACGGCGGGTCGCTGTCCGGGGAGCACGGCGACGGCCGCGCCCGCGGCGGGTTGCTGCCGCTCATGTACGACGCCGAGGCGATCACCGCCTTCGAGCAGGTCAAGCGCGCCTTCGACCCGGCCGACCTGCTGAACCCCGGCGTCATCGTCCGCCCGGCCGACGTCGCCGCCGACCTGCGGGTCCCCACGGCGCGCCCGGCGCACGCGCTCGGAATGCCGCTCAAGTTCGCGTACTCGCGCGACGAGGGCGACCTGACCCGCGCCGTCCACCGGTGCGTCGGCGTCGGGAAGTGCCGCGCCGACTCCGGCGGCGTCATGTGCCCCTCCTACCTGGCGACGGGCGACGAGAAGGACTCCACCCGCGGCCGGGCGCGGCTGTTGCAGGAGATGGCCAACGGCACCCTCGTCACCGACGGCTGGCGCTCGCAGGAGGTCAAGGACGTCCTGGACCTCTGCCTGTCCTGCAAGGGGTGCAGCGCCGACTGCCCCGCCGGCGTGGACATGCCGACCTACAAGGCCGAGTTCCTCGACAAGTTCTACGCCGGCCGGTTGCGGCCGATGAACCACTACCTGCTGGGCTGGTTGCCGCGCTGGTCGAAGCTGGCGTCCATCGCGCCGAAGGTCGTGAACCGGCTGACGTCGGTGCCGGCGCTGGCGTGGACGGCGCGGGCCCTCGGCGGGGTGGACCAGAACCGGCCGCTGCCGGCGTTCGCGGAGGAGACGTTCCGCGCCTGGTTCGCCCGGCGGCCCGAGGTTCCGGGTCAGCCGGTGCTGCTGTGGGTCGACTCCTTCACCGAGCACTTCTCTCCCGAGGTGGGCAAGGCGGCGGTGAAGCTGCTGGAGCACCTGGGGTTCTCGGTGCGGCTGACGGAGAAGCAGGTCTGCTGCGGGCTCACGTGGGTCTCGACCGGTCAGCTCGACGGTGCCAAGCGGCAGTTGCGGTCATCCCTCGACGCGCTGGGGAACTCCGCCGTCCCCGTCGTGGGTCTGGAACCGTCGTGCACGTCGCTGCTGCGCGAGGACGCCGCGGAACTCCTGCCCGACGACCCCCGCGCCCAAGCGCTGGAGAAGAGGGTCAAGACGCTCGCCGAACTCATCGCCGAGCAGCGCCCGGACTGGATCCCGCCGCGTGTGGACCAGAAGGCCGTCGTGCAGCCGCACTGCCACCAGCACGCGACGATGGGTTTCGGCCCCGACGAGCGGTTGCTGGCCAAGGCGGGCGTGGACGCGCAGGTCCTGTCCGGCTGCTGCGGTCTCGCGGGGAACTTCGGGGCCGAGAAGGGGCACCACGAGGTGTCGGTGAAGGTCGCCGAGCACAAGCTGCTGCCCGCCCTGCGCGAGCGCGGTGACGCGCTCGTCGTGGCCGACGGGTACTCGTGCCGCACGCAGGCGGACAACTTGGCCGGGGTGCGGCCGAAGCACCTCGCCGAGATCCTCGCCGACGCCCTCCCGGACTGAGAGAGGTGGTGCGCCCCCGGTTCTCGGGGACGCACCACCGGTCAGACGTGCTTCGGGTGCGCCTCGAAGAACGCCCACATCGTCTCGGACGCGTCGACCTCCTGCGTGATGGGCCCGAGCGGTCCTTCCGGTTCGTCGGCGCCCGGCCAGGTGTGACCACCGCCGACGATGCGCTGGAACTCCACGTCGGCACCCCCTGCGCACCGGGTGTACGTCGTGACGGTGACGTGCTCGGTGAGCGTCGTGCGGAGCGGTCCGGTGCGGCAGTCGTTGAGCCGCGCCCAGGTCTGCGCCGCGACGGGGGCGGAGTACCCCCAGCGCAGGTCGTCGCTGCCGTCGTACGGGTTCACCCCGTCAGCGGTGCCGTGGAACGTGAGCACCGCGACGGGTTCCCGTGGCGTGCAGCCCTGGACCTCCGGTACGGACACCTCGTCCGGCGCCGGGCGTCCGGCGCGCAGCCCGGCGACCGGGGCGATGGCCGCGATCCGGTCGGACACTTCGCAGGCCAGGGCGGAGGCCATGCGTCCCCCGCCGGAGTAGCCCGTTGCGTAGGTGCGACGGGTGTCGACGCAGGCCGCAGCCCCGAGCTGGTCGAGCAGGGCGGAGAGGAAGGCGACGTCGTCCCGGGCGCCCGCCGGTGGGAACTGACCGGCGGTCGTGGGAACGCCCGGCACGTTCCAGGCCCAGCTCCCTCCAGCCAGGGGCGGGTCCGTCGGCGGGAGCTCGATGGCTGCCGTGGGGTTGGCCACGACGAACCCTTCCCGCTCGGCGACGGCCTTCAGGTCGCTGATGCCGGCCTGGGTCGGGCCGTTGGAACTGCTGCCGTGCAGGTCGAGGACGAGCGGGACGCGCGTCGGGCGGTGCGAGGGGACGAACACCTGGACGTCGGTGGTGGCACCCGCGAAGCGGATCGGCACGGTCTGCGTCCCCGGCGGCAACGTGGGCGTGCACGCGGCCGCCCGTGGAGCGGGTGTCGCCGGCGCGGCACCGGCACTGCTGGCGGTGGACGCCGCCACCGCCACGACGGCGACCGCGGCGAGGGCGAGCGAGGTTCGACGGGACACGGTGGACTCCTTCGTCCTGGATCGGTCCGGCGATCTTTGCGTGCCCTGTGAAACCGTGTCAACGCCCCGCCGGCCCGTCGGAACCGGAGTTCGTCCGTCGGACGGCGAGGTCCACGAGGAGGTGGGTGTCGCGGCGGTCGCGACCGTTCCGGAGGTTCTTGGGGGGACGGTGGACGTCGCGGAGTTCCAGGGAACCGGGCACGGGACGGCGGTCGTCGGAGGGACCGGACAGTGCCCAGTTCACGAGCCGGATGCGGATCGGGAAACCCGTGGTCTCCACGCCGCCGGGGGCGGGATCGCACGTCGCGTGGCGCACGACGGGACCGAACTCGGCGGGGGAGGGGCGGACCCGCAGGAACCACGTCACGTCGTCACCGACGGTGGGTTTCGGGCGGTGCGGCAGCTCCTTGACGTGGAGCAGGACGCGGAGGACGACGAACAGGCGCAGGCTGACCGGGGTCAGCGCGGTGTGGCGGTGCACTCGAGGACCCGCGCACTCGACGGACCGGGGGACGAAGCCCCCGGGCGCGGGTTGACCGGTGACAGGGTGGACCGCGCGCCGTACCCGGGTCAAGCCCCGGGGAACCGCCCCGCGGCGCGAGGGGGCATCCTGGTCCCGTGCGGACGGTCACCTACGAGGAACTCCCGGACGTGCCCTGGCGCAACGGGCTCGGCACGACGCGGGAGGTGCACCGCGACGAGCGGTGGCGGCTCAGCATCGCCACGATCACCGCGCCCGGGCCGTTCTCCGTCTTCCCGGGGGTGGACCGCACGGTCGTGGTGGCCCGCGGACAGCTCGTGCTGACGGTCGAGGGCCGGGTGCACCGCCTCGGGCCCGGGGACCTCCTCCGGTTCGCCGGGGAAGCCGCCGTCACCGCCGAGCCGGACGGCGACGTCACGGCCGTCAACGTCATGACGACGCGTCCGCACGAGGCCCAGGTGCGGGTCGGCGTCCCCGAGCAGGCCGTGGTGGCCGTCGACCTGTCCACGTTGCAGTCCCACGTCGCCGTCGCTGCCGGAGACCTCGCGCGACGCGCCGTCGTGGTGGAGGCGGTCTCGTGAGTTCGGAGTTCCTCGTCGTCGGCGCCGGGTTGGCGGGTGCCTCGGCCGCCTGGCGGCTGGCGCAGCGCGGGTTCTCGGTGACCCTCGTCGAGCGCGACGTGCCGGCGTCCGAGCGCGGCAGTTCGCACGGCTCGGCGCGCATCTTCCGCTACGCCTACCCCGAGCGGGTGTACGTCGACCTCGTCGGCGCCGGCGAACCCGGCTGGGCGGAACTGTCCGCGCTGCACGGGTCCGACCTCGTGCAGCGCTGCGGAGCACTGGACTTCGGGGCACGGCGCGGCCCGCACGGGCTGGCGGCAGTCCTGGCCTCCGCGGGTGTCGAGCACGAACTGCTGTCCCGGGACGACGCCCGCGACCGCTGGCCGCACATCGCGTTCGACACCGACGTCCTCCTGCACCGGGCCGGCGGCGTGCTGGACGCCGAGTCCACCGTCACGACGATGGTGTCGGCGGCGCAGGCGCTCGGGGCGGAGGTGCTCACCGGGTGGCCGCTGCGGCGGCTGGAGCGGACCGGGGCGGGGTTCACCGCGCACGCCGAGGACGGGCGCACCCTGTCGGCCGGTCGTGTCGTCGTCGCGGCGGGCGGCTGGCTGCCCGACCTCCTCGGTGACCTGGGGCTGCCGAGCGGGTTCCTCGCCGCCCTGCCGCCGCTGCGGGTGACGGAGGAGAACGCGTTCCACTTCCCCTACCGGGACGGCGCGGACGAGTGGCCCACGCTCATCCACGACCGCGACGAGATCTGCGTCTACGCGCTGCCCGGCGGACGCGACGCGCACTTCCGGGGGCAGAAGGTGGCCGAGTTCGCCGCGGGGCGGGCCATCGGCTCCGCCGCGGCGCGGACGGGCCGCGTCGACCCCGCCAACCGGGAGCGGGTCGTGGAACACGTGCGCCGGTTCCTGCCCGGCCTCGTTCCGGAGCCGTACGCCGAGACGACGTGCCTGTTCACGAACACCCCCACCGAGGACTTCGTCGTCGACGAGGCCGACGGGGTGACCGTCGTGTCCCCGTGCTCGGGGCACGGCGCCAAGTTCGCGCCCGTCCTCGGCCAGCTCGCGGCCGACGTCGCCCTGCGGGCGGGATCCGGTGCGGCGTCCGTGCCGGACCGGTTCCGGGTAGGTTCGGCCCGTGCCTGAGACCGCGCAGCTGCTGGCCGCCATCGCCGACACGGGCCGCGACCCCGTGCGCGGTGGGTACTCCCGACCCGTCTTCGCGAGCGCGGAACGTGAACTGCTCGAGTGGTACCGCGCCGAACTCGGCCGCCGCGGCCTCGAGAGCGAGACCGACCGGAACGGCGTCGTCTGGGCGTGGTGGAACCCCGCCGGGGTGCCGCTGCGGGACGCCGTCGTCACCGGCAGCCACCTCGACTCGGTCCCGGGGGGCGGCGCCTTCGACGGGCCGCTCGGAGTCGCCTCCGCCTTGCGCTCCCTCGACCTGGTCCGCGAGCGCGGGGTGGAACCCGTCCGGCCCCTGGGGCTGGCGGTGTTCCCGGAGGAGGAGGGGTCCCGGTTCGGCGTCGCGTGCCTCGGCTCGCGGTTGCTGACGGGGGCGATCGCCCCCGAGCGCGCGCTCGCCCTCACCGACCCCGACGGGAACACCTTCGCGGACGTCGCCCGCGGCGCCGGGCTCGACCCGGCGGGTTTCGGACGTGACGACGAGGCGTTGGCCCGCATCGGCTGCTTCGTGGAACTCCACGTCGAACAGGGCCGGGGCCTCGTCGACCTCGGCGCCCCCGTGGCCGTCGCGTCGTCCGTCATCGGGCACGGGCGGTGGCGGTTCACGGTCCACGGTCAGGGGAACCACGCCGGGACGACCCTGCTCGCCGACCGCCACGACCCGCTGCTCGTGGCGGCCCTCGTCGTCGCGGCCGCCCGGGAGGTCGCCGCCGCGCACCCCGGGACGCGGGCGACGGTGGGACGGCTGAACCCGGTGCCGGGCGGGACGAACGTCATCGCCTCCCGCGTCGACCTCTGGCTCGACGTGCGTCACCCCGAGGACGCGGTGACCGCGGCCGTCGTCGCCGAGGTCTCCCGGCGCGCAACCGGGCTCGCGGCCGCCGAGGGCTGCACCGTGGACGTCCGCGAGGAGTCCCTCAGCCCGACCGTCGACTTCGACGTCCCCCTGTCCCGCAGGTTGTCCGGGGTCCTGCCCGGCGCGCCGCTGCTCGCGACCGGCGCGGGTCACGACGCGGGCGTCCTGGCCGAGCGGGTCCCGACCGCCATGCTCTTCACCCGGAACCCCACGGGTGTCTCGCACTCGCCCGAGGAGTTCTGCACCGACGACGACGCCGAACTCGGGTCCGTCGCCCTCGCCGACGTGCTGGCCGACCTCCTGGTGTGAGGCCGCGCGGTCAGCTCATCGTGTCCAGGATCGCGGTGAGGTCCTCGATCGTCGTGCGCGGGTTGACGATCGCGAACCGCGCGTTGGGGCGGCCCCGGTGGCTGCTCGGCGTCACGAACGCGAGCTGCTCGTCCAGCAGCCGCGCCGACCAGGCGTCGTAGTCGGCCTTCGTCCAGCCCACGCGCTCGAACACCACGACGGACAACTGCGGCTCGCGCACGAGGGACAGTTCCGGGCGCCCGGCGATGACCCGGCCGATCTCGGCCGCCAGGTCGATGGCCGCGTCGATCGCCTCCCGGTAGGCCCGGACCCCGTAGGTCGCCAGCGAGAACCACGTCGGCAGCCCGCGCGGACGCCGGGTGAGGTGGGCGGCGAAGTCCGAGGGGCTCCAGTCCTTCGTCTCGGTCAGGGTGTCGAGGTACTCGGCGTGCTGGGTGTGGGCGCGACGCCCGCGTTCAGGGTCGCGGTAGATGAGCGCGCACGCGTCGAACGGTGCGAACAACCACTTGTGCGGGTCCACGATGACGGAGTCGGCGTGCTCGAGGCCGGCGAACACCTCGCGGCGCCGCGTCGACAGCCTGCCGGCCAGACCGTAGGCGCCGTCGACGTGCAACCAGGTCCCGCGCTCGGTGGTGACCTCGGCGATGCCGGCCAGGTCGTCGACGATGCCGAAGTTCGTGGACCCCGCGGTGGCCACCACCGCGAACACCCGCTCGCCGTGCTCGTCGAGGGCTGCGCGGACGGCGTCGCCGCGCAGGACGCCGTCCTCGCCCGGAGCCACGGCCACGACGTCGACGTCCATGACCCGGGCGGCCGACGCGATCGAGGAGTGCGCCTCGGCGCTGCAGACGACGGCCCAGCGACCCGGCGCGGTCCCTCGACCACGGGCGTCCTCCCGGGCGGCGACGAGCGCGGAGAGGTTGCCGAGGGTCCCGCCCTGGACGAAGACCCCGCCGGAACCGGCGGGCAGCCCGAACTCGTCGGCGAGCCAGCGCAGCACCTCGTTCTCGGCGTGCACGGCCCCGGCCCCCTCGAGCCAGGAACCCCCGTAGAGGGCGCTCGCCGAGACGACGATGTCGAAGGCCGCGGCGGCCTTGGAGGGCGCGGAGGGGATGAACGACAGGTAGCGCGGGTGGTCGGTCGTGATGCAGGCGGGCGCCAGCACGTGCTCGAACACGGCCAGCGCCCGGGCGGCACCGATGCCGTCCTCGGTGACGGCCGGCGGTGCGAGACGGCGCAGGTCGGCGCTGCTGACGGACTTGTCCAGAGGCAGGTCGCGCGCCGTCAACCGCTTGCGGGAGTAGTCGAGCACGAGGTCGAGGGCCGCCTCGTTCTCGGTGGTCGTCTCGTGCATGCGCGCGGACGTGCCCGCGGGGGTCTCGTCGTGCATCGGCCAGCTCTCGGTGGGCGTCCGGGGCCACACGGCGCCGGACGGGACGGGGACGGACCGCGGCGGGTGCCGGCTCCACCACCACGCTAGGGGTGCGTGCAGGGAGGCTCAAGACGCCTGGCGTGCGCGCACGCGCAACGGATGCACCGTCTCGCCGGGCGGGGCGGGTGGTCCGTTGCGCGCCTCACGCGGCCTGGCCCCGGGGTTCGTCGTCGAACCAGCGGTCCGGTGGGTCGGTGGGGCTCTCGTCGAGCCACCGACGTGCGGCCTCGGGGTCGCGCCGGTGCAGCTCGGTGAGCAGCAGGCTCAGCGCTCCCACGAGCCGCTCCCGCTCAGCCCCCGGAGCACCCTCCGACGCCGTGCGCAGGGCCCGCCACTCGGCGAAGAGGGCCTCCAGCGGCAGGACCCCGAACAGGTCGGCGAGGGCGTCGGGGCTCTGTCGCACGTCGACGGGCGGGGCAGGGGTGACGTCCCGACGGGCGGGGGCGGCCGACGCCTCCCACGACAGCAACCACCGCACGACGACGGCCGACCCGAGGCCGAGGACGGCGGCGGAGAGCAGCCGGGACGGGACGCCGGCCGCGTGCGCTCCCGCCACCAGCGGGCCCACCGCGGCGGCGGCCAGCAGCAGCCCGCGCGTACGGCGTCGAGTCTGCGGGCGACGGGCGGACTCCGGCGTCGTCACGGCCGGCAGGACGAGCAGCACCAGGCTCACGAGCGCGGCCGAGAGGAGGACGGTGGCGGGGGTGCCCACGGCCCCCACGACCGCCACGACGGTGGCGACCGTGCCCGCCACCGCAGCACCGGCCCGCAGCGACCAGCGGGCTGTGACGTCCGACCGCACCACGACCCTCCTCACCGCCCGCCCCGGGACCAGGCGACCGCGGTGGTCCTGAGGAGTTCTCTCGTCGTGGACAACGCCCACCGGGCCCCGGGGGTTCCCCGTCAGCTCGGGGAGGGGTCCGATCCCTGGGCCGCCTCGCGCAGCGCCGGGATGATGTCGGACTTCGCGGCCGCCAGGAACTCCTCCTGGTGCTCACCGCCGATCTGGACGAGGGCGAGGTCGGTGAAGCCCGCCTCGAAGTACGCCGACGCCGCCTCGACGACGGCGTCCACGTCGTTCCCGCAGGGGATCTGCCCGGCGACGTCCTCCGGCCGCACGAACTGCGTGGCCCCGGCGAAACCCGCCGTTGTCGGGAGGTCGGCGTTCACCTTCCAGCCGCCGGCGAACCAGCGGAACTGCTCGTGGGCGCGGGCGATCGCGGCGTCCTTGTCCGAACCCCAGCTGACGGGCATCTGCCCGATCTTCCGGCTGGGCTGCTGGCCGGTCTCCCGGGCTGCGTCCCAGGCCTTCAGCGCCGCGTCGGGTTCGACCGCGATGGCGTGGTCGGCCAGGGGGGAGAACCGCGTGGCGGACTTCTCCCCGCTGATCGCCACGGCGATCGGCACCCGGTGCTCGGGGACGTCCCACAACCGGTGGGAGTCGACGCGGAAGTACTCACCCGCGTAGGTGAGCAGGTCGCCGTCGAAGAGGTTCGAGATGATCTCGCACGCCTCGACGAGCATGTCCTGGCGTTCCTCGACGGCGGGCCAGCCGTGGCCGACGACGTGCTCGTTGAGGTTCTCGCCCGACCCCAGGCCGAGGACGAAGCGTCCCTCGGACAGGATCTGCACCGTCGCGGCCTTCTGGGCGACGATCGCGGGGTGGTACCGGACCGTCGGGCACGTCACGTACGTCATGAGTTCCACGCGCGACGTCGTGGCGGCCACCGCGCCGAGGACCGACCAGGCGTACGGCGCGTGGCCCTGCGACGTCAGCCACGGCGAGGCGTGGTCGGAGAACACGACGGTGTCGAACCCCGCCTCCTCGGCCGCACGGGCGTCGCGGACGAGCCAGCGCGGGTCGGACTGCTCGCTCATGCAGGTGTAGCCGATGCCGGGCGCGCTCACGACAACGCCTCCAGCAGCGCGCGGTTGAACGCCGGCAGGTCGTCGGGGTTGCGGCTCGTCACCAGGGGGCCGGGGCCGTTGCGGTCCACGACGACCTCCTCGTCGACCCACTCGGCGCCCGCGTTGCGCAGGTCCGTCTGCAGGGAGGGCCACGACGTCATCCGCCGGCCCGTCAGCACGTCGGCCTCGGCCAGCGTCCACGGCGCGTGGCAGATGGCGGCGATGGGCCGCGTGGAGGCAGCGAACTGCTGGACGAAGGTCACCGCGGAGCGCGAGGTGCGCAGGGCGTCGGGGTTCGCGACGCCGCCGGGCAGGACGAGGGCGGCGTACTCCGACGGGCTGGCGTCGTCGACGACGACGTCCACGTCGAAGGTGTCGGCCTTGTCGAGGTGGTCGAACGCCTGGACCGTGCCGGGCTCCAGGGACAACAGCACCGGCTCGCCGCCGGCCTCCTGCACCGCCTTCCACGGTTCCGTCAGCTCGACCTGCTCGATGCCCTCGCCCGCGACGAGGAACGCGATCTTCTTGCCCGTGAGCTTGCCCGTGAACGTTGCGTCCGTCATGCCGCCACGCTCGCACCGCGGGCGGGGGTCGGCATCCGGGAGCGGGTGCCGTGCACGCCGGTGGCGGGGCCACTGCCAGCGGCGCTGCGGGCGTGGAAGGATCACCCCTGCCAGAGCCGTCGCACGGAGGAGTGCCCCCCATGCCCATCGCCACCCCGGACGTCTACGCCGAGATGCTGGACCGCGCGAAGGCCGGTTCCTTCGCCTACCCGGCCATCAACATCTCCTCCTCGATCACGTTGAACGCGGCCATCCGCGGCTTCGCCGAGGCCGAGAGCGACGGCATCGTGCAGGTCTCCACCGGCGGGGCCGAGTTCCTGTCCGGCACCACGGTCAAGGACATGGTCCTGGGCTCGCAGGCGCTGGCCGAGTACGCCCACCACGTCGCCAAGGCGTACGACGTCAACATCGCGCTGCACACCGACCACTGCCCCAAGGACAAGCTCGACGGGTTCGTCCGCCCGCTGCTCGCGATCTCCGCCGAGCGCGTCAAGAGCGGTCGCGACCCGCTGTTCCAGTCGCACATGTGGGACGGCTCGGCCGTGCCGCTGGAGGAGAACCTGCAGATCGCCCAGGAGCTCCTGGCCCAGGCCGCCGCCGCCAGGATCGTCCTCGAGGTCGAGATCGGCGTCGTCGGGGGCGAGGAGGACGGCGTCGCCCACGAGATCAACGACAAGCTGTACACGACGGTCGAGGACGCCCTGGCCACCGTCGACGCGCTCGGCACCGGCGAGAAGGGCCGGTACATGGCCGCCCTGACGTTCGGCAACGTGCACGGCGTCTACAAGCCCGGCGGCGTGAAGCTGCGCCCGGAGATCCTCAAGCAGATCCAGGACGAGGTCGGCTCGCGCGTCGGCAAGGACAAGCCCTTCGACCTCGTCTTCCACGGCGGGTCCGGCTCGTCGGCCCAGGAGATCAGCGACGCCGTGGACTACGGGGTCATCAAGATGAACATCGACACCGACACCCAGTACGCGTTCACACGCCCCATCGTCGGCCACATGTTCACCAACTACGACGGCGTCCTCAAGGTCGACGACGAGGTCGGCAACAAGAAGGCGTACGACCCGCGCGCGTGGGGCAAGGTCGGCGAGACCGGCATGGCCGCGCGCGTCGTCGAGGCCGCGCAGAACCTCCGCAGCGCGGGCAAGTCGGTCAAGTGACCCGCTGACCGGACAGCACGCGGCCCCGCTCACCGGAAGGTGGGCGGGGCCGACTGCTGGGGGCCGGTGTCAGGCGGGCTGCGGGCCGTCCCCGTCCGCGGCGCTGCTCAGGCCCGGCTCCTCGTCGACGACGTCGAGCAGCTGGACGATGTTCGTCGTCTCGATGAGGAACTTCACCACGGCCGGGGGACGGATGAGCGTCACCCGGTGCGCCTTGGACCGCGAGGCCAGCCGTGCCAGGAAGGCGAGGCCGGTCGAGTCCATGAAGGTCACGTGGTGGGCGTCGACCTGCAGCGGACGGCCGGAGCTCAGCGCGTCCTCGGCGGCCTCGAGCAGGTCGGGGCCGAGTTCGGCGTCGATCTCGCCGGTGAGCACCACGCGGGTGGCCCGGGGTTCGTAGAGGACGTGCACCGAGCCCGGGTCCACCGAGCGCACCTGGGGCACCCGGGGCGCCTGTCCCGGCGGTGTCGCGTCGTTCGTCATGGGTCCTCCGAAAGGTCCGCACCCTGTACCGCTGAGCCCGGCTCTCTTCAGGCAGCGGACGACCGTCCCGCGCGGTCTTGCACCACGCGGGTGAGGCGGGCGCCCCGGCGTCTCCTCGACGCGCGGTCCGTCCGACCCCCCTGCATGCTATCGACGCCGGATCGGCACCCGCGCCGTGCACCGCGGACGGCTGGTCCTGCGGGCGTCCGGGGGGCCGAACTGGTCAACCGACCGCCGGACACCCCCGGCCGTCGGGCAGACTCCACCACGACCCGGCCGCACGACCAGGCCGCACGACCCGCCGCCCGCCCGCCGTCCCGCCGCCCGTTCCGCCGCACCGAGGAGCCCCGCCCATGCCGGCCAGCAGTCCGCAGGCGCTCGCCCTCGGCGAGCCCGCTGCCGTGCTGCTGCTGGCCCCCGGCGCGGGGACGCTGCTGGCCGCGGACGCCGGGGCCCGGGGGCTCGCCGGCGGGCGGGGGTTGCCGCGGACCCTGGAGGACTTCCGGGTCGCGGCGGGTCTGCCCGCGGGGACCGTCTGGCAGGCCGCTTCCGCGGGCCGCCCGGTCCTCGGTGAGCTGCTGGCGGGGGACCTGTGGTGCAGCGCCGACGTCGTGCCGGGCCGCGACGAGGTCGTGGTCGTCCTGGCCCCCGTCGACCGGGCCCACGCCTCCGCGGGCGGCGTCTCCGTCGTCGCGGCCGCGCCCGGGGCCGCCCTGTCCGCCGTGCGGGAGGGCCGCTTCGTCGTCGACGCGGTCGACGGGGCCTGGACCCGCACCACGGGTGTCGCAGCCGGGGACGTCGAGCACCGACCCGCCCACCACCTCCTGCGCACCCGCGACCAGCGGGCGCTCGGTGAGCTCGACCGGGCGCTCGCCAGCGCGGAGCCGGTGTCCCTGACGGTCCTGGACCAGCGCGCGGACGGCTCCGACTTCCTGCACCACGTCCGCACCGTGCCGCTCCTGGACCGCGCCGGTGCGGTCTGCCACGTCCTGACCTGGCACAGCGACGTCACCCGCCGGACCGCCGCGGACCGGACCGCCGGGGCCCGCCTGGACGTCCTCACCCGCCTCGACGCCGGCGTCGGCGACGCGGTCGACGGGCCGCGCGACCCGGGGACGCCGCCCGCCCCGCCCGACGCCGACCGGGTCCTGCAGGACGTCGCCCGCGTCCTCGGCGACCAGCTCGTGGCCGGTGCGCTCGTCGTCCGGGCGCGGGAGCGGTCCGGGCGCACCGACCTCGAGGTGGTCGCCGCGCACGGCAAGCGGCTGCACGCGCTGCTCGGCCGGCGCCTGTCCCGCGGCCGGGCCGCCGCGCCCGACCCGTTGCTCGACGCCTGCACGCGCGAGCTGACCGACCTCGCCGACGTCCCGGACGAGCCGGGTTCGGTGGCCGCGTGGCTGCACGGGATGTGCACGGACTCCGACCACCCCGGGGCCGCCGCGACGGGCACGTCCGCGCTCGCCGTCCCGTTGAGAGGGCAGCAGGAGGTCCTCGGGCTGCTCGTCGTGTGCCCGCACCCGACCGGGCTGGCGCCGCAGGACCGCGCCGTCGTGGTGGGTGCGGCGGCGCGGACGGCCCTGCTGCTGGAGAACGCTCGACTGCACGCACGGGAGCACGACTTGGCGGAAACACTGCAGCGCAGCCTGTTGCCGGACGCGGCGGGGCTCGTCGGCATCGACGGGCTCGACGTCTGGACCTTCTACGCGCCCAACGCCGACCACTCGCAGGTGGGCGGCGACTGGTACGACGTGCTGCCCGCCCCGGCCGACGGCGGCGGCAGCGCGGTGGCCGGCATCGTCGTCGGCGACGTCGTCGGGCACGACGTCGAGGCGGCCGCGGCCATGGGGCAGATCCGCTCCGTCGTCCGCTCGGCGGCGCACGACGTCGACGACCCCGGCAGCGTCCTCATGCGCGTCGACCAGCTCGCCGGCGGGCTCGGCATCGGCCGGATGGCCTCCCTCGTCTACGCGACGCTGCAGCGCCTGGACGACGGCGGCTGGGAGATGGCCTGGTCCAGCGCCGGGCACCTGCCCCCGCTGCTGCGGCGCGGCGCCGGGGGCGGATCGCCCGCCGGTCACCGCGTCGAGGTCCTCAGCGAGGCGACGGGCACGCTCGTGGGTCTCGGCGAGCGCCCGCGTCCCACCCGCGAACGCGCGCTGTCGCCCGGCGACGTCCTGGTGCTCTACACCGACGGCCTCATCGAGACGCGTTCGCGCCCCATGCGCGACGGCCTCGAGGTGCTGGTCGAGGTGCTGGCCCGCTCCAGCGCCCGCGACGCCGCCGGCATCGGCGAGGAGCTGCTCGCCGGTCTCGGTGAGACGCCCGAGGACGACACCGCGATCGTCGTCGTGCGGGTGCCGGAGGAGTCCGAGCGCGACGGCGAGCCGCTGCCGACGGCCGACACCCCGCGCCGCCGCCGCTGGCAGCTGCCGTCCGAACCGTCCTCGATCGGCAAGGCGCGGCACGCGACGTTGCGCGCCTGCGCCGTGTGGGGCCTGGACTGCGGGCCGCGGGCCGAGATCGTCGTCTCCGAGCTCGTCGCCAACGCGGTCCTGCACGGCTGGGGCACGATCGGGCTGCGCCTGTTCGACCTCGAGGGCCACCTGCGCATCGAGGTCGAGGACGACAGCCCCGAGCAGCCGCAGCTCGTCGACGCGCGCCCCGACGGCGGCGGGGGCCACGGGATGCGCCTCGTCGCATCGCTGGGACGGTGGGGGAGCACACCCACCCGGCGCGGCAAGATCGTCTGGGTCGAGATCAGCACTGGAGAGGACCGAGCGTGAGCACCGGCACCAACCTCCTCGGAGGACCCCCGCCCACCCACCTGCCCGCGAACTCCGAGGTCGACGACGCCCTGGCGGCCGGCACCGACCCCGCCGCGGTCGCCGCGACCCACCCCGCGGCGTCGCTGCCGTGGGCGCTGCTGGCCGAGCGCGCGCTCGTCGCGGGGGACTCGGTGACGGCGTACGCCTTCGCCCGCACCGGGTACCACCGCGGGCTGGACGCCCTGCGCCGCGCGGGGTGGCGCGGTCACGGGCCGGTGCCGTGGGCGCACGAGCCGAACCGCGGGTTCCTGCGGGCGCTGGCCGCCCTGCAGCGTGCCGCGCAGACGATCGGTGAGACCGAGGAAGCGGTGCGCTGCACCACCTTCCTGAACGACTGCGACCCGGCCGCCGCCCGCGAACTGCTGCCCTCGTGACCGACGTCACCACGGTCGACCCCGCCCGTCCGGTCCTCGTGGTCGGGGCCGGGATCTCCGGGCTCGCCTGCGCCCGTGCCCTCACCGACGCCGGGGTGCCCGTGCGCGTCGTCGACCGCGGTCGGCGCAGCGGCGGGCGCATGAGCGGCCGCCGCGTCGAGAGCACTGGCGGCGTGCGCGTCGTGGACCTCGGCGCCTCGTACTTCACCGTCTCCGGGGACGGGGACTTCTCCCGCCTCGTCGCCGGCTGGGAGGAGCGCGGCCTGGCGCGGCCGTGGACCGACACCTTCGCCGTGCTCGACGGGTCGGGCGGTGAGCCGGGGTCGTCCTCCGGGCCCGTCCGCTGGGCCTCGCCCACAGGGCTGCGCAGCCTCGTGGAGGACCTCGTCGCACCGCCCGGCGCGACCCCGCTCGACGTCGTCCAGGGCATCGACGTCGAAGGCGTCTCCAGCGGTGACGACGGTCCCGGCGTCGACGGCCGCACCGCCCCCGCGGTCGTGCTCGCCATGCCCGACCCGCAGGCCGCGGACCTGCTGCCGCGCATGGTCGCCACCCGGCTCGACGTGTCGGCCCGGTGGAACTGGCGGCCCTGCATCGCCGTGTACGCCGGCTGGGAGCAGCGCTGGTGGCCCGACTTCCACGGGGCCTTCGTCAACGACTCGGACCTTCTCGTCTTCCTCGCCGACGACGGCTCGCGCCGCGGTGACGGGGCCCCCGTGCTCGTCGCGCACACGGCGCCCGACGTCTCCAGCGAGCACCTCGACGCCCCCGCGAGCATCGTCCCGTCGGTGCTGGAGTCCCTCGGGCCCCTGCTCGGCGTGACCGGGGCACCGGCCCCGACGTGGGCCCGTGCGCACCGCTGGTCGCTCGCGAGCCCGCTGCGCCAGCACGAGGACGCCGTGTTCGGCTTCGACGAGGAGAGCGGCATCGGGGTCTGCGGCGACGCCTGGGGCGAGCGGTCCAAGGTGCAGACCGCCTGGGAGTCCGGGACGGCGCTCGGGCGGCACCTCGCCGGGCGGTTCACGGGCTGAGCGCGGAGCCGCCGTCGGACGGTCGCCGCAGGTCCACCACCCGGTAAGCTCGTCGTGGTCTGCGGTGACCACCCCCTGAGCTGGGCCGGTGGTCCGTGGGGCCGTGCAGGACCCGGACAGTCGTCACCAGGAAGCAGGGGATCTGAATGCCCGCGATCGTGCTCGTCGGCGCCCAGTGGGGGGACGAGGGCAAGGGCAAGGCCACCGACGCCCTCGGCGCACGCGTGGACTACGTGGTGAAGTTCAACGGCGGCAACAACGCCGGGCACACGGTCGTCGTCGGCGACGAGAAGTACGCGCTGCACCTGCTGCCCAGCGGCATCCTCACCCCGGGCGTCACGCCCGTCATCGGCAACGGCGTCGTCGTCGACCTCGAGGTGCTGTTCCACGAGATCGACGCCCTCACCGCGCGCGGCGTCGACTGCTCCAAACTCCTGCTGTCCGCCTCGGCCCACGTCATCGCGCCGTACCACCGCGTGATGGACCAGGTCACCGAGCGCTTCCTCGGCAAGCGCAAGATCGGCACCACCGGCCGCGGCATCGGCCCGACGTACGCCGACAAGATCAACCGCATCGGGATCCGGGTCCAGGACCTGTTCGACGAGTCGATCCTGCGGCAGAAGGTCGAGGGTGCCCTCGACCAGAAGAACCACCTGCTGCTCAAGGTCTACAACCGCCGTGCGGTCTCGGTCGACCAGACCGTCGAAACCCTGTTGTCCTACGCCGAGCGCGTCCGGCCCATGGTCCGCGACGTCAGCCTGGAACTGTCCCGCGCGCTCGACCGCGACGAGATCGTCCTGTTCGAGGCCGGGCAGGCGATGATGCTCGACATCGACCACGGCACCTACCCGTACGTGACGTCCTCCAGCGCCATCGCGGCCGGGGCCTGCACGGGTGCGGGGATCCCGCCGAACCGCATCGACCGGATCATCGCCGTCGTCAAGGCGTACACCACGCGCGTCGGCGAGGGGCCGTTCCCGACCGAACTCCTCGACGCCGACGGCGAGAAGCTGCGCCAGGACGGCGGGGAGTACGGCACCACGACGGGCCGGCCGCGCCGGACCGGCTGGTACGACGCGGTCATCTCCCGGTACGCCGCGCGCATCAACGGCGTGACCGACTTCGTGCTCACCAAGCTCGACACCCTCACGGGCTGGGAACGCATCCCCGTGTGCGTGGCGTACGACGTCGACGGGGTCCGCTACGACGAGATCCCCATGTCGCAGAGCGACTTCCACCACGCGACGCCGGTGTACGAGTACTTCGACGGGTGGACCGAGGACATCTCCTCGGCGCGGTCGATGGCGGACCTGCCGAAGAACGCGCAGGCGTACGTCGAGGCGCTCGAGCAGATCTCCGGGGCGCGCATCAGCGCCGTCGGCGTCGGTCCGGACCGCGAGCAGACCGTCGTCCGGCACGACCTCCTGGGCTGAGTCGCCGATGAGTTCCGTGCAGGTGCGGGAGGCGGCGCTCGCCGACCTCCCGCCCGCGGTGCTGTACGCGCTGCTGCGGTTGCGCGTCGACGTGTTCGTCGTCGAGCAGGAGTGCGCCTACCCCGAACTCGACGGCCGGGACCTCGAACCCACCTGCGTGCACGTGTGGGCCGACGTCGACGGGGCCGTCGCCGCGACGTTGCGCGTGCTGCGCGACGCCGACGGCCGCGGACGGATCGGCCGGGTCGCGACGGCACGGGACTTCCGCGGGGCCGGGGTCGCCGCGCGGTTGATGGAACGGGCGTTGGAACTGCTCGCGGGTTCCGACGTCGTGCTCGACGCGCAGGCGCACCTGCAGCACTGGTACGCCCGGTTCGGGTTCGTCGCGCAGGGGTCGGAGTTCCAGGAGGACGGGATCCCGCACGTGACGATGGTGCGCACCGCCTGAGACCCCGGCGGTGCGCCACGGTCAGAAGACGTGGTGGGACCAGGGGGCGCGGTCGGTGCGGAACAACTGCTCGGCCCTCACCACCGCGTCCTCGTCGCGCGCCCGGATGCGCCCGGCGCGGACGAGGTCGCGGGGCGGCACACCGCCGAGGTACAGGCTCCCGAGGTCGCTGACGTCCAGGACGAGGTCGGGTTCCCGCGCGGTCGTCGCGCACTCCGCCGCCCCGTCCACCACGGTGAGCTCGTACCGCGAACTCCCGCCGAGGAACGGGTCCTCGACCTGCAGGACGAGCGTCCCGTCCCCGGCCCACCCGCGGGCCCGCAGTGCGGCCGGGACGTCGAGGACCCTGACCCACAGCCAGGGTTCGTCACCGCTGGAGGTGACGGCGTCGTGGTCGAGGAGCTGCCAGCGCAGCGGGTGGTCGGTCGGGGCCTGCGGGAACACCACCTCGCGCACGAGGTCGTGACCCAGGACGAACCGGTCGAGGACCTCGCGCACCGCGTCGTCGGTGGTGACCGTCTCGTCGACGGTGAGGACGCCGTCGTCGAGGGCGTAGCTCACGTAGCCGTCGGGCCGGCCGTCGGCGGTGCGGTGCAGGCCGATCCACCGCTGGTCCCGCGACACCGGAGGGTGCCCCGCGCCGCGGGCCCACCACCGGTGAGGACGGTCCAGGGCCCCGACGTGGTGGAGCCGGTGCTGCTCGTAGACCTCCTCCAGAGCCGCGACGCAGTCCCGCCGGCGGACGACCTCGACCGTCCCCTCGTCGCGGGCCGCCGGTCCGAGCCGGTGGTCGTCGAACGCGGCCCGAGCCCGGGTGACCGCCACCCGGCGGCTGAAGGTGACCGGCCCGTAGCCGAAACGCCGGTAGATCGTCGGTTCCATCGCCAGCAGCACGGTGACGCACTCGCCGCGGGCGCGGAGGTCCTCGAGTTGCCGGCGCATCAGGGCGGTCGCCGTGCCGCGGCGCCGGTGCGAGGGCACGACCCCGACGTTCGTCACCCCGGTGGTCGGGACGCGGGCCCCGCCGGGGAGGGTCAGCTCGAACGAGTACCCCGCGGCCGTGCCCACGGGCCGGCCGTCGTCGGTGACGGCGAGGAGGTTCCGGTCCATCTCCAGGACGGACCAGAACACCCCGCTGCCGTCCTCCTCGGGGGTGTCCGGGAACCGCGCGAAGCGGCGTGGACGGTCTCGACGAAGACGTCGAGGTCGGCGGGGGTGGTGGCGCGGACGGTGACGGGCACCCGGGCACGCTAGGGACGGGCGGCGCCGCTGTCACCGGGGTTTCAGGTCCGCTGGCGCCGGATCACCAGTGACACCACGGTTCCCGCGGCGATGACCGTGCCCGCGACGACCGCGGTGGTGACGCCGAACCGCCCGTGAGTGGCGCCGAGGACCAGGACGGCCAGTGCGGCGACGCTGCACGGGGCGATCCGCGACCCCCAGCGTCCGGGGGGTTCGGGGGTGTCCCTGTCGTTCCAGGAGAACCACATCGGGACCGTCGTGAACAGCAGCAGCGGCCAGAGCCCGCCCGCCTGCGCCTCCGAGGAGGGCTGCTGCACGACCACCAGGGTGAGGACCACGACCACGACGGCGAAGACCGTCCAGAACGCGGTGTCGACGCGGTCCGGCACCCGACCCGCGTCGCGCAGCGGGACGTACCACCAGGCGCGCCGCCGCAGTGCGCGGCTCGCGAGCTGCAGGGCGATGGCGGGGAAGAAGAGCCACGGCTGGGCTCCCCAGCTGTCGGACAGCAGGGGTGTGGCGGCCACGGACAGCAGGACCAGCCACACCAGGTCGCAGGCGAGCGCGCCGGCGTACAGCGCCCGCCCCGCCCCGCGTCCGCAGCGGGTGGTTCCCGGCGGCCCGGGTGAGTTCCTGGGTCATCGACGTCCCCTCACAGTCCGCGGTTCTTCAACGTCTTGTGCAGCGCCTGCCGGGTGACCCCCAGCAGGTCGGCGAGCTCCACGAGGCTGTGGTCCTGCACGAGGTCGGCGAGCAGCCCGGCCCGCGCCGCCGCGACGTGGGAGCGCAGCACGGACGCCGCCGCATCGACCTCTGCGAGCACGAGGACGGCCCCGAGCGGCCCACCGCAGTCGGTGACCCAGTCGCGGTCGGTCGGCTGCCCCGCGAGCTGGCGCAGCAGGCCGTCGCCGTGGTCGGCCAGCGCGGCGGCCACGACGGCGGGGGAGGTCCACCGCTGCAGGCGGTCGGCGACGGCGGGGGCTGCCGGGTCGTAGGGCGGTCGGTGGGTCAGCACGGCGAACCACTCGTCGCCCTGCACCGCCTCGCGCACCTCGTCCACGGCAGCAGTGAACCCAGGGTTGACGAGACTGTCAACCCTGGGTTCAGGAGGGGCGGAAAACACTCTTTCCGCCCTCAGGACGGCCTCTCAAGGGCGGAAGGAGTGTTTTCCACGGGGGCGTGGGTGGGTCAGGAGCGGGCGGCCTCGTCCGGGTCGTGCTGGACGGCCTGGCCGAGGCGCACCTCGACCTCACGGTGCCCGCCGTCGGCGACCTCGACCGGAGTGGCCACCGGCGGGAAGCCGGCCGCGGTGAGCGTGTACCGGCCGCGGGTGAGGTCGTCGAAGGCAAACGTGCCGTCCACGTCCGTCGTCGCGGTGTCGACCACCGACCCGCCCTCGTCGACGAGCGTCACGGACGCCTCGGCGACGGGGGAGCCGTCGCCCGTGCCGACCGTCCCCACGAGTCGCCCGCCCGCGCTCAGCGTCACGTCCAGCTCGACGTCCCCACCGTGGTCGACCTCGAGGGTCTGGGCGACGGGGCGGAAGCTCGACGACAGCACGGACAGGACGTAGCTGCCGGCGACGAGGTCGGCGATGCGGTACCGGCCGCCCTCGTCGGTCCGGGTGGTGGCGACGACGGCGCCCTGCACGTCCAGCAGCGTGATGACCGCTCCGGCGACCGGGCCGTCCGCGCTGCGCAGGACCCCGTGCAGCGCAGCGCTGCCGACGAGGCGCACGTCGTGCCGGACGGTCCGCCCGGCGACGGGCACGAGGTGCGCGACGGGGCGGGCGTCGGCCGCGGCGACGATGAGGACGAACGTCCCGCCGGCCTCCAGCGGCAGCGAGAAGAACCCCACCTCGTCGGCGGCCGTGCGCGCGAGCTGCCGTCCGGAGTGGTCGGTGACGGTGAGCACGGCGCCCGCCAGCGGTCGTCCCGCCGGGTCCCGCACGAGGCCCACGACGCCGAGCGGCAGGTCGAGGAGGACCCGCTCCACCCGCTGCTCGGCCGGCAGGCCGTGCGGAGGACCGTCCGGGGCGTCCTCGGGGTGCCGGCGTTCCTCGCGCGGGGTCGGGACCTCGGGGGTGGCGGGCGCGGCGGCCTCGCCCGTGCCCGAGGCGATCGCGGTGGTCCCGCCGGCCTCGCGGGCGAGCATGGCCTCCAGGCCTCGGCCCTCGGCGTCGACGTTCGGCACGAGCCGGCTCATCCAGCGCGGCATCCACCACGCGGCCCGGCCCAGCAGAGTCAACGCCGCGGGCATGATCACCATGCGGACGACGAGGGCGTCGGCGAGGACGCCGACCGTCAGGGCCATGCCGATGGACCCGATGATCTGGTCCCCGCTCGTGGCGAACCCGACGAAGACGCCCGACATGATGAGCGCGGCGGCCACGACGACGGGAGCCGAGCGGCGGAACCCCGCCAGCACCGCGTCCTTCGGGCTGCGGCCGTGGGCGTGCTGCTCGTGGATCGCCGACACGAGGAACATCTGGTAGTCCATCGCGAGCCCGAACAGGATCCCGACGACCAGCACCGGCATGAAGCTCAGCAGGGGTCCGGGCTGGGCGACCTGGAAGACGTCGGACAGCCAGCCCCACTGGTAGATCGCGACGACGGACCCCAGCGAGGCGCCCAGGGAGAGCAGGAACCCGACCGTCGCCAGCAGCGGCACCGCGAGCGAGCGGAACAGCATGATGAGCAGGAACAGCGCGAGCACGACGATGATCGCGATGTAGACGGGCAGGGCGTCGTTGAGCGCGTCCGTGACGTCGATGTCGAGGGCCGTCTGACCGGTGACGAGGACGCTCGCGCCCGACGTGTCGCCGGTCGCGGACCGGATGGCGCGCACCAGGTCGCTCGTCTTCTCGTCGGTCGGGCCCGAGGCGGGGACGACCGTGATGAGCTGCGCGGTGCCGTCCTGGGACGGGACGGCCGGCACGACGGCGGCGACGTCCGGCAGGCCCTGGACGGTCGTGGCCACCTGCCCGGCCGCGGTCGCGACGGCGGAGGCGTCCGTGCCGTCGACGAGGACCAGCAGGGTGGACTGGGAGCCGGGGCCGAAGCCCTCGACGAGCAGGTCGTACGCCTGCCGCTGGGACGTCGCGGGGTCGGCGTTCTCGGCCGACGGCAGCGCCGTGCGCATCGAGGCGACGGGGATCGCGACGGCGCCGACGGCCACGACCGCCAGCAGCAGGGCGATCACCGGGTGGGCCGTGACCCCGCGCACCCAGCGGCCGAGGAACCCGCGGCCGGCGAGGTCGACCGTGGCCCTGTCGACCAACGAGTCGTCGCTGTCGGCGACAGCCCGCAGACCGGCACGGTCGCGGCCGCGCTCCTTCTTCGGCAGGACGCGCATCCCGAGGACCTTGAGGAACGCGGGCACCGCCGTGAGGGCGACGAGCACGGCGATCGCGACCGTCGCCGCGGCGGCCAGCCCCATCTGGGTCAGGAAGGGGATGTTCACGACCGACAGGCCGACGAGCGCGATGATCACGGTGGTGCCGGCGAAGACCACCGCCGTCCCGGCCGTGCCGGTGGCCTTGGCGATCGCGAGGTCGAGCTCCTCTCCGCGCCGCAGCTCGGTCCGGGTGCGGGCGAAGACGAAGAGGGCGTAGTCGATGCCGACCGCGAGGCCGAGCATCCCGGCCAGGGCGGGGGTCGTCGTCGACAGGGAGACGACCTTGCCGAGGGCCGTGATGCCGAGGAAGCCCGCGCCGACGCCCAGGCCCGCCGTCAGCAGGTTCGCGCCGGCGGCCGCGAGCGAGCCGTAGGTCAGGACCAGCACGAGGGCCGCGACGGCGACGCCAATGGCCTCGCTGGTGTGCCCGGCCTCGGTCTGCTGGACCTGTGAGGTCACCTCGACGCGGACGCCGTCGACCGTGCGGTCGGCCACCCGTTCGAGCGCGTCGGCCTGCGCCGCGGTGACGTCGCCGACCGTCCCGTCGAAGGTGACGCGGGCCGCGGCGATGCGGCCGTCGCGCGAGACCATCGGGCTCTGCTGGGCGAACGGGTCGGTGACCGACGCGATCCCGTCGAGACGGCCGACCTCGGCCACGACGTCCTGCACGACCGTCGCGTTCGCGGCCGTCAGCGTCTGACCCTGCGGCGCCTGGAAGACCACGGTCGCGGTGGCGTTGTTCGCGCCGCTGGCGAACTTCTGCTCCAGCAGGTCCAGGCCGTCGCTGGCCTGGGTCCCGGGGATCGAGAAGCTGGTGTCCTTGGCGGCCGTCTGGTTCAGGCCGAACGCCAGCGCCGCCAGCGCGGCCACGAGCGCCGCCCACACGGCGAGCACCAGCCAGTGGCGACGGGCGCTGAACCGCCCGAGTCGGTAGAGCAGCGTGGCCATCGGGCGGGCTCCTTGGGGAGGCGTGGAGGGGTCCGTCGGCTCCGGTGGCGACGAGGAACGTGCTGTTCGGCTCGTCGACGGTACCCCGGCGACCGGGGTGTCGCCAACGGTTCGCGCTAGTCGATCGGCTAGTACCGAGGGCCCCCGACGTCCTCCGGAAGTCGTACCGCGGGCGGTGCCGACGGCCACGGATACAGTTCTCCCACCGGGCGCGCAGCCACGAGCGAGGAGACCCATGACGACGACGGCCGGCGAGGCTCGGCCCGCCGGGCCGGGGCGGCAGCGGTTGCACGAGGCGGCGCTCCGGTTGTTCTCCGAGCACGGGGTCAGCGGGACGTCGCTGCAGATGATCGCCGACGAGGTCGGGGTCACCAAGGCGGCCGTCTACTACCACTACCGGACCAAGGACGAACTCGTCGTGGGCGTCGTCGCCCCGTTCCTCGACCGCGTGTCCGACGTCGTCGAGGCCGCCCGGGCGCGGCGCGGTCGCCGGGCCCAGGTCGAGGTGCTGCTCGAGGGCCTCGTCGACCTCATCGTCGACGTCCGCCGCCTGTACGTCGTCGCCGCGGTGGACCCCGTCATCGCGCACCTGCAGGAGCACTACCCCCGCATGCGCGAGATCGGGGACGAGTTGCGGGAACTGCTGGCCGGTCCCGACGCCGACGCCGAGCGCCGGGTCGCGGTGGTGTTCTTCCTGTCCGGTCTCGTGGGTCCGCTGGGCGACGCGTCGTGCCGCGACATCCCCGACGAGGACCTGCGCCGGATGCTGCTGGGGACCGGACGCCGTTCGCTGCTGCCGCGTCGGGCCTCGCGCGCGTGAGCCGGCCGTGACCACGATCGCCGTCCTGAGCGAACTGCTCGTCGTCGTCGACTACGCCGTGAAGGTGTGGGCGATCGGGACGGTCCCGGAGGACCGACGGCCCGGGTCCTCCTCGGCCTGGCTGCTGCTCATCCTCTTCCTGCCCGTCGTGGGGCTCCCGCTGTTCCTGCTGCTGGGCAGCCCGTACGTCGCGGGTCGCCGCCACCACGTGCAGCAGCTCACGAACCAGGTCATCGCCGACAGCGTCGTGGACATGCCCCTGATCCCCGAGGGCGTCGTCGTGGACGAGCACCTGCGCAGCCTGCTCGGGCTCAACCGCCGGCTGACCTACCTGCCGTGCGTCGTGGGGGACCACCGGAACCTGCTGGCCGAGGACGAGTTCGTGCCCGCGCTGGTGCGCGCCGTCGACCGCGCCGAGCACACCGTGCACGTGGAGTTCTACATCGCCGCGCTGGACGCGACGACGGAACCGTTCTTCGACGCCCTGCGGCGCGCGGTGGCCCGGGGGGTGCGCGTGCGGTTCCTCTACGACCACCTCGGCGCCCGGGGGTACCCGGGGCACCCGCGGATGAACGAGCGCCTCACCGCGGACGGGGTGGAGTGGCACCGCATGATGCCCATCGACCCGTTGCGCCGTCGGTGGCGCCGGCCGGACCTGCGCAACCACCGCAAGCTCGTGGTGGTGGACCGCCGCACGGGTTTCGTCGGATCGCAGAACCTCATCGACCCCGGGTACCTGAAACCCCGGCACGTCCGCGCGGGCCGACGCTGGGTCGACCTCAACGTGGAACTCACCGGCGCGGTCGTGCAGTCCCTGGAGGAGGTGTTCGCGACCGACTGGTTCGCCGAGACCAGCGAGGTCCTCACGGAGGTGGCCTCCGCGGCCGAGCAGAGTTCCCCCGGGGGTTCCAGCGGCGCGTTCCAGGTGGTGCCGTCGGGGCCGGGCTACCCGACGGAACCGAACCTGCGGATGTTCTGCTCGCTCATCCACGCCGCGACGCGGAAGGTCTCCATCGTCAGCCCGTACTTCGTCCCCGACGAGGGCCTGGAACAGGCGATCACGACGGCGTCCTACCGCGGGGTCGAGGTGGAACTGTTCGTCTCGGAGAAGGCCGACCAGTTCATGGTCCACCACGCCCAGCGGTCCTACTACTCCTCGCTGCTGCGCGCCGGGGTGCGGATCCACCAGCTGCCCGCCCCCGCCGTGCTGCACGCCAAGGTGCTCGTGGTGGACGGCGAACGGGCGGTCATCGGGTCCAGCAACATGGACATCCGCTCCTTCAACCTCGACTACGAGGTCTCGTTGCTCGGCCTCGAACCGAGGTTCGTCGCCGACCTGGCCGCCGTCGTCGACGACTACCGCGCACGGTCGGTGGAACTGACCGCCCAGGAGTGGGCGCGCCGGCCGTTCCGGCAGCGCTACGTCGACAACGTCATGCGCCTGACCGCTGCGCTGCAGTGACTCCCGCACCCCTCGCGGAGGGGATCAGGGCGTCGGGGCGACCTTGACCTCGAGGGAGTCGAGGTAGCTGCGGACGTTCGCTCGGACCTGCTCGACGTTGTCCCCGCCGAACTTCTCCACGACGGCGTCGGCGAGCACGAGGGCGACCATGGCCTCGGCCACCACCCCCGCGGCCGGGACCGCGCACACGTCCGAACGCTGCGCGATCGCCTGCGCCGCACCGCCGGACGCGGTGTCCACGGTGTCGAGCGCGCGGGGGACCGTCGAGATGGGTTTCATGGCGGCGCGGACGCGGAGCACCTCGCCGTTCGTCATGCCGCCCTCGAGGCCGCCCGCGCGGTCGGTGCGGCGCCGGACGGTGAAACCCTCGGTCCCCTCGCCGCCGTCGACGCGCTCGATCTCGTCGTGCGCCTGCGAACCCCGACGGCGGGCCGTCTCGAAACCGTCACCGACCTCGACGCCCTTGATGGCCTGGATGCCCATGAGGGCCGCGGCCAGGCGTGCGTCGAGCTTGCGGTCCCAGTGGACGTAGGACCCCAGGCCCGGCGGCAGGTCGTGGACGACGACCTCGACGACGCCGCCGAGGGTGTCGCCCTCGCCGTGGGCGGTGTCGATCTCGGCCACCATCCGGGCGCTCGCCTCGGGGTCGGCGCAGCGGACCGGGTCGGCGTCGACGGCGTCGCGCTGCCCGCGCGCGGGGACGGTGCCCTCGGCGACCGCCTGGGTGCCGATGGACACGACGTGGGACAGGACCTCCGCGCCGACCGTCTGGGCCAGGAAGGCACGGGCCACCTCGCCCAGCGCCACGCGTGTCGCGGTCTCGCGGGCCGAGGCGCGTTCGAGCACGGGACGGGCGTCGGGGAAGCCGTACTTCTGCATCCCGGTCAGGTCCGCGTGCCCGGGGCGGGGACGGGTCAGCGCGGCGGCGCGGCCGCGGGCCGGGATGCGGCCGGGCTCGTCGTAGCGGCGGCCGTCGGCGTCGGCCGGGTCGGCGGCCATGACCTCCTGCCAGCGGGGCCACTCGCTGTTGCCGATGCGCAGGGCGATCGGCCCGCCCTGGGTGCGGCCGTGCCGGATGCCGCCGATGACCTCGAGCTCGTCCTGCTCGAAGTTCATCCGGGCGCCGCGGCCGTGGCCGAGGCGGCGGCGCGCGAGCGCCTGGCGGATCTGCGCGCTGTCGACCTCGACCCCGGCGGGGAGGCCTTCGAGGATGCCCGCCAGCGCGGGGCCGTGCGATTCACCTGAGGTCAGCCAGCGCAACACGCGCCCGATTCTGCCGTACCCGCCGGGGCGGACCGTCCGCGCCGGGGGGCCTGCGCCGGGCGCTTGATGAGCCGAACGGGTGGACATGGCCGTTCTAGAAGGTTCGTGGGGTCCGGTCGCTCCAGTCCGGTGGGTCGTCGTCCGAACCACGTCTAGAAGTTCTAGATGTCACGTCCTCGCGGCGTGGTGGATCGGAAGTGAGGTGGTCCGGGTGCCCCAGTCGCGCCCCGTCACGGTCGTGGTGCTGTCGCGCCCGAGCGTCTCGCTGGCGGCCGTCGCCGCCCGCGGTCGGCACGCCCTCGCGGGCCTCGTCGCGCTGTCCATCGGCGTCGGCCTCCTCGGCGGTCCCTTCGCCCCCGCCGCCTCCGCCTCGCCGACGTCCTCCCTGTGGTCGGCGACCAGCGGCGCGACGCTGGCGAAGGTCGGGATCTCCGCCGTGGGTGCCAACCTGGCCACCGTCGGCGTCGGCCCCGCCGTCGGGACCGCCGACTCCAGCTCCGCCCGGCGCGTGGTCGCCGACGTGAACACGCTGAGCGCCGGCATCGCGGGCCTGTCCATCCCCCTCGGGGTCGCCCACCAGGAGGGGCCGGCCGACAACCCCACGCCCGCCACCAACGGTGTCGGCGTGGCGGTCTCGAGCGGACTGCTCGACGTCCAGGCAGTCAAGGGCTCGGCCGGGGCCCGCTGGGCCGGTGACGCCGTCTGCCTGCCGAACGCGTACGACCTGACGAGCACCACGACGCAGACCGCGGGCCTGAAGGTCGGCACGCTGGTGAACACGCAGGCCCTGAAGACGTCGACGACGACGGGCTTCACCGCCGCGGACGCCTCCCGCCGCGTCGGCGTCCGCGCCGCCGCCACCACCGACTCCGTCGACGTGGCGTTGACCAGCAACGTCGTCGTCCACGTCCCGCGCCAGACCGCCACCGTCACCGCCTCGGGGACCGCCGGTGGAGCCGTCGCGACCTTCACCGACACCGCGCCCACCGTGACCGTCGGGACAGGTTCGCCCGTCACCCTGTCCAAGGGGCAGTCGCAGTCCTTCGCGTCCGGGACGATCACCCTGAAGTACAACGGCGCCACGAGGACCGAACCGTCCGACGGCCGCTCCGCCTCCGTCACCAGCCCCGGTCTGCTGACCGTGTCGGTCAACGTGCTCGGCGTCGCGTCGACCACCGTCGACCTCTTCCCCCTCGACACCCGCGTCGCCGCACCCGCGGGCGGCGTGGACTGCACCGTCCCCGCCCCCGTCATCACCGCCCCCGCCGACGGCACCGTCCACACCTCCGGCGCCGTCGCCGTCAGCGGCACGGGCGTCCCGGGGGCGACCGTCACCCTCAAGCGCGGCGCCGCGACCGTCGGCACCGCGACCGTCGGCCCGGCCGGCACCTGGGCGACGACCGCGACCCTGCCCGACGGCCCGACCACCCTCAGCGCGACGCAGACCGCCTGGTCGCAGACGTCGGGCGCCTCCGCCGCCGTCGCCCTCACCGTGGACAGCACCCCGCCCGCGGCGCCGGTCATCACCTCGCCGGTCCCGGCCGCGCCCGTGCGCACGGCGACCTACCAGCTCACCGGGACCGCCGAAGCGGGCAGCGCCGTCGTCCTCTCCCGCGGCGCGGACACCTTCGGGCCCGTCACCGCCGACGCCGGCGGCGCGTGGACCGTCCTCGTCACCCTCGTCGAGGGCCCGAACACCTTCACCGCCACCGCGAAGGACGCCGCCGGCAACGCCTCGGCCGCCTCCGCCGGTTGGACGGTCACCGCCGACACCACCGCCCCCGTGACGCCGGTCGTCACCGCTCCCGCCTCCGGCACCGTCACCCGGAACACCGCCCCCGTCGTCTCCGGCACCGCCGAGGCCGGGACGACCGTCACCGTCCTGACCGCGGCCGGCGCGACCCTCGGCACGACCGCCGCCGACGCCTCCGGCCGCTGGAGCCTCACCCCCGCAGGCACACTGCCCGAGGGACCCTCCGCCCTCTACGCCGTCTCCGCCGACGCGGCCGGCAACCAGAGCACCTCCGCCCAGGTCCTCGTGACCGTCGACTCCCAGGCCCCGGCCGCTCCCGGGGTCACGACGCCCCAGGACGGGTCGTCCGCCGCGGTGACCGCCACCTCGGTCACCGGGACCGGTGAGCCGGGCGCCACCGTCGCCGTCGTCGTCGACGGCGCCTCCTTCGGCACGACCACGGTCGACGCTGCGGGCCGCTGGACCGTCACCGGCTCGCTGCCCGCGGCCGTCGGCCCCCACTCCGTCGCCGTCGCGCAGACCGACGCCGCGGGGAACACCTCGCTGCCGACCACCGTCCGCTACACCGTCACCGCCCCGGCCAACGCCGTCAGCGTGCCCGTCGTCGCGGCGCCCACCGGGACGTCCCTCGACGCGGCGAACACGGTGCGCGGCAGCGTGGCCGGCGCCCTCGTCGGCGACACCGTGACCGTCACCGTCACCCCCTCGGCCGGCACGACCGGCAGCACCCGCACCCTGTCCGCCACGCTCGACCCCGCCACCGGCGCGTTCGAGGCGCCCGTGACCCTCGGCGACGGCGGCTGGATCGTGACCGCCACCCACACCAGCGGTGCGGTCACCTCCGACGCCAGCGCGCCCGTGCTGCTGACCGTCGACTCCACCCGTCCCGACGCCCCCGCGGTCACCGCCCCGGCCCCCGGCACGACGGTCACGACGTCGACCCCCCTCGTCACCGGCACCGCCGAACCCGGCTCCGTCGTGACGCTGACCGTGGGTGGCCAGGACGTCGGGTCCGGGCAGGCTGGGCCCGACGGCGCGTTCGCCGTCGTCGTCTCCGCGCTGCCCGAAGGGCCCGTCACCGTCACGGCGAACGCGAAGGACCCCTACGGCCGCAACTCCTCCGCGACCCAGCGCTCCTTCACCGTCGACGCCCTCCCGCCGGCCCCGGTGACCATCACCGCCCCGGCCGCCGGTGCCGCGTTGAACGGGGCCGTCACCGTCGCGGGGACCGACGCGGACCCCGGCGCGACCGTCACCGTCCGCGACGAGCTGGGCCGCGTCCTCGGCACGGCCACCGCGGACGCCCGGGGCGAGTGGTCCGTCGCCGCCGGCACGCTGCCCGACGGCCGCCACACCGCCACCGCCGAGCAGGTCGACCGCTTCGGCCGCCCCTCGGCGCCCACGAGCGTCAGCTGGACCAGCGACGCCACCGCTCCCGACGCGCTGACGGTCGCCTCTCCGCTGGGGACCGTCGCCGTGCGCGACACCGTCCCCGCCGTGAGTGGTGCGGGCGCCGAGCCCGGCGCCACCGTCCGGCTCCTCGCCGCCGACGGCACCGTCCTGGCGACCGCTCCGGCCGCCGCCGACGGCACCTTCGCCCTCGCGCCGGTGGCCCTGCCCGCCGGCACCCCCGAGGGTCCGCTCACGGTGACGGTGGTCCAGGTCGACGCGGCCGGCAACGTCTCCGCCCCCGCCCCCGTGCAGCTCACCGTGGACACGTCCGCGGCGCCGCCCGCCGTGACCGCGCCCACCAGCGGCACGACGACCCGCGACACCCGCCCGTCCCTCAGCGGGACGGCCGAGCCCAACGGGTCCGTCGTCGTCACGCTCGACGGCACCGCCCTGCCCGCCACGCCCGTGGCCGCCGACGGCACCTGGGTCGTCCGGCCCGGCACGGCGCTCGCGGACGGTGCGCACACGCTGACCGCGGTGCAGACCGACGCCCTCGGCAACGTCTCCACGGACTCCCCGGCCGTCACGTTCACCACCGACACCACGGCCCTGCCGCCGGTCGTGACGTCCGCGCTCGTCGACACCACCGGCGCCGGGACCGTCGCGGGCACCGCCGAACCCTTCGCCCACGTCGTCGTCCGCACCACGACGGGCACCCCCGTCGGCGAGGCCGACGCGGACGCCCAGGGCGCGTGGGCGGTGCACGGCAACGGGTTGAGCCTGCTGACGATCCTCACCGCCGTCCAGACCGACCCGGCCGGCAACACGTCCGCGCCGGCCCTCGACGTGCACGTTTCGCTCGGCCCGGTGACCACGCCGACGCCGACGCCGACGCCGACGCCGACGACCACGTCCACCGGCACGCCGACGGACACCGCCACCGCGACCGGCACGTCCACCGCGACGCCCACGGACACGTCCACCGCGACGCCCACGGACACGCCGACCGCATCGGCCTCGCCCACGACCAGCGCTGCCGTCTGCGGGATCCCGGTGCTCGGTGGGCTGCTCTGCCCGACCGACACCCCGACGAGCACGCCCACCACCCCCACGGGTGTCCCCACCGACACGGGCAGCACCACGGTCCCGACGAGCACCCCGACGGGCACTCCGACGGGCACCGCGACGACCACCGCGACGAGCGGACTGTGCGACCTCCTGGGCGCCGTCGGCCTGTGCCCGACGGCGAGCGGGACGCCCACCACGTCGACCCCGACGGACCTGCCGACCGGGGCCCCGACCGGCACCCCGACCGGCACCCCGACGACCGCTCCGACGGGCACCCCCACGGGCACGCCCACCGGAACGCTCTGCGACCTCCTCGGCGCACCCGTGTGCGCGACCTCCGTGCCGACCACCTCGGTGCCGACGACCTCGGTGCCCACCACCTCCGTGCCGACCACGAGCACCCCGGTGGTCACCCCGACCGTCACGGTCACGGTCACCCCGACCAGCACCCCCACGGTGACCACGCCCACCGCGCCGGCCACGCCGGCCACGCCGGCCACGCAAGGACCTTCCATCGTGGTCCCGGCCGACGGGTACGTGACCGCGCAGGGCCACCAACTGGTCCGCGGCCGCGCGGCGCCGGGCAGCACCGTCATCGTCAAGGACGGCGCGACCGTCCTCGGCACCGTCGTCGCCGACGCCAACGGCATGTGGACCATCGCGCCCACGACCGCCTTCACCGCCGGGACGCACGTCCTGACGGCCACCCAGGTGAGCGCGGACGGCAAGCGCGCGACGTCGGCCGTGAACCGGCTGACGATCACCGCCGCCGCCGGTGTCGGACCCGTCATCACCTCGCCCATCACGGGCACCGTGACGCCGAGGACCCGTCCCACGTTCTCCGGCACGGCGGCCCCCGGGTCGACCGTGACGCTGCGCACGCTCGACGGCCGGGTCGTCGGGACCGCCGTCGCCACGGCCAGCGCCGCTGACCCGACGGTCGGCACCTGGGTCGTCCCCTCCGGCACCGACCTGCCCACGGGGGACACGACGGTGATCGCCACGCAGGTCCTGGGCGGGGTCGCCAAGACCTCGAACACGACCACGGTGACCATCGACCCGAACGCTCCGGCTCCGGTCGAGATCGACACCCCGCTCGACCTGACCCTGAACACCACCGGCCACGAGACCGTGACCGGCACCGGTGAACCCGGCGGCGTCGTGCGGCTGTGGACGAACTCGAGCACCGACCACGACTTCGGGCAGATCCTCGTGGGCGCGGACGGCCGCTGGCGCGCCGACCACGTCGACATCGACATGGGCATGCGCTACGTCGTGGCCCACCAGGACGTCGCGTGGGGTCCGGGCATGGTCACGAAGAGCACGACCCGCTCGAGCTCGACCCCGGCCACGACCCAGGAGCGGGGGACCGCCCGTCTCCTGTCCTCGCGCACGGTGACGCTGCTCGCCGACGACACCTCGACCACCACCGTGAGCTCGACGTCGCAGACGGTCCGCCTGTTGCGCGCCGCGGCCGCGACGCCGGCCGTCGCGCCGCCCACGGTCCTCACCCCGACGGAGGGTCAGGTCCTGGCGGGCAACCGCCCGACCATCACGGGCACCGGGGAGCCGGGGGCGACGATCACCGTCCTCGACTCCGCGGGCAACGTCCTGGGCGTCGCGCTCGTCGCGGCCGACGGGACGTGGAGCCTGGTGCCGGCGAACCCCCTGCCTGCGGGGACGACGTCGATCCGCGCCGTGCAGACGCTCGCCGACGGGACCGCCGTCGGGACGAGCGAGGTCCGCAGCTTCGTCGTGCCGCAGTCCGCGGCCGGCGCCCCGCTGCCGACCGACCCGGCCCTGCCCACGGCGCCGGGGGCACCCGCCCCCGGGACCGCGGCGGGCAGCCCGGCTCCCACGTCGGCCTCGCCGGCGCCGGCGACGGCGGCGCGACCCGCCAGCGGCTCGGCCACGACGGCCCGCGCGGCCTCCGGGTCGGCGACCGCGGTCAAGGCGGCGGGTGCCGCGGTGACGCGACTGGCCCGCACCGGGGCGGACTCGAAGCCGCTCGTCCTCGGGATCGCCCTGCTCCTGCTCGGGATCGGCGCGATCCTCGCGGCCCGCACCGGCCGCCGCCGGCCCGCCCGCCCGACGACGGTCGCGCTGACGGACGCCGTCCCCACGAGCGGGGAGGCTCCCGCTGAGGGTTCTGAACCGTTGCGGCGCAAGCGGACGCTGTGGACCGGTGTGGGACGGGGGACGGGGACGGCGGTCCTGGACCGGCCCGCCGCCGCCGCACCCCAGCGCCCGTGGCAGGGACCGGACGCGCTGTCCGGCCTCCCGCGCCTGGCGGTCGACCCGTCCGCGGTCAGGAGGGGGTCGGCCACCCGGCGCAGACGGCCCGCCGACCACCTGCCCCCGGGCCGCGGCGGGCGGCCGAGAGCGGCCGGCGTCAGTCCGCGAGGTCGGTGAGCAGCGGGTCCACCCGGTAGGGGACCAGTTCGCGCATGGCCAGGGAGGTCCTCGTCCGGACGACCCCGGGGATGGACAGGACCTCCTGGCCGACGCGGTAGAGGTCGTCGGCGTCCCGGGCGACGATGCGGCACATGAGGTCGCCGTCGCCGGTGATGCCGTGCACCTCGAGGACCTCGGGGGTCTCGCGCAGCCGGCGCAGGGTGTCCTCCTGCTGGCCCTGGTGGATCTCGATCATGACGAACGCCGAGACCGAGAAGCCCAGGGCCGCGGGCGCGAGCCGCCGGGAGAACCGGTGCAGCACACCGTCGGACTCCAGCCGTTCCAGGTGGGCCTGGACGGTGCCGCGGGCCAGGCCGAGCTGGCGCGACAGGCCGAGCACGGTCGCGCGCGGGTCCTCGTCCAGCGCGAGGAGGATCCGGGCATCGATGGAGTCGAGGCGGCGCACGGACGACATCTTGGCGCATCGTCCGCCCGCTCCGGCGGACAATGTGCGCACCGAGGTGTGCGTCACCTGTGCACCGGGCCCCTGCGGACCCGTCCGGAGGGGCGTCAGAGGACCTGACGGACCGACTCCTCGAAGCCCGTGACGTGGGCGAGGGCGAGCTCGGCCGCGCGGTCGGCGTCGCCCGCGACGATCGCCTCGAGCAGCTCCACGTGCTCACCGACGTGCCCGGCGAAGTCCGGCAGCCGGTCCAGGACGAGGCACCAGATGCGCGTGGCGAGGTTGTCGAGCCGGACGAGCACGTCCTGCAGGTAGGGGTTCTGGCTGTGCCGGTAGATGCTGCGGTGCACGTCGACGTCGTGCTCCATGAGCTCGCGCTGGGTGAGGTCGCCGCCGTCGACGGCCGCGTGCAGCGTCGCCACCGTGCGGGCCAGCGCGCGCATCTCCTCGCGCGCCGCGGGTCCGGCGCGGCGGGCGGCGGCCGCCGCGGCCGCCGGTTCGAGCGCACGCCGGACCTCGGAGATGTGGCCCAGGTCGGTCATGTCGACGGTCGTGGCGAAGGTCCCGCGGCGCGGGTAGGCCACGACGAGCCGGTCCACCTCGAGGCGCTTGAGGGCCTCGCGGACGGGGGTGCGCCCGACGCCGAACTCCTTGGCCAGCAGGTCGTCGTTGAGCGGCTCGCCCGGCCGGATGTCGAGCACCACGAGCCGGTCCCGCAGGCGTTCGTAGGCCACGTCCGCCAGTGACCGGGCCGCGGGGGAGGTCTCCTGACCCGCGTGCGTGGTCGTCGGTGCGCTCACGGCCTCACCCTACGCGTCGTCTGGTACACCAGTCCCGGTGCAGGGTCCGGGGCGGGTACCGGGCACGCCCCGGCCCGACGGGCGCGGACACCCTGACACCATGACGCCATGACCGGCACCCCCGACGCGCGCACCTCCCCGGTGCAGTCCGTCGACCGGGCCGTGACGGTCCTGGAGGTCCTCGCCGAGCTCGGGGAGGGCGGCGTCACCGAGATCGCCCAGCGGCTCGAGGTCCACAAGTCGACCGCCTTCCGCCTCGTCACGGCCCTGGAGGCGCGCGGACTGGTCGAGCAGGTCGGCGACCGCGGCAAGTACCGCCTCGGCATGGCCGTCGTCCGGCTCGCCGGCGCCGTGACCGACCAGCTCGACGTCACGCGGCGCTCGCGGGCGGCCTGCGAGGAGCTCGCGGCGACGACCGGGGAGACGGTGAACATCGCCCTCGCCGACGGCGACGCGGCGCTCAACGTCGACCAGGTCCGCGGCGCGTCGTCCGTCGTCACGCACAACTGGATCGGGGAGCGCACGCCCCTGCACGCCACGTCCAGCGGCAAGGTCCTCATGGCGTTCTGCGCCCCGGTGCGAGCGGCCGGCACGGCCGGCCGGCTGCGCCGGTACACGGACGCGACGACGACCCGACGTCGCGACCTCGAGGAGCAGCTCGACAAGATCGCCGTCGACGGGTTCGCCACCACGACGGAGGAGCTCGAGGTCGGGCTCAACGCCGTCGCGGCCCCCGTGCGGGGGGCCGACGGCGAGGTCCTGGCGGCGCTCAGCGTGTCGGGGCCGTCCTACCGCCTCACCGCCGACCGGCTGTGCGAGATCACGCCGGCCGTGGTGGCGGCCGCCGACCGCGCCTCGGCCGCCCTCGGCTGGCGCGCCTGACCTCAGCCCGCGGGGCGCTGCTGGTAGACGTCCGGGATCCCGTCGCCGTCCTCGTCGACCTGCTCCAGCTCGTGCAGCCGCTTGTAGGTGCGGTTGCGCAGCCGCAGGACGACGGTCGCCAGGGCCGCGGCCACCAGCGACCCGGTGAGCACCCCGACCTTGACGTGCTCGTCCCGCAGGCTCCCCGCGCCGAACGCCAGCTCGCCGATCAGCAGCGAGACGGTGAACCCGATGCCGCCGAGCATGGCAGCGCCCAGGACGTCCCACCACGACAGGGAGCTGTCGAGCCGCGCGCGGGTGAAGCGGCAGACCAGCGCCGTCGCGCCGAGGATGCCCACGGTCTTGCCGACGACGAGCCCGGCGACGATGCCCAGCGCGACGCGGTCCTGCAGGGACTCGACGAGGCCGGAGAACCCGCCGACCGTGACCCCCGCCGAGAAGAAGGCGAAGACCGGCACCGCGAAGCCGGCCGACAGCGGACGCCAGCGGTGCTCGAAGTGCTCGGCCAGCCCGGGACCGGCCTCCGGCCCGCCCGCCGCCTGGGAGCGGACCACGGGCACGGTGAAGCCGAGCAGCACCCCGGCGACCGTGGCGTGCACCCCCGAGGCGTGCATGAGGGCCCAGGCCACGACGGCCAGCGGGACGAGCAGCCACCACGTGCGCACTCGTCGTTGCACGAGCACCCCGAAGACGGCGACGGCGGCCAGCGCCCCCAGCAGCGGCCCGACGGAGAGCTGGTCGGTGTAGAAGACGGCGATGATCGTGATGGCGAGCAGGTCGTCGACGACGGCCAGGGTGAGCAGGAACGTGCGCAGCGCCGACGGCAGGTGGGTGCTGATGACGGCGAGGACCGCCACGGCGAACGCGATGTCCGTCGCGGTCGGGATCGCCCAGCCCCTCGTCGCGTCCCCGTCACCCGCGGTCACGAGCGCGAAGAGCAGCGCGGGGACAGCCATGCCGCCGACCGCGGCGACGACGGGCACGACCGCTCGCCGGGGGTCGCGCAGGTCACCCGCGACGAACTCCCGCTTGAGCTCGAGGCCGGCGATGAAGAAGAAGACCGCCAGCAGGCCGTCGGCGGCCCACTGGCCGAGCGAGAGGTCCAGGTGCAGGGCGTGGGGGCCGACGACGAGGTCGCGCAGTCCCGCGTAGGAACCGGAGGCGGGGGAGTTGGCCCAGACCAGCGCCACCACGGTCCCGACGAGCAGCAGCAGCCCACCGACGGTCTCCTTGCGCAGCACCTCGGCGACGCGCTGCGTCTCGGTCCAGGAGCCCCGGGAGAAGAGGGTGCGGCGGGGCGTGGGGGTGGTGGGGGGCGGAGTCACGGGGTCCTTCCGGGGTCGACGGACGAGCAGATCGCCGCAGCGACCGCCGACCAGACTTCCCGGCACACCGCGGTCCACCGTACCCGCCGACCCTTGACGCCGCTCCCCACGCCTCCGTAGTCTGCGCACTGGTATATCAGTCGCGACGAGGCGACGACCTCGTCCGGACCGTCGGAGGTGCCGTGGCTGCTCAGGCGGGTCGGGGTGTGCCCACCTCGACGACCACGTCCCCGTCGACGACCTCGACCAGGTGCGTCCGCACCGGCGTGAGGGCCGGCGGGCTGGACGGGACTCCGGTGCGCAGGTCGAACGCCGAGGCGTGCCGGGGGCACTCCACGGCGCAGTCCTCCACCCAGCCCTGCGCCAGGGACTCGTCGGCGTGGGTGCAGGTGTCGTCGATCGCGAAGAACTCGCCCTCGACGTTGAACACCGAGACCGGCGCCCTGAGCTCGGGGCGGTCCACCCGCACCACTTCACCCGGCGGCAGGTCCGCCACCGGGCACGCCACGATCCGTGTTCCCGTCGCCATGGTCCTTCGTCCTCCTGTGCGCCGCTCCGTCGTCCGGGTCCCGTGGACCGTCCCCGGGATGCTCCCACCGTCCTGGGGTCGCCGCCCCGGCGGGCCGGTGTTCCGCGAGTGTTCCCGCTCTGTTGCGTTCTGGTGAACTCGTTGCTCATCGCGCAACAACCGCACTACCGTGCCACAGCGTCACTCCCACCCACCGGGTGCTCGGCACCCCCTCCGGAGAGGACCTCTCGTGATCGAGCAGGAGATCGACGAAGAGCGTGCGGAGAACAGGCGGAGAAGACCGCTGGACGTCCCGGTGCTGGCCGCCTCCCTGGTGGTCGTGGCCGTCCTCCTCGCGGTCGGGGTGGTCGTCCCCGGCCGGCTGGCCTCGGGCACGGGGACGGCGCTGTCCTGGATCACCGGCAACCTCGGCTGGGCGTTCGTCCTCGGGGCGACGGGTTTCGTGGTGTTCGCGCTCGTCCTGGCGTTCAGCCGCGTGGGTCGCATCCGCCTCGGGGCCGACGACGAGCGGCCCGAGCACTCCCGGGCGTCCTGGATCGCCATGATGTTCTCGGCGGGCATGGGCATCGGCCTGATGTTCTACGGCGTCACCGAGCCGGTGACGCACCTCATGACGCCGCCGGAGGCGGGCACCGAGCCCGGCACGGACGCCGCCGCCGGTGAGGCGATGAACTACGCGCTGTTCCACTGGGGCCTGCACCCGTGGGCCATCTACGCGGTGGTGGGTCTGGCCCTGGCCTACTCCAGCTACCGCAAGGGGAGGTCCGGAGGTTTCTCGGCCGCCTTCGCGCCCCTGCTGCGCGGACCCCGTGGGGCCGGGGCCGCCCGCGCCATCGACGTCCTGGCCATCTTCGCGACGATCTTCGGCTCGGCCGTGAGCCTGGGCCTGGGGGCCGCGCAGATCAACGGCGGCCTGTCGCAGGTGTTCGGTGCCGGCAGCGGCACGGGCTGGCAGGTCGGCATCATCGCCGTCCTCACGCTGTGCTTCGTGGTCTCGGCCATCAGCGGCATCGAGCGCGGCGTGAAGATCCTCTCGAACACGAACATGGTGCTCGCCGGGGTCCTGCTGCTGTTCCTGTTCGTCGTCGGCCCGACGGTGTTCATCCTCGACCTGATGCCGAACGCCGCGGGGAACTACCTGGCCCACCTGCCGGAGATGTCGGTGCGCACCGGCGCCTACGGCGGCTCGGAGTGGCTGTCGGGCTGGACCATCTTCTACTGGGCGTGGTGGATCTCCTGGACGCCCTTCGTCGGCGCGTTCCTGGCGAAGATCTCCCGCGGCCGGACCATCCGCGAGTTCGTGGTGGGCGTCATGCTCATCCCGACCCTCGTCTCCCTCGTGTGGTTCTCCGTCTTCGGCGGCACCGCGATCCACGAGCAGCTCACCGGGGCGCTGGACGTCCTGGCCAGCCCGGACCAGAACACCCAGATGTTCACGCTGCTCCAGCAGTTCCCCCTGGCCGGCGTCACCTCCGTGCTCGTGGTCGTCCTCGTCGCCATCTTCTTCGTCTCGGGCGCCGACGCGGCGAGCATCGTCATGGCGTCCCTGTCGAGCCACGGCGACGACGAACCCCGGCGCTGGCTGACCGCCCTGTGGGGTGTGCTCACCGGTGCGGTGGCCGTGGTCCTGCTCTACGCCGGCGGCCTGCAGGCGCTGCAGAACGTCACGATCATCGCCGCGACCCCGTTCCTCGTCGTCATGGTGGCCTTGTGCATCGCCATCACCAAGGACATCCGGTCCGACCGCCTCATGCGTCCGGTGAGCCCGCGACCGGTGCAGGTGGACGTGTCCAAGGCGCCGGTCACGGTCGACGACTGACGCTCGCAAGGCGTTGCGGGGCGCTGTGATCGGCCGTCTCCCGGCGGCCGGCCGCGGCGCCCCGCGCGTTGCTTGACACGGCCTTCTCCGCGGTCCCAGACTCGTTCCGCGATGAGGCACCTGTTCCGTGATGCGGAACGGACCGGCCAGGACCGAACTCCTCGAGAGGGAGCGCAGCATGACCGCTCACACCGTCGCCCCCCGCAGCGCTCCGGGGGTCCAGCAGACCCCGGAGGACGTCGACGAGCTGGTGCGCCGTCGCGTCCCGGGCATGAGCCTGGAGGCGCCCTTCTACACCTCGCAGGAGGTGTACGAACGCGACCTCGACGTCGTGTTCGGGCGGAACTGGATCTTCGTCGCCGCGGCGGCCGAACTGCCCGAACCCGGGGACTTCGTCACCGTCGAGGTGGGCGACTGGTCGGTGATCGTGGTCCGCGACGACGACGAGCAGGTGCAGGCGTTCCACAACGTGTGCCGCCACCGGGGGTCGCGGTTGCTGCCGGAGCGGCAGGGGTCGGTCGGGAACATCGTCTGCCCGTACCACCGGTGGACGTACGGGGTGGACGGCAAGCTGCTGTTCGCCGAGTCGCAGCCGGCGACGTTCGACAAGTCCTGCTTCTCGCTGCGGTCGGTGCACGTCCGCAACCTCGCCGGCCTGGTGTTCATCTGCCTGGCCCAGGACGCGCCCGAGGACTTCGACGCCGTGGCGGAGGTCCTCGAACCCCACCTGCGGCCGTACGAGCTGGACCGCGCCAAGGTCGCCGTGACGTACGACCTGCAGGAGGCGGGCAACTGGAAGCTCGTCATGGAGAACAACCGCGAGTGCTACCACTGCGACGGGCACCCCGAACTCATCACGGCGTACTTCCCCCTCTTCGCCTACGAGGCCGAGGACATCACCCCCCGCCTGAAGCCGCTGTACGACCGCTACGTCAAGGCGGCCGACGCGCTGGCGAAGGTGCGGGCCGACCACGGCCTGCCGCTGCGCGACCACCGCGAACTGGACACGCGCCAGGTGGGTTTCCAGCTCTCGCACCTGCCCCTGGACGGGGAGGGAAAGTCCTTCGCCCCGAACGGCGCCGCGGTCTGCACGAAGCTGCTGGGGTCCGTGCAGGACGCCGCCTTCGGGGACCTCTCGCTGCACATGCAGCCGAACTCCTGGTTCCACCTGCTGTCCGACCACGCCGTGGTGTTCTCCGTGCTGCCGACCTCGACGGGCACGAGCACGCTGCGCACGACGTGGCTCGTCCACCCGGACGCGGTCGAGGGCGTCGACTACGACCTCGACGCGCTGACGATGGTGTGGCGCGCCACCAACGACCAGGACCGGGCGCTGGTCGCCGGGACGCAGGTCGGCTGCGCGAACCCCGGGTACGTGCCGGGGCCGTACTCGATGGTCGAGGACGACGTCGAGGCGTTCGTGAACTGGTACGTGACGCGGCTGCTCGAGGCGATCGCGTGACGGTCACCGAGACGCAGGGCGTCCCGCACCCCGGCGAGATCACGGCCTGGGGCGACGACGTCGACGTCGCCGAACTCGTCTGCGGCGGGGTCCGGGAGATCACCCACGACGTCAAGACGTTCTGGTTCGAGCCGGTCGGCCCGCAGGTCTTCCACTTCGACCCGGGGCAGTTCATCACCCTGCACCTGGACGTCGACGGGCAGCGCCTCCAGCGTTCCTACACGATCTCCTCCCCGCCGACCCGGCCGCACCGTCTGGCCATCACGGTGAAGCGCAAACCCGGCGGACTCGTCTCGAACTGGCTGCACGACCACCTGTCGGTGGGGGACCGGGTGTCGGCGGCCCCGCCGCTCGGGGCGTTCAGCATGGTCCACCACCCCGCGCGCAAGTACCTGTTCCTCTCCGCGGGGTCGGGCATCACGCCGCTCATCTCGATGACGCGCACCCTCGTCGACCTGGGGTCCGACGTCGACGTGGTCTTCGTCCACTCCGCGCACAGCCCGGCGGACATCATCTTCCGGCCCGAACTGCTCGGGCTGCCCACCCAGTTCCCGACGGTCAACGTGGTGCAGGTCTGCAGCCAGGACAGCCCCGGCCAGGAGTGGTGGGGCTGGAAGGGTCGGCTGACGCGCGAGGCCTTGCGGGAGATCGCCCCGGACCTGCACGACCGCGAGGTGTTCGTCTGCGGCCCCGACGGCTACATGGCCACGGTCCGGGAGATCCTCGGCGAGCTGGAGTTCGACCTCGCCCACCACCACGAGGAGACGTTCACCTTCGAGGCACTGCCGCAGGCGGCCTTCGCCGACACCGACCCCGTCGACGTGGGGTCGATCGGGGCGGACGTCCCGGCGGGGGCGGACGCGGGGACGTTCACGATCTCGATGGCGAAGTCCGGCCGCACCTTCCCCTGCGCCCCGGACGAGTTCATCCTCGACGCGGCGTTCCGTGCCGGGATGTCCCCGCCGAGCTCCTGCAGCCAGGGCATGTGCGGCACGTGCAAGACGGTGCTCCTGACCGGCGAGGTCGACATGCAGCACAACGGCGGCATCCGCCCGCGGGAGATCGCGGCGGGCAAGGTCCTCATCTGCTGCAGCCGGCCCCTGGGCGACGTGGCCATCGACGCGTGAGCGGCGAGGAGGGCGCAGCCGGACGGGTCGCCCGGTCCTTCGCCGACGCCGTCGACGACCGCGACTGGGCCTCCCTCGCCTCCCTCCTGGCGCCGGGGTCCACCGCGACCCTGGTCCACACCGGGGAGACGTTCACGGGCGAGCAGTTCGTCGCCTTCAACCGCGACTACCCCGGCGGCTGGCGGTTCACCGTCACCGACCTCGTCGCCTCCGGTGACCGCGCGGTGCTGCGGGCACGGGTCACCCCCGCGTCCGGGGGCGACGGGGTGTTCCACGTCGCTTCGTTCCTGCGCGTGGCGGACGGTCTCGTGACCGAGCTCGTCGAGGTGTGGGGCGAGGAGCTCCCGGCACCTCCGGCCCACCGGCCCGGGGTCGCGGGCACGTGAGTGTCCGGCCTCAGGGGACCAGGACGACGAACTCCAGCCCGCGCGACCGTGCGGCCTGGTCCAGCGCGCCGGCGGGGTCGTCGAGCCCGACGGTGGCCACCGCCACCGCGTCGAGGTCCAGGACCGCGCCGTGCACGAGCCGCCACACCGTCGCCAGCGTCTCCGGACGGGCCATCCAGGACCCCGTGACGGTCTGGCGCCGGCGCATGAGGTAGCCGTAGGGAATCGTCAGGTCGTGCCGGACGCCACCGACGAGGACGAGCGTCCCCCCGGGGGCGAGGCTGTCGAAACCCGTCAGGGTGGGTTCGGCGCTCGTGGCGGCACCGAGCGCGTCGAGGACGACGCCGGGAGCTCCTCCGGCCGCGACGGCCGCCGCGTCCCGCCGGCGGTCCCCGGTGAGGACGACCGGGACGACGCGGGTGTCGAGGGCGGCCAGCCGGTCCAGCGCCTCGGCGTTGCGGCCGACGGCCACGACGCGCGACGCCCCCCGGGCGAGGGCGAGCAGGACCGCCGCGCCGCCGAGCTGGCCGGTGGCCCCCAGGACGGCCACGCCGTCGCCGGGGCGTTGGCCGCCGCGGTCCCACCCCTGCGCGGCGATGGCCAGCCAGGGGAGCACGGCGAGGCGTTCGGGCCTGGGGTCCTCCTCGGCGCCGGGCAGCCGCACGAGCACGGAGGCCGGCAGGACCGCGCGCTCGGCGAAGGTGCCGTCCCGCCACACCCCTCGCAGGCGGGCGACGTCGGGCGTGCGGTCCCCGGTGCCGCCGATGCCCGTCCAGGACAGGATGAACTCCTCGGGGCGGGTGACGTCGGTCGAGCGGAGCAGGCCGCCGTTGACCACCACGTCGCCGACGTGGACGCCGAAGACGTCGTCGGCGACGGCCGTGACGCGGCAGACCCCGCCGGTGCCCAGGACCATCGGCGTCGGCAGGTCGCCGCGGGCGCCGGTCGTCAGTGCGGAGGTGTAGGCGGGGACGTGCACGGCCAGCACGTCCACCAACGCGGCGCCCGGCCGCAGCACGGGCTCGGGCACCTCCTCCCGCCGCAGGTCGGAGGACGTCTCGTCGAGGAACCAGGTCTTCACCGGACCAGCGTCGAACGGGTCTAGCCTGGTATCCAGAATCCCTTCGTCCTGGTACCCGGGGTACCAGGCGAGCACCGCCGCGGGAGGTTCGGTGACCGTCGTCGAGGACCGTTCCGTCGCCGCCGCGCGCCGCCGGGAACTGGGGTCGTTCCTCCGCAGCCGCCGCGAACGGCTCACCTGCGCGGACGTGGGCCTGCCGCTCACCGGCCGTCGCCGGACCCCGGGGTTGCGCCGGGAGGAGCTGGCCGTGCTGACGGGGATCAGCGCCACCTGGCTCACGTACCTCGAACAGGGCCGCGACGTCCGCCCCTCCCGCCAGGTGCTCGACGCCCTCGCCACGGCGCTGCAGCTCACCGCCGCCGAGCGTCGTCACGTCGTGGACCTCACGGCTCCACCCCTGGAACCCTCCGCGCCCGAGGTCCCGGTCGCCGTCGCCGGGGTGGTCCGGGCGCTGGACCCCGACCCGGCCTACGTCGTGACCGGCACGTTCGACGTGCTCGTGTGGAACCCGGCCGCGGCGGCGGTGTTCCCGCTCCTGGTGGGTGGTCCCGCCCCGAACCTGGCGCGGTGGGTGTTCACCGACCCGGCCGCGCGTGAGGTGCTGGTGCAGTGGGACGCCGTCGCGCAGGACCTCCTGGCGCGTCTGCGCGCGACGGTCGCCCAGCGGCCCGACGACCCACGCCGCGACGCGCTCGTCGCCGACCTGCGGGCGGTGAGTCCGCAGGCGAGGGAGTGGTGGTCGCGGCACGACGTGCGGGCGAGCCGCAGCGGGACGAAGCGGTTGCGCCTGGCCGGACGCGGCGTCCTCGACGTCCCGCACGCGTCCTTCGCGGTGGCGGGGCAGCCCGACCTCGCGCTCGTCGTGCACCTGCTCTCGCAGGCCGGGTGAGGCGCACCCCTCAGGGTTCGAGGAGTTCCAGGTCCGCGAGCAGGCCGGGGTGGCGCGGTTCCCAGCCGAGCACCGCCCGGGTGTGCGCGCTGGAGGCCGGCTGGTCGGCGGCGAACACGGGTCCGAAGGGGCCGAACGACTCGGCCGGGACGGCGCGGACGGGCAGTCCGAGCCGCCGTCCGATGACGGCGGCGATGTCGCGGACCGCGTCCCCCTCGTCGGCGACGGCGTGCCAGGACGTGCCGGCGGGCGCCGACTCCAGGGCGAGCCGGACGAGCGAGGCCGCGTCGGCGGCGTGCACAGCGGGCCAGCGCTGGGTGCCGTCGCCGGGGTGGCCCGCGACGCCGCTGCGGCGGGCCGCGTCGGTGAGCAGCCCCGCGAAACCTCCGGTGCCGCGCTGGTGCACCGTGCGGGGCATGCGCACCGAGGAGACCCGGACGCCGCGGTCGGCGAGGGCCAACGCAGCCGTGACCGTGCGTCCGCGCCCGGCGACGGGACCGTCGGTCGGGAGCGGATCCGCCTCCGTCGCAGCGCGTCCGGGGACGGCGGGCGTCCCCGAGACGACGACGAGCGGTTTCCCGGTGCCCACGAGGGTGTCGCCGAAGGCCGCGACGGCGGCGGCCTCCTGGGCGACGGAGGCCGCGAGGGCGTCCGCGTCGGGCGTCGCGTGGTCGAAGGCGAGGCTGACGACGCCGTCGGTGGCTGTGGCCCCGGCGCGCAGGACGTCGAGGTCGGCGAGGGAGCCGCGCAGGGGTTCGGCTCCGAGGGCGCGGACGGCGTCGGCGGAGGCGTCGGAGCGGGCGAGGGCGAGGACGGTGTGGCCGTGCGCGAGCAGTTCGGCCGCCACGGCGGAACCGATCGTGCCCGTGGCGCCGGTGAGGAGGACGTGCATGGGTGAACCTCCAGGTCAGGGTGACGGGACCGTTGTCCCGTGGAACTCACCGTACGCCCCTGATGGGACCCTTGTCCCGTCAGGACGGGACTGTTGTCCCGTGACCTAGGGTGGGGCCATGGCGCGATGGGAACCGGGAGCCCGCGAACGGCTGGTCGTCGCCGCGGTCGACCTGTTCACCGAGCAGGGGTACGACGCGACGACCGTGACCCAGATCGCCGAGCGGGCCGGCGTCACCAAGAGCACGTTCTTCCGGCACTTCCCCGACAAGCGGGAACTGCTGGTCGCCGGGCAGGAGACCCTCAGCGCCCTGCTCGCCGAGGGCATCGCCGCGGCGCCCGAGGGGGCCCCGCCGCTGGACGCGGTCGCCGCCGGCCTCGAACTCGCCTGCGACGCCATGGGCCCGGCGAACCGGGAACTCGGCCCCCGCCTCAAGGCCGCCGTCGCGGCCAGTGCGGAACTCCAGGAGCGCGACGCCCTCAAGAGCGTCGGGATGGCCGCGGCGATGGCCGAGGCGTTGCAGGGCAGAGGGGTTCCGGAGGTGCAGGCGCACGTCGCGGCCGAACTCGGCGTCCTGGCGTTCAAGCGGGGTTTCTCCGCCTGGAGCGAGGCGGAGGCCGAGCGTGCGGGCAGTTTCTGGGACCACGCCGCCGTCGCGTACGAGGAACTGCGCGCAGCCGGCGCGGCGCTGGTCCACGGCGGGAGCTGAGCCCGCGGATGGACGGCTGACCCCGGGGTCAGCCGTCTCGGGCGGCTCGCCGCAGGAGGTGCACCTCGCGGACGGCGTCGGCGGTGGCCCCGACGGCCGCCAGCCCGCCCAGGACGGTCAGCCAGGGGCTGATGTCCTGGATCCCCAGCAGCACGGCCACTCCCACCACCAGGGCGGCCAGGCAGACGTCGGAGGCGACGAGCGCGCCGTGGCGGGGCCGCGTGCCGCGACGCCAGCGCGCGAGGCCGGACCGCAGCGAGGTGTCGGTCCCGGTGTCCACCCTCCGCATCCTGGAGGAGTGGCCCTCCGGCCGCCAGACCGTCACCCGTTCGGACCACCCCGTCCCCGGGCGACGCCCGGGGCCGGCGTCAGTGCCCGGCGCCGAACAGGTACCGGTTGGCGATGTCGATGACGAACGTCCCGTCGTAGTCGGGGTACCGCTCGGTGATGGCGGCCTCGTAGGCGTCGCCGTCGTCGCCGAGGACCTCCGCGGCGGTGGCCAGGTACCGCTCCACCTCGGCGTACACGGCCGGGGTCGTCGGCTGCCCGTGCCCGGGCAGGACGACGTCGTACCCGGGGTCGGCGGCCAGGACGGCGACCGCGCGACGCCACCCGGGGATGTCGTCGTCCCCGAGGAACAGGTGGATGTGGTTGTAGACGAGGTCCTGGACGATGGCGACGCGCTGCTCCGGTAGTTTCACCACGAGCTGGTCGGGGGCCTCGCCCCCGCTGACGGCCTCGAAGACGAAGGGGACGCCGTCGATGACGGTCGTCCCGGGTTCCAGGGCCTGGGTCGGCAGGACGTCGCGGAGGGCCACCGTGGTGCCCGTCGGGTCCTGGACGTCGCCGCGGGCGCGGATCTGGTCGATGACCACGGGCAGGGCGTGCTTGGGAGCGTCGAAGTGCCCCGCACCGGCGTAGTGGTCGGGGTGGGCGTGCGTGATGACGACCCGGTCGACGGGTTTGCCGAGGTCGCGGGTGAGTTCGACGACCTCGTCGGCGAAGCGGCCGAGGAACTGGGCGTCGACGACGACGAGGGAGTGCGGGGTCTCGACGACGTGCGAGGTGACGTTCACGCTCGCGTCGGGGGCGACGTAGGTGTGGACGCGCACGGCGCCCCGGTCGGTGACGTGGACGGTGCCGATCACGGTGGTTCCTCCTGGGGGACGGGCTCCGGACTGGAGTGGTTCCACGGTGCCCCTTCCGGTGCTGCGTGGGCACGGTGCGATCCCGCCGGGTCAGGGTCAGGATCGGACACGGAGCGCGGCCGGGAGAACCGTCCGAGGCGTGCGCGCGGGGTGGGGGACGCGGTGCCGGGACGTCAGAGGATTCCGCGGTTGCCCTTCTCCGCGGCCGTGCGGACTCCCGGGTTCGAGGTCGTCAATCTCGCCGAGCTCCGGGACCGGCGGGCACGGCACCCGGACCGCCTGCACCGGCTCGAGTTCCACACGCTGAGCCTCGTCACCGCGGGACGGGGCCGACGCGAGGTCGACTTCGACTCCTGCGCAGCGGTTCCGGGGACGTTCCTGTGGGTGAGGCCGGGTCAGGTGCAGCGCTTCGACCGGGACGACACCACGCAGGGGTGGCACGTGCTGTTCACCGCCGACTTCGTGTCCCCGGTGGTCCAGGTGTCCGGGCTTCTCGACACGTGGGTGCCCACGTCGGTGCGGCAGACGTCGATCGGCAGCGAGCAGAACGCCCGGCTCGTCCGGTTGTGCGAGCAACTGGCCCTGGAGGGCGGGAACGGTCATCCCGACGCGGGGGTCCTGCAGCTGCTGCTGGCCGCGCTGCTGCTGGCGGCCGAGCACGGATCGCCCGTCTCCGCGAGGACCGGCGGGGCCGACCAGGTCCACGCGCGCTTCCGTCGCCTGCTGGAGCAGCGCTTCGCCTCGGACCGGTCCGTGGAGTCGTACGCCGCGCTCGTGGGGTGCAGCCCGCGGACGCTCACGCGCGCGTGCCACGCCGCGGTCGGGTCCTCGGCCAAGGACGTCGTGGACGACCGCGTCGCCCTGGAGGCTCGGCGGTTGCTGGCCCACACCGACCTGACCGTGGCCGCCGTGGGGCGGCGGCTGGGTTTCGAGGAGACGACGAACTTCGTGAAGTTCTTCGTCCGCCGCACGGGGACGACGCCGGGAACGTTCCGGCAGGACGCCACGACGCCGCGGGGCTGAGGTTTCTCCCCCCCGACGGGTCCCACCGAGTTCCGCGTCGACCCGCGTCGGTGGGACGGTACTCTCGCCGGAGGCCGAGGCCGGTCCACCCCCGAGCGCGGGGCGAGGTGGCGCGCGGTGTCGCCGGACGCCCTCCCGGGCCCCGGCCGAAACACCCCCAGGTTCCACCTCCACCCCCTCCGGGACTCCACGACGACCGGCAGTCCACGGTGGCTGCCGGGCCCGCTCGGTGTTCCCCGGCCCTCGACGTGAGGAGACCGTTCGGCATGGACGACGGTGCACGACCCGGACAGCGTGCGGTGCAGCTCCTGCGCACCGCGCGGCGGCACGGCCTGCTGCCCCCGAACCGCCTGGACCTCGGTCGTGATCCGGCGACCAGCGCTGCCCGCCGACGGCAGGCCGCCGCCGCGGTGGGAGCGCTGGAGGAGGCGGGCGCGGTCTTCGTGAAGTCCGGTCAGCTGCTGTCGACCCGCGACGACCTCCTGCCACCGGAGTGGACGGGTGAACTGTCCCGGCTCCAGCACGCGGTCACCCCGGTGGCCTGGGCCGACGTGCGTGCGGTCGTCGAGGGGGAGCTCGGGACGACGCTGGGCGACGTCTTCCGCACCTTCGACCCTGAGCCCGTGGCCGCGGCCTCGATCGCCCAGGTGCACCGGGCCGTGCTGCACGACGGGTCGGTCGTCGCGGTCAAGGTGCAGCGACCCGAGGTGCGCGCACTGGTCCAGCGGGACGTGGACCTCCTGCGCCGGCTGGGGGAGCAGGTGGTGCGCTGGTCGGCGGAGGCGCGTCGGCTCCGGATGGACGAGGTGGTCTCGCAGTACGCCGACGAACTGGTGCGCCAGGTCGACCTCTCGATCGAGGTCCGGAACCTGCGGTCGCTGGCCGCTGGTCAACGCGATCCCGGTCGGCCGGGGAGGGTCCGGTACCCGGAGGTCTTCCCGCGGTGGTGCACGGTCCGCGTCATCACGATGGAGTTCATCGAGGGCGAGAGCCTGGCGGACGTCGCCGCCCGGCGCGCGGCGACGTCCCCCGACTCCGCACGGGGTGCCGGTGGCACCGAGCGGTCGGCGGTCTCGGACGCCCTGCGGCTCCTCGCGCGGTCCTTCGTGACCCGGCTCGTCCTCGACGGGAAGTACCACGCCGACCTCCACCCCGGGAACGTCCTGGTCCAGCCGGACGGGTCTCCCGCCGTCGTCGACTTCGGCGCCGTCGGCGTGCTGGACCGGGAGGCGCGGGAGTCGCTGCTCGAACTGCTGGTGGCGTACCTGCAGTCCGACCCCCAGCGCATGGCGGACGTGCTCCTGACCGCGGCACCGGTGGAGGACCCGGTCGTCGAACGACGGTTCCGGGCCGGCCTGTCCCGGTTCAACGTGCAGGAGATGGGCGCCGGCGCGGTGGTGGACTCGTCGATGGTCTACGGCGTCGTGCTCCTGCTGCGCACGCACGGCATCGCGGTCCCACCTGACCTGGTCGCGGCCGCGCGCGCTCTGGCGACCCTGCAGGGGACCGTGCAGGCGCTCAGCCCCGAGGTGGACCTGCTCGCCGAGTTCCGCGCCGTCGCGGCGGAGCGGCCGGACGTCCTGCTGACGGGGGCCGGGGTGCGTGACCGGGTGGCGGTCGAGGTGCTGTCGGCCCTGCCCGGGCTGCGCCGGCTCCCGCGGCGCCTGGACCGGATCGGCCGCTCCCTGGAGTCCGCCGAGGTCACCGTCCGCGTCGCGCTGACCGACCAGGACCGCCGTCGCCTGGCCGGGGGTCTTCGCCGCGGCTCCGCCCTGGTGCTCGCGACGCTGACGGGTCTGCTCGGCCTGCAGCAGTTGACCACCCCCGTGCCGGCGGACGACCGGGGTGCCGTCCTCGCCCCGACGACCGCCGGGTGGATCCTGCTCCTCGTGTGTTCCCTGGCCCTCCTGGTCCTCCTCGACCGTGCCGCCGACCGGAGGCGCCGCTGACCGGGGGTTCCGACGAGGACGGACGGCTCAGGCCTCGGCCGACCCCCGGGACCGGACCGCCGCCAGGACAGCCCCGACCGCGACGACACCGGCGCCGAGGAACAGCACGCTCGTCACGGCGTCGGAGTGCGCGGCGGCCGAACCAGCGGCGACCCCGGTCGCGACGAACACGACGCTGACCGCGCCCGAGCCGGTCGACTGCGACACCGTGCGGTTGAGGTTCAGGACGCCCGCGGCCGACGACGAGTGCCGCAGGGGAGCGGCCGACATCATGTCCCGGTTGTTCGGGGACTGGAACACCGCGAACCCGAGCCCGCACACCGCCGTCCGCACGAGGACGTCGACGGTGGAGGCGTCGTCGGGCAGCAGCGCGAGGGAGACCAGGCCGCCGGCCAGGACGGTCAGGCCCACGCACGCGAGCAGGGTGGGGGAGACGCGGTCGGCGAGCCGGCCCGCGAGGGGTGCCACGACGACGATGACCGCGGGCCACGGCGTGAACAGCAGGGCCGAGCGCAACGCGCTGTCCCCGAACGACTCCTGGAACAGGAACGGCAACGCCACGAACGCCGTCCCCTGTCCGAAGAACGAGCACGTCGCCGTGACGACCGCCAGGGAGAAGGGGCGCGTGAACAACCCGGGCGGGATGACCGGTTCGGCGGCCCGGCGTTCGGCCCGCACGAACAGGACCGTGACGACGACCGCGACGAGCAGCAGCGCCACCGAGACCGGCAGCGTGGAGACGGCCCCCAGACCGCGGACCCCGAGGAGGAACGCGGCGATCGCCCCGGCGACGAGCAGCGCGCCGCGCAGGTCGAACCGCGCCTGGCGTCCCGGCACGCTCGGCAGGTAGCGCCAGCCGAGCGCGGTGGCCGCCGCCCCGATGGGGACGTTGACGAGGAACAGCCACGGCCAGGACGCCACCGTGAGCAGCACCCCGCCCAGCGCCGGGCCCGCGGACGTCCCCAGCGCCACGGTCATGGCATTCAGTCCCAGCACGCTGCCGAGGCGCTCGGGCGGCACGACGCGGCGGAAGACGGGGATCGGGACGGCGAGGACGAGCGAGGAGGCCATGCCCTGCACGACGCGGGCGGCCACGAGCAGGTCGAGCGTCGGGGCCGCCGCGCACGCGACCGAGGCGAGCGTGAACAGCGGGACGCCGAGGAGGAACAACCGCCGCCGGCCCACCCGGTCCCCGAGGGCCGCCGTCGCGGGGATGCAGCAGGCCGCCGCGAGCAGGAACCCCGTCGTCACCCAGACGGTGTCCGAGGGGGAGGCGTCGAGGTCGCGCGCGAGGGTCGGGAGCGCGACGTTGACGATGGACGCGTCGATGGTGGCCATGAACGTCGCGGCCAGCAGCGCGGCGAGGATCGGACCCCGCCGCACGACGGGCCGGTCCGGCGGGTCGGTGCTCAGGAGGGGCGGTCCTTCCGTGCGTCGGCCGGCGCACGGGGCGGACGCCGGAGGCCGGGGCCTCGGGCAAGCATCGGTCACCCCGCCGCCCGGCGGACGGCGGGGTGGGGGTCAGGCGCTCTTGCGGGCCCGCGTCGTCGTCTTGGCGGTCGTCGTCTTGGCGGTCGTCTTCTTGGTCGTCGTCTTCTTGGCCGCGGTCTGCTTCGTCGCCGTCTTCTTCGCTGTGGCCTTCTTCGCGGTCGTCTTCGCCGTCGCGCTCTTCCTGGCCGCCGGCCGGCTGGACCCCTCGGCGTCGTCGTCGGCGACCTCGGCCGGCGCGGACGCACCGGACCCGCCCCGGGCCCGTTCGACGGACCGCTGGAGCGCGGTGAGCAGGTCGACGACCTCGCCGCCGCGCGCTCCGCCACCGGAGGCGTCCTCGTCGGCGAGCGCGGCGGGGGCGGCGGCCGCGTCGTCCAGCCGGGCGTCGATGAGCTTCTTCACCGCGACGGCGTAGTCGTCCTCGAACTCCTCGGGGTGGAAGTCGCCCGCGAGCGACTCCACGAGGGAGGCCGCCATCGTCAGCTCCTGCGGGCGCAGCTCGACGTCGGTCTCGAGGACCTCGAACTCCGCCGCCCGGATCTCGTCCGGCCACAGCAGCGTCTGCAGGACGATCGCCTTGTCGCGCACGCGCAGCAGCGCGATGGACTCCCGCTGCCGCAGGGCGACCTTGACGACGGCGACGCGGTCGGTCGCGGTGAGGGCCTCCCGCAGCAGCGCGTAGGGCTTGGCCGCGCGCGACTCCGGTTCGAGGTAGTACGGCTTGGACAGCATCATCGGGTCGACCTGGTCGACGGGGACGAACTGCAGCACGTCGATCTCGTGGCCGCTGGCCACCGGCAGGTCGTCGAAGTCCTCGTCGCTGAGGACGACGAGCTTGCCGTCGGGGCTCTCGTAGCCCTTGGCGACCTCGTCGTAGGAGACCTCTTCGCCGTCGATGGAGCAGGTGCGCTTCATCTTGATCCGGCCACCGTCGGTACGGTGGACCTGGTGGAAGCGGATGTCGTGCTCGCCGGTCGCGGCGTAGAGCCGCACGGGCACGTTGACCAGACCGAAGGACACAGCGCCCTTCCAGATGGCGCGTGGCATGACGTACCCCTTCCGGAGACCGGAGTTCCACCGTACGGGGTGGACCCGGCCCGCGCACAGGAATCATCGGCGGCTCCGGTGCTGGCCCCCACGGCCTGGCGGGAACGGGAGCGCCGGCACGCCGAGCGTGCCGCCGCGCTGACGGGGCAGGCCGCGCAGCGGCGGTCCCGGGGGGAGACGCACCCCGTCGAGGACTTCCTCTACACGTACTACGCGTGGGCGCCCGGCAAGCTGCAGCGCTGGCACCCCGGCGTCGGGGTCGTCCTGGCCGGGGCCGAGGAGCGCGCGGACTGGGCCAACTACGTCGCCGTCCCCGCGGGCGTGCAGGTCGACGCGGCCGGGATCGTCGGGCGCAGACGCGCCACGGTCCGGCTCGCGCGCGACGTCCTCGTCGCCACCCGCGGCCGCGCCCCCCAGCTGGCCTGCTTCGGGCTCCACGAGTGGGCGATGGTGCACCGGACCCGTCCTGAGCAGGTCCGGCACGCCGGTCTGCCGCTGCGGCTGGGGCACGACGGCACGGACGCGGTCGTGGAGTCGCACCGCATCCGCTGCAGCCACCACGACGCGTTCCGGTTCTTCACCCCCACCGCCGTCCCCCTCAACGAGCTGCAGCCCACGCGCCAGGACCAGCCGGCGCAGGAGCAACCGGGGTGCCTGCACGCGACGATGGACCTCTACCGGTGGGCCATGAAGCTGTCACCGGCCGTGCCGGGGGAACTGCTCCTCGACTGCTTCGAACTCGCCAAGGACGTCCGGGTGCTCGACATGCGCGCCTCGCCGTACGACGTGACGTCGATGGGTTTGAGCCCCGTCGCGATCGAGACGCCGGAGGGGAAGGCGGAGTACGCCCGCGCCCAGCGGGAGTTCGCGCACCGGGCGGACCCGCTGCGCGTCGCCCTCGTCGCCGTCTGCGAGGCGCTGCTGCGGGCGTGAGCGCCTGCTCCTGCAAGGTTCTCCCGGCCTCAGGGGTACTCCCGGCGGGGGGCCTGGTGGTCCGCGCCGACGTCTCCGGCCGGGGACGGTGGGACGCGCTCCAGGCCGCGCTGGACACCCCGAGCGAGGGCGGTTCCCCGAGGTTCCTGATCCCTCAGCTGCCGCCGTTCGTGCAGCTCCCGCGGCCGGCCGGTGGTTCGAGGGAGTACGTGAAGGACTGCAGGACGTACCCGTCGGCGGCGGTCGGTTCCACGAACACCTGGCCGGCGAGGCCGTACCGGGCTTCGGCCACGACGCGGCCCTGGTCGTCCTGGGCGGTGAGCCGGAGGGAGCCGGGTGCGGTGTCGCTGTCGGCGCCGGGCCGGCTCAGTGCCCGAGCGGCGTCGGCCTGCGCACGAAGGTCCCGGGCTCCGGCCGCGTCGGCGCGTCCGGCGTCGGCGCGGAGAGCGTCCGCCCGCCGCGCGAGGTCGGCGCGCACCGCGTCCGGTCCCCGCAGCCCGGCCGCGTCGGTGCCGTGGGAGTACAGGGCCGTGACGGAGCAGTCGGCGGGGACGGGCGGCGCCGAGGCGTCCCGCACGGAGGTCTCGTGGAGCTGACCGCCGGCCAGCAGCAGGAGCGGGGTGAGGATCCCCACCGCCATCGTCGTGCGCGTCACGCTCGGCATGCCCGCTCATCGGCACGTGCTCCTCGGTTCTTGAGGCCGCCGCCTTGAGCGCCCGAACGGGTGGTTTCGCGGGTGGGGACGCGATCGACCCCCGAAGAGCGGTCGTCCTTCGCGGAACGTCAAGAGTTGCGCTTCTTGCGCCCCGAGCCGGAGTCCTGGGCCGCCCGCCGGCGCCCACAGTGGCAGGGTGTCCGAGCCAACGCACCCGTCCTCCGGGCCGGTCAGCCTGCGTCCCTTCCACCCCGACGACGTCGAGGGCGTGCTCTCCCTGTGGGAGGCCGCCAAGATGACGACGGGTGAGCCCGTCTACGGGCTGGCCGAGGTCCTGGCCTCCTGCCAGAAGGACCACGCGGTCGTGGCCCACTCCCGGGGACGCATCGTGGGCGCGGTCGTGGGCCGGGCGGCGCACGCGCAGGGTTGGGTCGTCTTCCTGGGGACGGCGTCCGGTGGACCGGACCTCGGCGCCCGACTGCTCGCCGAACTCGAACGGGTCATGTCCGGCGCAGGGTTGTCCCAGCTCTCGGCGCTGCTGAACGACGACCTCGCCGCCTCCGAGGCCTTCGCCCGGCAGGGTTTCGTCGCGAAGAAGGACCTGCACTACGTCGAACGCCACCTCCCCTTGCAGCGGTCGGAAGTGCAGTTGCTGAACGACCTCGGAGGGCGGATGCTGCCGCGCTGCTTGTGGGACGGGATCGGCGGGATGGAGCAGGAGAAGGCGCTGCTGGAACGCCGTCTCGTCGTGCCGTTGGCGCAGCCGGAACTCGCGGAGCAGTTCGGGGTGACGCCGCCGCGCGCGGTCGTCCTCTTCGGGCCGCCGGGAACCGGGAAGACGACCTTCGCCCGCGCCATCGCGTCCCGGTTGGAGTGGCCGTTCGTCGAGGTGTTCCCCTCGCGGCTCGCCGCCGACCCCCAGGGGTTGGCGGGGGCGCTGCGCGAGACCTTCAGCCGGGTCGCGGACCTCGAGCACGTCGTCGTCTTCATCGACGAGGTGGAGGAGATCGCCGGCCGGCGCGGCGGGTTGCCTCCCTCGCCCCTGCAAGGGGTCACGAACGAACTGCTCAAGCTCATCCCCGCGTTCCGGGAACGCCCGGGGCGCCTGCTGGTGTGCGCGACGAACTTCATCCGTTCCCTCGACGGCGCCTTCCTGCGTCACGGCCGCTTCGACTACCTGCTGCCCATCGGCCTGCCCGACGCCCGGGCGCGGGAGGCGATCTGGCAGCGCTACGTCCCGAGCGCGGTGCGCGACCGGATCGCGCTGGGCGACGTCGTGGCGCGCAGCGACGGTTTCTCGCCGGCGGACATCGAGTTCGCCGCTCGCCGTGCCTCGCAGTCCGCGATGGAGGAGGCGCTCGAGGGGGGTGCCGACGCCCCCGAGGGTCCCGCGACGCGCCACTACCTCGCGGCCATCGCCGTGACGCGCAAGACGGTGTCGGCCGAGGTCGCCGGTGAGTTCGTCGAGGACATCGAGCGGCTCGCGCGGCAGTGAGTCGTGTCGCCGAGCAGTGGGACCGGCGAAGGCGATCGACCGGGAGGTCGGGGTTCGCGCCTGGCACGATGGTCGGGTGCTGGGACGGTGGAGGCGTCGGCGACGCGAGCGCGCCTGGCGGAGCACGGAGCGGCGGCCGCTGGACCCCCAGCCCGACGACGTGAGCCCTCCGGGCGTGCGCCTGCGCGAACTCCTCCCCGCGACGCAGCGTCGGGTTGCGGCGGACGACGCGGGGGTGCTCCCGACGGTTCGCCAGGCCGTCGTGGGACGCGAACTGGGGTTCGTGCTGTCGAGCGATCTGCCCGGTCTGGCGGCGCGCTGGTTGGCGGCGGGGCTGGACAGCCCCCTCATGAGGGAACTCGCCGGTCATGCCCGGCACGACGCGTGGGGCCTGGACGACCTGTGGCGGCGGATGCTCGAGGAGTTGCCCGGTGCTGCCGTGGACGAGGCGGTGCCGGGAGAGGAACCCGCCGGGGCGGAGTGGTTGCCGGTCGAGCTGGCGCGGTGGTCACGGGGTGAGATCACCGTCGAGCAGGTGACGTCACGACTGCTCGCCCTCCAGCAGGACGGCCACGTCGGCGCCGTGGCGGGGCTGGGGGAGTTGTTGCTCGTGGAGGAGCTGCGCTGGGCGCCGTCGGCGACGAGGGAGGCCGGCGACCACGAGCGGGACGCGATCCTGACCGGGTTGGCAGCCGACGTCCTCCACGAGGGGTGAGCCGGGGCACTCCGGCCAGTGCAGCGACGGGTCAGCCCGCCTGGAACTGCCGCCGGAGCCGCGCGTCGCGCGGAGCCGGTGGTCCCGACGAGGGTTCCCCGTGGGCGAACCCGTCGGCAGGGTTGCCAGTCGACTCGTCGGGTCAGCCGTCCTCGGCCGGTTCCCCGCCGAGCAGGGCCGCGATCTCCTCCGCGACGGCGTGGGCGTCGACGCCGTCGGTGTCCACGACGACGTCAGCAGGGTCTTCGTCCTCCAGACGCCGCTGCTCGCTGAGTGCTCGGTCCACGGTGCGCTGCACCTCGTCGGCGTCCGCACCGACGAGTTCGTCGCCGGCCAGAGCCGGCCCGAGGCCGAGGGTTCGTTCCCTCAGCCGGTCCTCGAGGGATTCCCGTCCGACCCGCAACCGGACCACGGTGAGCGTCACGTCACCCAGCGCGGCCCGGTAGTGCGCGACGTCCCCCTGCGTCCTCACGTGTCCGTTCAGCACGAGGGCGCGCGCCCCGCCGGCACGGTGTTCCCGCCACACCTCGGCGACGCACGCAGCCCTGAGCCGGTGGCCACCGGGATCGTCGGCGGGCCGGGGAACGTCCGCGAGGAAGCCCACCTGCTGCAGGTCGAGGAAACTGCTGGGACGACCGTCGTCGAGCAACGTGCTGAACAGGGCGAAACCTGCGGTGGACTTCCCCGCACCGGGCGGGCCGACGAGGAGGACGGCGGTGGCACCGTCGGGCGCGGGAAGCGGTGGTGGTGCGGGGAGCGGGTCGACGCGTGGCGGCGGGGAACCGGGCCTCGCCCCCTCCAGGAGTTCCGCGGCCCGCGCGGCGACCTCCCGGGGAGGGGCCGAACCGCTGTCGACCGTCAGGTGCCCCTCGTCCAGCCGGTCGGCGTCCTCCGCCTCGTCGAGGGCGCGCTGGGCGAGGTCGGGGCCGTACCGGGCGCGCAGACGGCGAACCAGTTCGTCGCGGTCGACCCGCACCCGGCAGAACGCGACGTCGGTGCCGTGCACCGCCTCGCCGCGCAGGGCCTGCATGGACGCGTCGTCGAGCACGCCCGAGACGACGACCGTCCTCGCGCCGGCCGCCACCAGGCAGCGCGCGAGGGCACGGGCGCTGCGGGCCTTGAGGGCGTACCGGTCCGGGTCGTCCTCGCGCTCGGGGTAGCACATGCCGACCTGGTCGACGTCGAAGTACGCGCGGGGCTCACCGGCGAGGAGGTTCGTGTGGAGTTCCCAGGCGGTCACCGACTTCCCCGCGCACGGGGACCCGTGCAACCACCAGAGCCGCGCCGTCGCTGTCCGCACGGGAAGCAGGGTAGAGGCGCTGCGCTGCGGCCCCCACGACCACGGGGCCATGATGAGGCGTGACCACTCACGCCCCGCGGGCCCTGTCCACCCGGCTGCGCGCGCTCGCCGGCGACGACGCCGAGGGCAACCCCCACCTGCGCACGATGCGGTCCGCTGCGGTGGTCAGCCTGGTGGCGGGGCTGCTCCTGCTGGTGTCCGGCGTGACGACCGGCGACGTGGCGCTGATGGTCCTGGCCGGCGTCGTCCTGCTCTGGACGGGAGTCGTCCAGGTGGGTTGGTGGGTGGTCTGCGCCCTGATCTGGGAACGAGCCCAGGACTGACTCTCGTCCCAGGGGGACGAAGGCGTTCCTGAGGAGTTCGAGAACGCCGGACACCGGCGCCCCCGCCTGTCATGGTTCGACCATGATCAGACGTGGGGCCGCGGTCGGCGCCGTCGTGCTCGTCCTGGTGGCCGGCTGCTCGGCCGGTGCGGCCCCGGACGGGAGGCACGACGCCCAGGTCGGCACCCCGCCCGTCAGCGACCACCGGGCGGAACTGGCCCACGACGGCGAGGTGCTGGGGCAGGTGTTCCAGGTCCCCGCCGACGCGGTCGGCGTGAGCCGCACGCAGGTCCCCACGGGATCGGACACGCCGGACGGGTGGCAGGTGGAGGGCTTCACGTCCGTCACCGGAGCAGACCTCGTCCCGGTCGGCGCGCACCAGGTCCACGTCGCGTGCGTCGGGACCGGTTCCCTGACCGTCCTCACCCGGCCGGCGGCCGGCACCACCGCGTCACCGAGCCCGGCGTCGGCACCCGTGGATCCCCAGGCGTCGTCGGTCGTCGGCTGCGCCCCCGACGGGGTGGTGGACGTCCACGACCTCACGGTGGCCGCGGAAGACCCCGGCGTCGAGACGGTCGTCCGGCCCGCAGAGGGCACGGTGGCGGTGCTCGGCTACGCCCTCACCTGACGGTCGAGGGCCCTAGACGCCGGCGCTCGCGTCGTCCGTCTCGGTCGCGGCGACCCAGTCGCGCTTCTCCTCGCGCCACCCGTCCTCCGTGCGTCCGCGCCGCCAGTACCCCGACGCCGACAGCAGTTCCCGGGTGACGCCCAGGTCGGTGCGCGCCCACCGCCGCACGGCGCGGACGGTGTCCGCTTCGCCGTGGACGAAGGCGTGCGGGGCTCCGGCGGGCAGGTCGAGGGACCGCAGGAACTCGACGAGCGCCTCGGGGTCGGGCGCGGCGCGGTGGACCCAGTGCAGCCGCAGGTCCCCCGGGCAGGTCAGGAGCAGTTCCTCGGCGGGGGAGTGCACCTCGACGACGGCGACCGCGATCGCACCCGCGGGAACGTGCTCCAGGGACGCCGAGATCGCGGGCAGCGCGCTCGCGTCACCGACGAGCAGGTGCCACGGGGCGTCGGCCGACGGCGTGTACGCGCCGCCCGGCCCGAGCATCCAGACCTCGTCCCCCGGTCGGGCGGCGGCGGCCCAGGGGCCGGCGATCCCCTCGTCACCGTGGACGACGAAGTCGATCGTCACCTCCCCGTCGGTCACCGCGCGCACGGTGTAGGTGCGCTGCGCGGGCCACTCCTCCCGGGGACGTTCAGCACGCACGGCGGCGACGTCGAACGGTTCGGGGTAGCTCACACCGGGGAGGGGGAACACGAGCTTCACGTACGAGTCGGCCTGCTCGACGCCGAAGTCCGCGAGGTCCTCGCCGCCGAGGACGACGCGCACCATCTCGGGGGTCAGCCGTTCGACGCGCTGCACCACGCCGCGTCGCTGGCGACGGCCACCGGCAGGACGCTCGGTGCCGCGCTTGAAGGGGTTCCGCACGGTCCGATCCTCACTCACCCTCGGCCCGCCCGGCACGCCAGTACCCCATGAAGGCCACCGAGGACCGCGGGACGCCGACCTCGCGCACGAGGTGGCGCCGCAGCGCCTTGACGACGCCCGACTCCCCGGCCAACCACGCGTAGAGGCATTCCGGGCCCGCGGCCTCGGCGTTCTCCGGGACGTCCCAGAGGATCCCGTCCTCGTCCTCCCCGTCCTGGTCGGTGCCCTGGCTGGTCAGGTCCTCCGCGCGCACCTGGTCCACCAGGGCCGAGGCGACGTCGTGGACCCGGCGCTGCAGGAGGTCGCCGGGGGCGTGGACGTCGTTGCGCGGCAACCACTCCACCGTCAGGTCGGCGTCCGAGCGCAGGTCGAGGATGTCGCCCGCGTCCGGCACCTCGAGCAGCGCGGTCACGGCGACGCCGGCGGGCAACTGCTCCAGCACCGCGGACACGGCCGGCACCGCCGTCTCGTCGCCGGCCAGCAGCAGCGTGCGGGCCTCGGCGGGCGGAGCCCACTCCACGCCCCACATGCGACCGGTCCCCGGAGCGTCCGGCCCGACGAGGACGACCTCGTCACCGACCGCGGCACCGGCGGCCCAGCGCGACGCCGGCCCGGCGTGCGCGCCCCCGTCACCGGTCCCCTCGCCGATCCCGTGCAGGACGAAGTCGACGTCGATCTCCGCGTCGGCGGCGGCCGTCGCCGGCCGGAACGCCCGCACCGTGTACGTCCGCATGACGGGCCGGACCTCGTCGGGCAGTTCGCGCCACCACGTGTACCAGTCGCCCTGCGGCACCCCGTAGTCCTCGAACGGGCGGGGGAACAACAGGACCTTGAAGCGTTGGTCGTACCCCGCGGCGCCGAAGCGGGCGAGGTCCGGGGACGTCATCGTCAGCCGGACGAAGCTCGTGCCCAGCCGTTCCACGGCGGCCACGCGGACCCGGAACAGGGTGTACGAGGCCCGCGCCGCCTCCCCGCGGGCGACCCGCACCTCGTCCGTGCGCTGGTCCGTGCGCTGGTCCGTGCGCTGGTCCGTGCGGTCGTCCGTCTGCGCGCTCATCCCCACTACCCCTCGATCGATGTGAGGACAGGCTAACCAACGTCGAGCGCGGTGGGAACCGCCGGGCCCCCACTGGCCCGGCGGGCGCCGTCCCAGCAGAGTGGGACCCGTGCTCCCGATGCTGGCGACCGCCGCGCCGGCCGCCGGGGTGCCCGCGGACGGCGACCGCTGGGCCTACGAGGTGAAGTGGGACGGCATGCGCGTCCTCGCCGACGTCCACGAGGGCCGGGTGTCGCTGCGCTCGCGCACCGGCCGGGACGTCACGGTCACCTTCCCCGACCTCGCCGACCTCGCCGACGCCCACGCCGACGTGCTGCTCGACGGCGAGGTCGTCGCCCTGCAGGACGGCCTGCCGTCGTTCGCGGCGCTCGCCGAGCGGATGCACGTCCAGGACGCCCGCTCGGCCGCCGCCGCCGCCCGTCGCACGCCCGTCACGCTCATGGCCTTCGACGTCCTGCGCCTCTACGGCGTCGGCCTGCTCGACCGGCCGTGGCAGGAGCGCCGCGAGTCCCTCGACCGGCTCCCGCCGTCGGGCAGCGCCTGGCAGGTCTCGCCCGTCTACCCCGACGCGCGGTCGCTGCTGGCCGCGACGCTGGAGCAGGGCCTCGAAGGGGTCGTGGCCAAACGCCGGACGTCCGTCTACCAACCGGGCCGGCGCAGCCCCGACTGGGTCAAGCACGCCCACCGGAGGCACCAGGCCTGCCTCGTCGTCGGCTGGCGACCCGCCGAAGGCTCCTCGCACCGGATGGGGGCCCTGCTGCTCGCGGTGCCCGCGGCCGACGGCCGGCTCCGCTTCGTCGGGCGCGCCGGCAGCGGTCTCAGCAGTGCGCTCGAGGAGGACCTGCGGGCCCGGCTGGCCGGTCACGAGGTGGCCGAGCCCGTCGTGGACGTGCCGCGCGTGGACGCCAAGGGCGCCACGTTCACCGCACCCGTGGCCGTCGTCGAGGTCCGCCACCTCGGCCGCACGACCGGTGGCCGCCTGCGCCAGCCCACGCTGCGCGGACTGCGCGGCGACCTCGACCCGTCCGACGTCCGCGAGGAGTGACCCATGGCCACGCAGAACGCGAGGAAGAACGAGGGCGAGGACACCGTCGTCGAGGTGGAGGGACGGCGGCTGCGGCTGCGGCGCCTGGAGAAGGTGCTCTACCCCTCCACGGGGACCACCAAGGCCGAGGTCCTGACCTACGTCACGACCGTCGCGCCCGCCCTGCTCGCCCAGCTCCACCAGCGCCCGCTGACCCGCAAGCGCTGGCCCGACGGCGTCGCCTCCTCGTCGTTCTTCGAGAAGAACGTCCCGCGCGGGATGCCGGACTGGGTGCGCACGGTCGAGCTCGATGCCCCCGGCAGCACGAAGAACCGCGAGAAGATCCTCTACCCGCTCGTCGAGGACCTCGCGGGCCTCGTCTGGCTCGTCAACCTCGCCGCGCTCGAACTGCACGTCCCGCAGTGGCGCGTCGGCCCGCGCGGTGGCGTCCACCACCCCGACCGCCTCGTCGTCGACCTCGACCCGGGCGAGGGCGCCGGCCTCGCCGAGTGCGCGGAGGTGGCGCTCGCGGTCCGCGAACGTCTCGCCGACGACGGGCTGGAGTGCCTCCCCGTCACGTCCGGGTCGAAGGGGATGCAGCTCTACGCACCCGTCAGCGGGGAGCAGGACGCCGACGTCCTGCGCTCCTACGCCCACCGCCTGGCGCAGGGGCTGGAGAAGGACCGTCCCGACCTCGTCGTCAGCCGGATGACGAAGGTGCTGCGCGGGGGCAAGGTGCTGCTGGACTGGAGCCAGAACAACTCCGCCAAGACGACCGTCGCCCCGTACTCCCCGCGCGGGCGGGAACGTCCGTGCGCCGCGGCCCCCCGCACGTGGGACGAACTCGCCGACGCGGACGCGTTGCGGCAGTTGACGTTGGAGGAGGTCGGGGAGCGCTACGCGCGGGACGGGGACCTGCTCGCCGACCTGGGACCGGACGCCCCGCCCGGCCCGCGCGTCCCGACGTCCTGAGCAGCCCTCAGGCGCCGACGCGCGCGATCCGCACGTGGCCGGGGTGCAGGCTGATCCGCGGGGAGTAGCCGAAGACGGCGCTCGCGGTCAGGAACTCCTCGGCCCCGAAGTCGACCGACGTGAGGCTGACCTGCAGGTACCCGCGCAGACCCGTGAGCTGCTCGTCCGCGACGACCGCGTACCAGGGACGCTGCCGGCGGGAGGTGAACTGCACGTCCGCCTCGCACCACCCCGCGTCGACCGTCCGCCGGCGGCCGCCGATGAGGCGGAGCCCGGCGTGGCGGCGCAGCTCGGCGTCCAGGTAGGCGGACGGGCTGTCGACCGACGCGGACGCCTCGCTGACGGACTGCGTGGCCTCGACGAGCCAGGCGGCCAGCGCCTCCGGGGCCACGTCCTCGACGTCGACCTGCGGGAGCAGCCGTTCCAGGCACGCGTGGTCGACGGCACCGGCCAGCGTCGTGAGCGCCTCGGTCTCGGCCCGGGTCACGTCGTCGAAGTCGGCGCGCCGCACGGGCACCGGCTCGCCGACCGCGCGCACCTGGGTGCGGGGGTCCGGGTCGTCGGGGGACTCGGCGTCGTCCCACAGGCTGAAGGCGCTGTGCCGGTGCACGTCGCCGACGTGCTCGGCGTCCAGGGTGATCGTCTCGCCCCGGCGGGACAGGACGGTGGGTTCGCTCTCCATCGCCGACGATGGTAGGGAACCGACCCCCGCCCAGGCCAACCACTTCGCCCTCCTGTGGAGGCGCACGCGTGCCGGCGGGTGGAAAGCCGTTGACCGGCCGCGCACACCACGGTCGACTGGCGACGTGCTGCGCGCCCGGACCCACCTGACCCCCGACGACCTCAGCGCCGTCGCCGACCTCGAACGGCGCGTCGTCGCGCACGACGGTGGGCGCTTGAAGATCGAGTGGGAGGACCTGCGTGCTCGCGCCTCCGACCCCGGCGACGGTCCGACGACCGACCTCCTCTGGACCACCCCGGACGGGCGCGCCGACGGGTACGTCGGCTTCGACTCCTGGGACGGCCGCACCGTCGAGCTCGTCGGCATGGTCGACCCCGACGCGCGCGGCCGGGGCATCGGCGCGGCCCTGCTCGGCGCGGCCGTGCAGGTCTGCCGCGACCGGGGTTTCGCGCAGGCCCTCCTCATCGTGCCGCGGCCGTCGGAGGCGGGGCACCACCTCGCCCGGCGCCTCGGCGCGCCGCTGGAGCACTCCGAGCACGCGCTGCGTCTGGACACGCCACCTCCGCCCGCCGAGGAAGACCCGCGCACGACGCTGCGCGCCGCCACGACCACCGACCTCGACGTGCTCGCAGAACTCCTGACCGCCGCCTTCGGCCAGGCCCCGACCCACCTCGCGGCGAGCTTCGCCGCGGGCGACACGCTCGCCGTCGAGCACGACGGGGCCGTCGTCGGAACCCTGCGCCGCCCGCGCGACGGGAGTTCCGGCGGCATCTACGGTTTCGCCGTCGCGCCGGAGTTCCAGGGTCGCGGCATCGGGCGCGACGTGCTGCGCCGGGTCAGTCGTGCGTTCTTCGACGAGGGCGCCACGTCGGTGCGCCTGGAGGTCGCCGTCGGCAACGACCGGGCGCTCGGGCTCTACACGTCGGTGGGTTTCCGGAGGGTGCAGACCGAGGACTACTACGACCTGCCGTTGTGACCGCGGCCCGCCCCGGTGGTGGGAAGCGCCACGCCCCACGGTGTCCCGGTCCGGCGTCCTCGCACCAGTCCCGGTTCCGCGCCTCGAGCGACTCGGACAACCGCCGAGAGTCGTCGACGGGCGCCCCGGTCAGCCGTTCGGTCCGGCCGTTCCTCAGGACCAGTTCGCTGGCCTCAGGCCAACGGCCCTGCACCCGCACACCCTCCACGTCGGCCCACGGGATGGCCCGGGCGCCGGGGAAACCCTTGCGCACCGTCACGGCGTCCTGCGTGAGGAGGGTTCCGGGGGTCCAGAGGAAGTAGGCGCCGAGGAACAGGTGAACGCGAGCAGTTGGACGACCGACAGCACCACGCGAAGCTGTCGGGGGACGACGACAGCCGGATGACCGCTGTCACCGCCTGCAGGCTGGTCGAGGCGAACAGGACGGTGCGCAACCCCCGGCCCGTCGTCCACGTGCAGCGCGGCTGCAGCCCGGTGAGGTCGGGGGCATCCGGCTGCTTCAGCCTCCCTCGACCCTGGCAGAGGAACTCGTCCCTGCGAGCCGTCCTGGAGGGTTGCACCCCGCTCGGCTCAGGGGGCGCCGAGGGAGTTCTCGGCCGGCACGCGGTCGCCGACCAGCGTCACCTCCGCCACCACCGCTTCCGTCCCGGTTCCGGACGCGTCCGGTACGCTGCGACCACCTCGTCGACCGTCCGTCCCAGGACGAGGCGGAACCACTCGACGTCCTCGGGCTGGTGCTGCTGCGCGAGTTCCTGGCGACCGTCGACGGTCCGGGTGATCGACCACAGGCCGGGCGAGGTCCGGACGTCGGAGGGGACCAGGGGTTCGGTGAACGCCTCGTACCCCTCCACCTCCCGGGCGACGGCAGCGACGAGCCACAGGTGCGCGACGCCCACGGGGCGCAGGCTCCCGCGCCGGCCTCGCGGGTCGTCGACGAGGGTCATGGTGTCGATCCGTCGCGCGACCCACGTCCCGTCGCCGACCCGGAACCGGCAGACGGTGTCGGTGTGCAGGTCGACCACCGCCCCGAACGCGGCCAGGGCGTCGACGGTCTGCGTGTCCAGCAGCCGTGCGGCGACCGTCCGCTCGCGCTCCCGCAACTCCCGTTCCCGGCGTTCGGCCGCGACGGGTGCCCACCGCCGCTCCAGGGCACGGCGGTCGAGGGGCTCGCCCGCGCGCAGCCGTTCCAGCAGCCAGTCGGAGTCCATTTGCGTCCAGTACGCGTGGAACAGCTCCGGCGTCCCCTCCCGCACGGGCAGGTCCGCCAGCGTGCGGTACCGCTCGTCCCACACGCGGCCCCCGCGCCCGGAGGACCACACGGCGAACGGCACGCCGTTCCAGTGGCACACCCACGTCCACGTGTCGGGCGCCGAGACGTCCGGCCAGGCGGTCCGCAGGAGCTCGGCGACGCTCGCGTCGTCGGCGACCTCCAGGGTGCGGTGGTGGGGGACGGCGTCGTCGCCCATGGCGACGCTGTCGCGGTCGACGCTAAGGTGCACGTCGTCATCCTCGCGCGGTGGTCCCGTCGTGCCGGTTCGGCCGCGCGGAGGCGAGAGGGCTGGCACGGTGGGGACGTGCCCTCGACAGGACCCCGTCCCCGCGCACCGCGGGACCCGCTGCTGCTCGCGCTCCTGGGGCTGCCCGCTGTTGGGGCGGTGACGACGCTGGCGGTGTCGGCGCACCTCACGAGCTGGGACGTCTCCACGGAGAGTGCCCTGATGGTCGTCTTCTCCGTGGTCTCGACCGTGTGGTCGGTGCTGCCCTTCGCCGCCGCGGTCGCCGTGGGGCTGTCGGTGCGCCGGCACTGGCGCGGGGGAGCGGCTGCGGTCGTCGTCGGGGACGTCCTGCTCGTCGCCCAGACGGTCTGGTTCCTGTCGGACGTCCTGACCTCGGAGTCGTCCACGGCGGTCCTGGGCCTGCTGTTCGCGCCCGCCCTGCAGGCCGCGCTCGCCGGGGTGACCCTGCTCGCGGCGATGGGGCTCGCCCGCCTGCGGGGACGGGGCCGCCCGCGCACCGCGTGAGGCCCGTGAGTCAGCGCAGGAAGACGCCCAGCTCCCGCAACGACGTCATGCGCTCCGCCTCGTCGGCGGGCCCCTCCCCGTGCCGGTCCAGGTGCACGGCGCTCAACCCCGCCGCCCGGGCGCCGACGACGTCGACGGGGTGGTCGTCGCCGACGTGCAGCGTGCGCGCGGGGTCGGCGCCGACGGCCGCGCAGGCGGCGTGGAACACCTCGGGACGGGGTTTGGCCAGGCCCAGCTCGCCCGCCGTCAGGACGGGGCCGACCCGGCCGCTCAGACCGAGGGCCTCGAGCTTGGCGTGCTGCTGCTCGGGCACGCCGTTGGTGAGGAGGGCGACGCTCACGCCGGCCGCGGCGACGGCCGTGAGCGCGTCCTCGACGTCGTCGAAACCCCTCCAGTGCGCGCGGTAGCGCACGAGGTACTCGTCGTGGAACTGCGCGTCCAGGACGGCGTCGTCGCCGACCGGACGGCCCACCAGGGGCAGGAACTCCCGCAGCCGACGGCGGCGGTGCTCGTCGTGGGGGACGAGGCCGTCGCGCCACGCGCGGTGGTGGCGCTCCTCGGCGTCGTGCCAGGCGGCGTGCAGGGCCGGCGTCGGCTCGCGGCCGCACGCCCGGACCCAGTCGTCCACCGCGGCGCGGGAAGCGCCGCGGTGGTCGAAGAGGGTGCCGTCGAGGTCGAGGACGACGGCCTGCAGGCGAGGCCCGGGACGGCTCAGAAGACGCCCAGCTGCTCGACGTGCTTCTTCCGGGTCGCCCAGGCGCCGCCCAGGATGACGACGAACAGGGCCAGGTGCAGCCAGTTGCTCGCCACGTTCACCGGCAGGTCCGTACGGGAGGCGTTGACCATGAGACCGGCCCCGCCGAGCCCCGCGGCCAGGTAGGCCAGGGCGACCCAGACGACGACCTTGTGGGCCTGCCGGGGCGATCCCGAGAAGGCGAGGATGGCCAGCCCGAACAGCACCTGCACACCGATGACGACGGCCGACGTGCGGAACAGCCCGAAGAGGTTCGCCTCGGAGGAGTAGAAGCCCATCTGCGAGTAGTTCGACGTGATCCCGGGGACCGCGCCGAGGACGGCGAGGGCCAGGACGAGGACGGCGATCGCGCGGGCGTACCCGCAGACCGGGCCGCCGGCCTCGGCGGGGTTCGCGGACTCGATCGCGAGGGGCTCGTGCGCGGGAGCGTTCATGGTCCCCATCATCCCCGACGGTGACGCTCAGTGCGGCAGCAGCCGGTGCGCCTCGGCCGCGCCCACGCCTTGCGCCTGCAGCAGGTCCACGACCGTCGAGCGCAGCTGCGCCACGACGACCGTCGCCGACAGCGACTCGGCCCCCAGGGTGCGGGGGCCGAGCGTGACCGCGAGCTCCTGCAACCCCGCTACGGCCGGCGTGAGGGTCTCGCCGGCGTAGGCGGGTTCGCCGGTCGAGCGCACGGCGGCCGCGAGCTGCTCCATCGCCCCGGCGAGGGAGTCCGGCAGCTGCTCGTCGTACTCCAGCGCCGTGCTCACCCGGCGCAGGGCGACCCGCACGTTGCGGGTCGCGCGGTCCATCCCGGCCTGCAACTTCTTCTGCTGCACGATCTCGCTGCGCCCCCGCCGGCGCAGGGGGGACAGCCGGTGCACCTCCTGGCCGGCGTTGACCGACTGCGACCAGCCGTCGAGCTCGGTCTGAGTGCTCCGCGCCCGGGACAGCACCTCCTCGGCCTTGGCCGCGTCGTGCTCGCGGACGGCGGCGGCCGCGTCCTCGAGGAGGTCGGCGAGCTGGCCTGCGTAGGCCCGGGCCCGGCCCCGCACGTCACGGCGCGGGTCCGGTGGCAGCAGGGCCGCCACCCCGAGCGCGACGACGACGCCCGTCATGGCGTCCAGCCAGCGCGCCCCGCCCGTGCTCCCCGGCATCGGGGGGTAGGCCACGATGAAGCACGCCTGCAGCGCCGCCTGGTTCACCAGGAGGATCCCCGAGTCCAGGAAGCGGGCGATGAACATCGCCGCCACGACGATGCCCGCGATCTGCAGGGGCCCACGGCCGACGAGGTGCACGATGAGCGTGCCGAAGATGACCCCGATGGTCACCCCGACCCCGAGCTCGCCGACCCGCCGCAGCCGCTGGTTGTTCTGCACCCCGAGGCACACGACGACGGCGACGCAGGCGAAGACGGGGTACTGCTGGTCCCACAACGCCTGGGCCAGGAGCCACGCGATGCCCGCGCCGAGCCCGCACTGCACGATCTGCCACCACGAGCCCTGCCAGCGCTGCCAGCCGGTCCGGAGCCGGCGGCGCAGGCTGAGCGCGAAGGGGATCGTGCGGGGCACGGCCCGATCCTGCCGCACCCGGTCCCGGCCGCGCGGTGGACGCACGGTCGGGGCGGCCGCCCCGGAACCTCTACCCTCGGTGCCCGTGGAGGTCCTCGTCATCGGCTCCGGTGCCCGTGAGCACGCCCTCGTCCGCGCCCTGCTCGACGACCCGGGGGTGGATCGCGTCGTCGCGGCCCCGGGCAACGCCGGCATCGCGCTCGTCGCCCCCGTCGAGCCCGTCGACGCGACCGACCCCGACGCCGTCGCGGCGCTCGCCGGCCGGCTCGGTGCGGACCTCGTCGTCGTCGGCCCGGAGGCCCCGCTGGTGGCGGGGGTCGCCGACGCGGTGCGCGCCGCCGGCATCCCGGTCTTCGGTCCGTCCGCGGAGGCGGCCCGCCTCGAGGGCTCCAAGGCCTTCGCCAAGGAGGTGATGGCCGCGGCCGGGGTGCCGACGGCCATGGCGCACCTGTGCACGACAGAGGAGGAGGTCGCGGACGCGCTCGACGCGTTCGGCGCTCCGCACGTCGTCAAGGACGACGGTCTCGCCGCGGGCAAGGGCGTCGTCGTGACCTCCGACCGCGAGGCGGCCCTCGCCCACGCCCGCACGTGCCTGGCGCACGGGCCGGTCGTCGTGGAGGAGTTCCTCGACGGTCCCGAGGTGAGCGTGTTCTGCCTCACCGACGGCACCTCGGTGGTCGCACTGGCCCCGGCCCAGGACTTCAAGCGCGCGCTCGACGGCGACGAGGGCCCCAACACCGGTGGCATGGGCGCCTACTCGCCGCTGCCGTGGGCGCCCGCCGGTCTCGCCGAGGAGGTCGTCGAACGCGTCGCCCGCCCGGTCGTCGTCGAGATGGCCCGCCGCGGCACGCCGTTCTCCGGGGTCCTGTACTGCGGCCTCGCCCTCACCTCCCGGGGGACGCGGGTCATCGAGTTCAACGCCCGCTTCGGCGACCCCGAGACGCAGGTCGTCCTGGCCCGGCTGGCGACTCCGCTCAGCACGGTCCTGAACGCCTGCGCCACGGGCACCCTCGACACCCAGCCGGACCTGCGCTGGCGCGAGGAGGCCGCCGTCACCGTCGTCCTCGCCGCCCCCGGGTACCCGGAGGCGCCCGTCACCGGCGGGACCCTGCGCGGTCTGGACGCCGCCGAGGCCGTCGGCGGGGCCGCCGTGCTGCACGCCGGGACCTCGCCCGCACCCGACGGGACGGGCATCGTCAGTTCCGGCGGACGCGTGCTGTCCGTCGTGGGCACCGGAGCCGACCTGCACGCCGCCCGCGCCAGCGCCTACGAGGCCGTCGAGCTCCTCGACCTCGAAGGGGGCCGGTTCCGCCGGGACATCGCCCTGGCGGCCGCGAACGGCACGACGGGGGCGCAGGCGTGAGCGTCGTCGAGCTCGAGGGCTGGACCCACCGCTACTCCGGCAAGGTCCGCGACCTGTACGAACCCGCCGAGGGGTCGGACCGGGCCGGCGACGGCACGGTCCTCGTCGTGGCGAGCGACCGGATCTCCGCCTACGACCACGTCCTGCCCACGCCGATCCCCGACAAGGGCAAGGTCCTCACCGCCCTGTCGCTGTGGTGGTTCGAGCAGCTGACCGACCTCGTGCCGCACCACGTCGTGTCCACGGACGTGCCGGCCGCGGTGGCCGGTCGCGCCATGGTGTGCCGGCGGCTCGACATGTTCCCGGTCGAGTGCGTCGCCCGCGGGTACCTCACCGGCTCCGGCCTCGTGGAGTACCGGCGGGACTCCACGGTCTGCGGCGTCCCGCTGCCCCCCGGCCTCGTCGACGGGTCGCGGCTGGACGAACCGGTCTTCACGCCGGCGACGAAGGCCGAACTGGGCGAGCACGACGAGAACGTCACGTTCGAGCACGTGGCCGCCACCGTCGGCGCCGACGCGGCCGCGGAACTGCGCGACCTCACCCTCGCGGTGTACCGCCGGGCCGAGGGCATCGCCCGCGACCGCGGCATCGTCCTGGCCGACACGAAGCTGGAGTTCGGCCGTGCCGACGGCGTGACCGTCCTCGGCGACGAGGTGCTCACCCCGGACTCGTCCCGGTTCTGGCCCGCGGAGACGTGGGAACCCGGCCGGGCCCAGCCCAGCTTCGACAAGCAGTTCGTGCGCGACTGGCTGACGTCCCCGGCGTCGGGGTGGGACCGGGGCGGCGTCGAGGCGCCGCCGGAACTGCCCGCCGAGGTGGTCGAGCGCACCCGCTCGCGGTACGTCGAGGCGTACGAACGGCTCACCGGGCAGACGTTCGCGGGGTGAGCCGGGCTCCCCGCGGGCTGCGCCTCGTCCGCAGCACCAAGGCCGTCCAGCACCTCACGACCTTCGTCGTCGCAGGCGTGTCGACGATCCTGCTGACGCGGCTGTACCTCGCGCTGACCGGGTACCCGCAGATCGGCGGCGACACGGGACTGCACGTGGCGCACGTCCTGCCGGGCGGGCTGCTCATGCTGGCGGCGATGTGGTTGCAGTTCTCCTACGTCGGGCCCGGTCCGCGTCCCCTCGCGGCGCTGCTCGGGGGCGTGGGGTTCGGGTTGTTCATCGACGAGGTCGGCAAGTTCGTCACGTCCGACAACGACTACTTCTTCGCCCCGTCGGCCGCGATCATGTACGTGGTGTTCACGGGTTTCGTCGTCGGTGCGCACTTCTGGCGACGACGCGTTCCCCTGTCGGACGCCGAACGCGTCGCGAACGCGGCCCACGTGCTGGTGGACGGGCTCGCGGGACGGTTGTCCGCTCAGCGCCGGGCCGAGGTGCTGCACTCCCTCGACGGCCTGGACCACCCCCGGGACGCCGTGGGCGTCGCCGAGGTGCGGGAGCTGCTGGAACGGGTGGAGACGCGCACACCGGCCGTCCCGCAACGGTTCGAGGAGCTGTGGCAGCGGGTCGGCGAGGGTTTCACCCGGCTCGCGTCCTCCCGGTTCGCCCTCCCCGTCATGGGAGTCCTGCTGCTCGCGCAGATCGCGTGGGCCCTCGCCGTGCTCACAGAGCTCGTGCTGAGCCGGACCCCGCACGGGGTCGCGGTCGGCGGTGTCCTGGTGGGAGCGGGTGCCTCGACCGTGTTCACCGCGACCGGGTTGTGGCAGGGGCGCCGGCGCGGGCGTCGCGCAGCGGTGGAGTCCTTCCAGCGGTCGGTGCTCACGTCCCTGCTGCTGACGCAGGTGTTCCTCTTCGCCGTCTCGCAGTTCGCGGCGACGGCCGGGCTCCTGGTGGACCTCGCACTGCTGGGGCTCGTCAACGCCGACCTCGCTCGCCTGCGCCGCGCGGACCGCTAGACGTGCCAGGGGGCCGGACCTCCCCGTCCGGCCCCCTGCGCTCGAGTGTCGTCAGCGCTTGAAGGCGTCCTTGACGTCCTCACCGAACTGCTTGGTCGACGCCGAGGCCTGGTCCTTCTGACCCTCGGCCTCCAGCTTCTCGTTGTCCGTGGCCTTCCCGACGGCTTCCTTGGCCTGGCCGGCCAGCTTCTCGGCGGCGTTCTTGGCCTTGTCGGCGATGCTCATGGAAATCTCCTCTTCTCGGGTTCTCCAGTGGGACCACCGGCCGGTGCCGGTGGGGGGTTCGTGTCGTACCGGCGTCCGCCGGCACGGAGTCACTGCCAGGTATCGGTCAGGGCACGGGTCACTGCACGCGGGTGACGTGCTTCTCCTCGTCCTGGTCGTCGTCCTCGGGCAGGTGGATGTCGGAGACCTCGATGTTCACCTCGGTGACCTGCAGGCCGGTCATGCGCTCGACCGAGCTGATGACGTTGCGGCGCACGGCGGAGGCGAGGTCGGCGATCGGGGCGCCGTACTCGGCGATGAGTTCGATGTCGACGGCGGCCTGGCGTTCGCCGACCTCGACGGAGACACCCTGGGAGTGGTTCACGCGCCCGCCGGGGATGCGCTCGCGCAGGGCGCCGACGGCGCGGGCGGCGCCGCCGCCGAGGGCGTGGACGCCGGAGATGTCGCGGGCGGCGATGCCGGCGATCTTGGAGACGACGGTGTCGGCGATGGTGGTGGCGCCGTGGTCGCTGCCGAGACCGGAGCCCTGGCCGGACGTCCCGCGGCCGGCGCCGGTGGCAGCGGTGGTGGGACGGGGCGTGGTGGCGGTGTCAGCCATGGTTCCTCCTGTGCTCCGGGTGAGGGGCCGGTCGTCTCGGTGCGGCCGGTCGGTTGCGCTCACGACGGGTTGGAGCCGTCGGGCCGGGAATCGTCACGGTCCTGTTCCTGTGACGTGCATCACACTTCTCAAGCCGGGTCGGTGTGGCGCACGTCACACGGAGGGGTCCGTGACGTTCCCCCCGGACGGTGCTCTGACACGGCGTCGTCCACCCGTCAGGCGGAAGCGCCGCCGACCGAGAGGGAGGAAACCCGTGACCGACGAGACCGTCCGCCCCGCAACCGCTCCCGAGCCCGGGACCGCCGTCCCGGTGGTCGTGGACCGCCCTTCTGCCGGGGGTGCGGACCCCTGGCGACCCGGCACCACGAGCTCGGGGGAGAACTCCCGCGCGCCCCGCACGACGATGACCGACACCGTCGTCGCCAAGATCGCGGGGATCGCGGCGGCGGGTGTCCCCGGGGTGCACCGTCTCGGTGGCCCGGTCGACCGTGCGCTGGACCGCGCTCTCGACGGCGTGCGGGACGGGGTGCTGCGCGGACTGCAGCGAGACCTCGGCGACGCCCTGGACGACCTCGCGCCGGACCCCGTGCTGGACCCGGGGTCGGACGGACGGGACGCCCATCGCGGCGTCACCGTGCTCGTCGGCGAGCGCGAGGCGGCGGTCACCGTCGAACTGACCGTCGAGTTCGGCGTCTTCGTCGACGAGGTGGCCGCGGCGGTCCGCCGCGAGGTCTCGGCGGCCGTGCAGCGCATGACGGACCTGCGCGTCCGCGAGGTCGACGTCCGCGTCGCCGACGTCCACGTCCCCGCAGCAGGACCGTCCGACGGACCCGCCGGAACCCCACCCGCGCACTGAACCCCGTCCTGGAACCACCGTCACCACCATGAGATCCCGAACCCCGGAAGAGGAGTTCCCGTGACCACTCGCAGTTCCTCCGACCGCCTCGACGTCCGTCGCAGCGACCGCCCCGAGGTGGACCCGCAGGGCCTGTTCGGCAGCAGCCCCGGGACCCGGCTGGTGCGGTCGGCGACCGCCGAGGTCGTCGGCACCTCCGTCCTCGTCCTCGCCGGCACGGCCACCGCCATCGGTGCCGGACGTGCCGACGCCGTCTACGAGCTCGTGGCCGTCGTGCTGGCCTTCGGCATCGCCCTCGCCGCGATGGCCGCGACGCTCGGCCACGTCTCCGGATGCCACCTGAACCCCGCCGTGACGCTGTCCCTCGCGGTCACCCGGAAGTTCCCCTGGAAGGCCGTGCCGGCCTACGTGGTGGCGCAGCTGCTCGGGGGTGTCCTCGGGTCGCTGGCCGCCTGGGGCGTCTACGCGGGCAGCGGCCGGGAGGTCGTCGCCCTGTCCGCCACCGTCCCCGCCCAGGGGGTCGGGACGGGACAGGCGTTCTTCGTCGAGGCCGTCGTCACGTTCGTGCTGGTGCTCGTGGTGATCTCCGTGGCCACCGACGAGCGCGTCCCCGGCGGGCTCGCCCCGCTGGCCGTCGGCGCCGCCCTGGCGACCGCCATCTTCATCGCCGGCCCGATCACCGGTGGTGCCGTGAACCCCGCCCGCGCCTTCGGCCCGGCCGTCGTCTCCGGCACCACGACGTCCCTGTGGCTGTACCTCCTCGCCCCGGTCGTCGGCGGTCTCGTCGCCGCGGTCCTCTACGACCGGCTCCTGAAGCCGACCGCCCCGCCCGCGCCGGTGGAGGCCCACTGACCCGCGAAGACCTCCAGGGGGCGGGGTCCACCGACCCCGCCCCCTCCGCCGTCCGGAAGCACCTCTCCCGCAGCGCACACCGAAGGAGCAGACCGTGTACCGCACCCGTGCCTCCGCGTCCCGCTACCCCACGTCCCGCAGGCCGCGTGTCGTCCGCGCGTCCACCGGTGCGCTGCTGGTCGTCCTGACCCTGCTGCTCGTGCTGGGTCCCGTCCTCGGCCTCGTGGGGGCCGCGGCCGCCGCCGGCCCGCTCCTGCAGGTGCCGTACGCGAGCATCACCGCCGTCGTGGTCCTCGGGGTGCTCGTCGCCGCGGCGTGCGTCCTCGCGGCGTACCGGACGTCGGTCGGCTGGCTCGGCTGGACCCTCGTGGTCGTCGCCGTCCTGCTGACGCTCCTCGCCTCGCTGTGGCCGTTGCTGGCCACCGGCGACGCGGCCGTGGACAGCGCCCGCGACATCTGGCCGTGGATCGTCCAGCTCGTCCGGGACGTCGCCTGAGCGTCGTCCCCCGGACGGCCGGTGGTCGAGAGGCGATCACCGGGGTGGGGGAGGACAGTGGCGCGCATGACGCTGCTGGCCCCCGAACCCCGACCCGCCACGACCCCTGCGCCGGAAGCGGATCCGGTCCTCGGTACCGGTCTGGACACCACGTCCCTGGACACCACGTCGGCGACGTTGCTGACGTGGTGGGACCGCCTCCCGCGGGGTCGTCGTGAGCAGATCCTCTCCCTCTCCCCGGACGAGGTGCTGCCCCGTTCGGTGGCTGCGGAACTCCAGCGCCTGGGCGTCGAGTGCCCGCTGACCCTCGTCGCCGAGGACCTGCGCCAGGTGCGCCGGGCCATGCCCCCGCGGGCGCTCCTGGAGCTGATCGAGCGCGAGCGCGGTCGCTGACGGCGTCCTGACCGACTGGCACCCTGGGGCGGTGCCCGGAACCCCGCCACCGCCACCCGAGCCCGCTCGCGGGTGGGCCCACCACGTCCCGGCCGTCCTCGCCGGGTTGGCGCTCCTGCTGGGGTTGCAACTGGCCGGCACGGCGCTCGTGGAGGTCACCGGTATCCCGGTTCCCGGCGCCGTGGTCGGCCTCGCCGCGCTCCTGGCCCTCGGGGCCCGGTGGCGGGGCGTGGTCGCGCGGGCCGAACCGGCGGGCACGCCCCTGCTCAAGCACCTGCAGCTCCTCTTCGTCCCGCCCGGTGTGGGGGCGCTGACGCAGCTGTCGACGCTCGTGCAGAACGCCGGCCCACTCGCCCTGGCCGTCGGGGGATCGTTCGCGGCGGGCCTGGTCGTGGCCGGCACCCTGCTCCAGAGGCTGTTGCGCCGCAGGGTCAGTGCATGAGCGCGCTCGTGCACGCGCCCGGTTTCGGGCTGTTCCTCACCCTCGCCGCGTACCTGGGGGCGGGGGAACTGCACCGTCGGTTGGGCAGGCCCGCGCTGCTGGCCCCCGTGCTCGTGGCGATGGTCGTCGTCGCGGTCGCCCTGGAGCTCCTCGGCATCGGCTACGACGAGTACCTCGCGTCGGTGTCCGTGCTCACCCTCCTGCTCGGACCCGCCACCGTCGCCCTCGCCCTCCCGTTGCTGCGTTCCGGCCGCGCACTGCTCGCCGACCGCGGGGCCGTCCTCCTCACGCTCCTGGCCACCGGCGCCGTCAGCGTCGCCGTCACCGTCGCCGCCCTCGAGCTGTGGGGGGCCTCCGACGCGCTCGTCCTCACGACGTTGCCGCGCTCGGTCACCACGCCCGTCGCGCTGACCCTCGGTCAGACCATCGGGGCCAGCACGACGCTGGCGGTCGTGCTCACGCTCGTCTCGGGCGTCCTGGGTGCGACCGTCGGGCCGTGGCTCCTCGACCGGGTGCGGGTCGTCGACCCACGCGCCCGCGGGTTCGCGGTCGGCATGGTGTCGCACGGCATCGGCACCTCGAGGGCTCTGGCCGAGTCGGACACGGCGGGCGGCTGGTCCAGCGCCGCGATGGTCCTCAACGCCCTGGCCATGACCGTCGTCCTGCCCGTGGTGGCTCGCGCGTTCTCCTGACCATGGTGAGGATAGGCTCACCTGCGTGCTGCGACCGCGTCTCGCCCTCGTCCTGTCCGCCGGCCTGCTCCTCACGGGGTGCTCGGCGTCGACCTCCACCCCGGACCCCTCCTCCGCGTCCGCCGCCGGACCGGCTGCGCCGGAACGGGTCGTTGAGCACGCTCGGGGTCAGACGCGGGTGCCGGCCGCCCCGCAGCGGGTGGTCGTCCTCGAACCCGTCCAGCTCGACACCGCCGTCGCGCTCGGGACGACGCCCGTCGGCGCGGCCGTGGCGAGCAACGTGACGGGGGTTCCCGCCTACCTGGGGGTCGGCGACGCCGTGGAGCCGGTCGGCACCGTCCCCGAACCCGACCTCGAGGCGATCGCGGCGCTGCGCCCGGACCTCGTGCTCGGCACGCAGACCCGCCACGGGCAGCTCTACGACGCGTTGAGCCGCATCGCCCCGACCGTCTTCATGGCCTCGCAGTCCGACCCCTGGCAGGAGAACGTGCGGCTCGTGGGGGAGGCCCTCGGCAAGGTCGACCGCGCCGAGCAGCTCCTCGACGGGTTCGAGGCGCGGTGCGCCGAGGTGGCGCAGGAGCACGGCCTCGGTGGGACGGGCACGGCGCCGGTGACGGCGAACCTGCTGCGTCCCCGCGACGGCGGCACGTTCAGCCTCTACGGGCCGACGTCCTTCGCCGGCAGTGCGCTGGAGTGCACCGGCCTGGACCTCCCGGACCGCGACTGGGGTGGCGGCATCCAGGTCGACCTCTCCGCGGAGAGGGTTCCGGAGGCCGCGGCCGACCACCTGTTCGTGCCGGCCGACCCCGGGTCCCTCGACGACCCGGCGGTGGTCCCGGCCCTCGTCGCGGGGAACGCGGGCGCGTTCGGAGCGGTGCACGTCGTCGACACCTCGTACTGGATCTCCGGTGTCGGGCCGCTCGGCGGTCGCCGTGTCCTCGACGACGTCGACCGGATCCTCACCGCGGCGTCCTGAGCAGTTCTCCGGACCTCAGTGCGCGGTGCTCGGCGCGGGGATCGCGGCGAGGCCGGCCAGGCGTTCCTGCCGCACCGAGTGGCGGTTGACGAGGGTCGCGGAGACGACCGCGACGAGCAGCACCGCGAACGCACCACCGGCGAACGCGACGTGGTACCCGTGCAGGACGGCCTCGGCGGGAGTTCCCCCGGCGCTGCGCACGGAACTGGCGAACACCGTCGACAGCAAGGCGGTGCCGATCGACCCGCCGATCTGCTGGAACGTGTTGACGCTCGCGCTGGCCGCGCCCGCGTCCTCGCGCGCCACCCCGCTGGTCGCGGTGTTCATGGCCGAGGAGATGGTCAGCCCCATCCCCAGGCCGGTGACGACGAGCGCGGGCAGGACGGTACCGGCCCAGGTGCTGTCCACGTCGGTGCGCAGGAACAGCAGGATGCCGGCCGCGGCGACGAGACCTCCGCTGCGCAGCAGCACCTTCGGTCCGACCCTCGGCAGCAGGCGCGGGGTGATCTGCGTCGCCGCGGTCATGATCGACAGGGGCATCGGCAGGAACGACAAACCGGTCTCGAGGGAGGAGAAACCGAGGGTCTGCGTCAGGTAGTAGGTCAGGAACAGGAAGATCCCGAACATCGCGACACCGACGAGGCCGATCGCCGTGAGCGCGCCACCGCGGTCGCGGTCGCGCACGATCCGCAGCGGCAGCAGCGGGTGCGACACCCGCGACTCGACGAGGACGAACAGGGCGACGAGCACGACACCGGCCGCGAGCGAGGCGATGGTCACCGGGTCCGACCACCCGTCGGTCTCCGCGGAGGAGAACCCGTAGACGATGCCGACGAGGCCGAGCGTGATGGTGACCGTGCCGACGAGGTCGAGCCGCGGCCGCGGACCGCGTGCCTGCTTCGGCATGAACAGCAGCGCCCCGAGGACGCCCACGACGGCGAAGACGACGTTGACGTACAGGCACCAGCGCCACGAGGTGTACTCGGTGAGCACACCACCGAGCAGGACGCCCGTCGCCGCGCCGGAACCGGCGATGGCGCCGAACACGCCGAACGCGCGGGCACGTTCGGCCGGGTCGGTGAAGGTGGTCGTGAGCAGCGCGAGCGCGGAGGGGGCGAGGAGTGCGCCGAACACGCCCTGCAGCGCACGGGCCGCCACGAGCTGGGAGAAGTCCTGCGCCAGCCCGCCGACGACGGAGGCCGCCGCGAAACCCGCCAGGCCGAGGACGAACAGGTTCTTGCGCCCGAACAGGTCCCCGAGCCGGCCGCCGAGCAGGAGCAGCGAACCGAACGCGAGCGAGTAGGCCGTGACGATCCACTGCCGCTGGTCGTCGGCGAACCCCAGCTGCTGCTGGGCCGAGGGCAGGGCGATGTTGACGATGGTCGCGTCGAGGACGACGGCGAGCTGGGCGATGCCGATGACCGCCAGGACGATCCAGCGGTGGTCCCGGGCGGCCCGGTGCTGCGGGGCCGCGGGCGCGGGGGCAGTCACGTCGGGGGCCGGGCCGGTGCGTGCGGAGGGGGTGGAGCTCATGGAGTTCTCCAGGTGGTCGAGGTGCCGGCGGGTGGTTCGAGCCGGCTGAAGCGGACGTCTCGCGTCCACTTCCAGCAGCCTACACGCAAACGGACGGACCCTGTCCACTTGTTCCCGGTCCGGCGTATCCTCGACGGCGTGAGCACGACCACCGCCCGCCCGTTGCGCGCCGACGCCGTCCGCAACCGCGCCCTCATCGTGGACGCGGCGCGCCGCCTCTTCGCCGAGCGCGGGCTCGACGTCACGCTGCACGACGTCGCCGAGGCCGCGGGCGTCGGGGTGGGGACCGTCTACCGGCGCTTCCCGGACAAGGACGCCCTGCTGGGCGGCCTGCTCGCCGCGAAGTACGAGACGCTCGTCGACCTGGCCGAGCAGGCGCTCGCCGAGCCCACGGGCCGGCAGGCGCTGCGCTCCTACCTCCTGGGGGCCATGGAACTGCGGGCCAGCGACCGCGCCCTGTCCACCGCCGTGCTGCGGGCCGCCCCCCAGACGCAGGAGGCGGCGGAACTGCGCGAGCGCCTGCACCGCGTCGTCGAGGAGGTCGTCGACCGCGCCCGGGCCGAAGGTGCTGTGCGGCGAGGTTTCACGGGGGAGGACGTCCCGGCCGTCACGTCCATGATCGGCTCCATCGCCGACCGCTCCCGCGACGAGCTGCCGGGGGCCTGGCGGCGGTACGGGCTGCTCGTGGTGGACGCCGTCTGCCCCCCGGACGGCCCCCTCGAACCCCTCGCCGGCAGTCCGCTGCCGGCTCCGACCGCCACCTCCTGCGTCGTCAGCCCCAGCTGACCTCCCGCGCCGGCGCGGGTCAGGACCGGCCGGCGGCGCGAGTGTGCTCGAAGATCAGGCTCGTCTCGGTGAGGCCCACGTCGGGGTCGCGGGAGAGGTGCTCGGCGACGAAGTCGCGCAGGGCCGCGGTGCTCTCGACGGCGACGTGCAGCAGGTAGTCGTCGGCCCCGGCCACGAAGTAGACGTCGAGGACCTCCGGCTGCCGGCGCATCCGCGCGACGAAGGGGCCCATGCTCCCGCGGGCGTGCGCGGCGAGCTTGACGGCGATCATCGCCTGCAGGTCCAGGCCGAGGGCTGCGGGGTCGACGTCGGCGTGGAAGCCGCGGATGACGCCCGACTCGCGCAGGGCGCGCACGCGCAGCAGGCACGTCGACGCCGCGATGCCGACGCGCTGTGCCAGAGCGGCGTTGGTGATCCGCGCGTCCTCGGCCAGGACGTGCAGGATCGCCCGGTCGACGGGGTCGACGACCTTCTGCAGCTTCTTCGGCTGGACCGGGCCACCCGACGTGATGTCCGAAGTATCTTCCACCAGGACAGCCTTGCACGAATCTCCTGCAGCTTGCTTGTCCTCCCGTCGAACCGTGTTCACGCTGGACCCCAGAAGGCCACGCATCGACGAGGAGTGAGCACCATGCGCATCGGCGTCCCCACCGAGGTGAAGAACCGCGAGTACCGCGTCGCCCTGACCCCGGCCGGCGTCCACGAACTCGTCGGTCACGGGCACGAGGTGCTCGTCCAGGCCGGGGCCGGTGCCGGCAGTTCCCTGCCCGACGCCGAGTACGAGGCGGCCGGTGCGAAGGTCCTCGCCGACGTCGACGAGGTGTGGGGCGCCGCCGACCTGCTGCTGAAGGTCAAGGAGCCGATCTCCTCGGAGTACCACCGCCTCCGCCGGGACCAGGTCCTCTTCACGTACCTGCACCTCGCCGCGTCCCGTGAGTGCACCGACGCCCTCCTCGCGGCCGGCACGACGGCCGTCGCGTACGAGACCGTGCAGCTGCCCGACCGCTCCCTGCCGCTGCTGGCTCCGATGAGCGAGGTCGCCGGGCGCCTGGCACCCCAGGTCGGCGCCTACTCCCTCATGCGCGCGGCCGGCGGACGCGGTGTCCTCATGGGCGGGGTTCCCGGCGTCCGCGGCGCCGACGTCGTCGTCGTCGGGGCCGGCGTGTCCGGTCAGAACGCCGCCCAGATCGCGCTGGGCATGGGTGCCGAGGTGACCGTCCTCGACCTCTCGATCCCGAAGCTGCGCGAGGTGGACGCCCGGTTCGGCGGCGCGGTGCGCACGATCGTCTCGAACTCCTACGAGCTGCAGCGCGCCGTCCGCAGCGCCGACCTCGTCATCGGCGCCGTCCTCGTCCCGGGGGCCCGCGCCCCCAAGCTCGTGAGCAACGACCTCGTCGCGCAGATGCGCCCGGGATCGGTCCTCGTCGACATCGCGATCGACCAGGGCGGCTGCTTCGAGGACTCCCGGCCCACCACGCACGACGACCCGACGTTCACCGTCCACGGGTCGGTGTTCTACTGCGTCGCGAACATGCCGGGCGCCGTGCCGCACACCTCGACGTACGCGCTGACGAACGCGACGCTGCCCTACGTCGCCAAGCTCGCGAACTCCGGCTGGAAGGCCGCGCTCGCCTCCGACGCCGCGCTCGCGCACGGGCTCTCGACCCACGCCGGCGAACTCGTCAGCCCCGAAGTCGCTGCGGCGCACGGCCTGCCGAGCACGACGCTGGCGGCCGCACTGGCCTGAACCGGCTCTGGTTCAGCCCTCGCGCAGTTCGGCGACGAGGGAGTCGACGACGGCGTGCAGGGGGTTGGCGTCCCCCCGCGCGCACGCGGCCTCGTACGTCGACCGCTGCCGCTGGTAGCTCGCTCCCCGTCGCGGGATGTCCGCGACGAGGGCGAGTTCGTCCGCGCACTCCAGCCGCCGGGCGACGGGTTCGAGGCGGTTCAGCCACTCGTCCAGGTCGTCGGTGACGAGGCGTTCGCGGCCGGCGGCGTCGACGATGACCTCGGCGTCGAGGCCGTAGCGCGCGGCGCGCCACTTGTTCTCCTGCACGTGCCACGGCGGCATCGTCGGGAGTTGTTCACCGTTCTCCAGCCGCTCGTCGAGGTGCACCACGAGGGCGTGGATGAACGCGACCAGACCGCGCAGTTCCCGCAGCGTCGGGGTCCCGTCGCACACCCGGACCTCGATGGTGCCGAACCGGGGGGAGGGGCGGATGTCCCAGCGCACGTCGGACAGTCCGTCGATGACGCCCGTGACGAACATGTCGTCGACGTACTCCTCGAACTCCCCCCAGGCCGCGAACTGGAACGGCAGTCCCGCCGTCGGCAGCTGCTGGAACATCTGGGCGCGGTTGCTGGCGTAGCCGGTGTCGAACCCCGTCCAGTAGGGCGAGCTCGCCGACAGCGCCTGCAGGTGCGGGTAGTGGTTCAGCAGGGTGTTGAGGATCGGCAGCACCTTGTGGACGGAGTTCACGCCGACGTGGACGTGCACGCCCCAGATGAGCATCTGCCGGCCCCACCACTGCGTGCGCTCCAGCAGTTCGGCGTACCGGTCGTCGGCCGTGACGAGCTGCTCGTCCCAGCGGGCGAAGGGGTGGGTCCCCGCGCACATGAGGTCCAGGCCGAGCGGGTCGGTGACGCGGCGGACGGCGTCGATCGTCGTCGTCAGGTCCGCGGTGACCTCCGCGACGGTGTCGCAGACGCCGGTGACGGCCTCCAGGGTGTTCCGGAGCAGTTCCTTGGTGACCCGAGGACCTGTGGGCGAGGCCTCCCGGTCCACCGCCTCGAGCACCTCCGAGGCCCTCGACGCGAGGTCTCGCGTGCGGCGGTCCACCAGGACCATCTCCCACTCCACGCCCAGCGTCGGGCGGGGGGAGGCGTTGAACTCCACCGTGCGTCGACCCACGCGACGATCACACCACACCGCAGCCCCCCTCGCCGCACCATCGCGCGGGCCGTAGCGTCGCGGGCGTGAGCACAGGACAGGGGGCGGCGGAGGCCGCGCGCGAGGTGGACCGGACCGTCGACGTCGTCGTGATCGGCGCGGGGGCGGTGGGCGAGAACGTCGCCGACCGCGCGGCCCGCACCGGACTCGACGTCGTCGTGGTCGAGAAGGAGCTGGTCGGCGGGGAGTGCTCGTACTGGGCGTGCATGCCCAGCAAGGCGCTGCTGCGGTCCGGGCACGCGCTGGCTGCGGCGCAGCGGCTGCCCGGTGCGGCCGAGGCCGTCACCGGCGGGCTCGACGCGGCGAGGGTGCTGGCGCGGCGCACCTCGTTCACGAGCGGCTGGGACGACTCCTCGCAGGCGCAGTGGCTGGACTCGGCGGGGCTGACGCTGCTGCGGGGGACCGCCCGGCTGACGGGCCCGCGTCGTCTGGAGGTGACCGGCACCGACGGCACGACGACGTCGCTCACCGTGCGGCAGGCCGTCGTCCTGGCGACGGGGTCGGTGCCCGTCCTGCCCGACGTCCCCGGGCTGGCCGACGCCTCGCCGTGGACCTCGCGCGAGGCGACGAGCGCGCGGGAGGTCCCCGGCCGGCTCGTCGTCCTCGGCGGGGGCGTCGTCGGCGTGGAGCTCGCCCAGGCGTGGGCCCGGCTCGGCTCGACCGTGACGCTGCTCGCGCGCAGCGGGCTGCTGGGCGGCCAGGAGGACTTCGCGGGCGAGCTCGTCGCGGAGGCCCTGCGCGCCGACGGCGTCGACGTCCGGCTGGGCGTCTCCCCGACGCGCGTGGTCCGGGACGGTGCGGTGCGCGTCGAGCTGTCCGACTCCTCCGTCGTCGAGGCGGACGAGTTCCTCGTCGCGACCGGCCGTCGCCCCGCGACCTCCGGGGTCGGTCTGGAGACCGTCGGTCTCGAGGACGGTGGGTCCCTGGAGGTCGACGACACCGGCCTCGTCGCGGGCGTCGACGGCTCCTGGCTGTACGCCACGGGCGACGTCTCCGGACGCGTGAAGCTCACGCACCAGGGCAAGTACGACGCCCGCGCCACCGGCGACGTCATCGCCGCCCGCGCCGCCGGCCCCGTCGAGACCCCGGCGTGGTCGAAGTACACCGCCACGGCCGACCACCACGCCGTCCCGCAGGTCGTCTTCACCGACCCCGAGGTCGCGCAGGTCGGGCTGACCGCCGCGCAGGCCCGCGAGGCCGGGATGGACGTGAAGGTCGTCGACTACGACATGGGCAACGTCGCCGGCGCCTCCCTCGTCGCCGACGGGTACACGGGCAAGGCCCGGATGGTCGTCGACGAGCAGCGGCGCGTCGTCGTCGGCGTGACCTTCGTCGGCCAGGACGTCGCCGAGCTGCTGCACGCCGCGACGGTCGCGATCGTCGGCGAGGTGCCGCTGGAGCGCCTGTGGCACGCCGTCCCCGCCTACCCCACGGTCAGCGAGGTCTGGTTGCGCCTCCTCGAGAGCTACGGGCTGTAGTCGCCGCGCCCTCCCGGTGGTGGGTCGTCGACGCTGCGGGCCGGTAGGTCCGGCCCGCAGCGTCGACGAGCCCCCCGGGCCGCGCCGCGCTGGTGACCGAGCGTCACGCGTGGGCGGGGGTGGCGGCTTCCTCGGCGGGGCGGGTGGGGGTGCTGACGGCGAGGACGGCGAGCACCGCGGCCACCAGGGTCGCGACCCCGCACACGACGTAGCCGAACGCGTAGGCGTGGTCGAGGGCGGCGAAGGCGACGTCCTTGAGGGGGTTGAAGGGCACCGACGTCCCGTCCACCTCGATGGTCCCCGGCACGGCGTTGGCGCCCAGCGGACCGGACTGCACGGCCTCGACGGCCGCCTCCAGGGCGGCCTTCTGGGCGCCGGTGGCGGCGTCGGGGGCGGCGGAGAAGGTGGCGAGGGCCTGGCGCAGCGAGGCGTCGGCGGCCAGGCGCTCGGCGATGCTGTCCGCGGCACGCGACAGCGCGATGGACCCGATGACCGCCGGGCCCAGGGTGAACCCGAAGTCGCGCAGGAGGCTGGCCGTGCCGCCGGCCATGCCGGCCAGGTGCGGCGGGGCGGCGTCGACGGCGGCCGCCGAGACGGCGTTGAGGGCGAGAGCGAACCCGAGGCCGACCACGGCGACGGGCGCGGCGATGAGCGCGACGGACATCGTCGACGCGGGGACCGCGGCCGCCCAGAAGCACCCGACGGCCATGAGGCCGAACCCGGTGACCATCGTCCAGCGCGCGCCCCAGCGCTCCATGAGGTGCGAGACGGGACGGGCGAAGACGAGGGTCGAGCCGTTGAGCAGCACGAACGCGACGGACGTCGTCAGCGGCGAGAAACCCTGGATGGCGGACAACCGGATGCTGGAGGAGTAGGCGCAGCCGAGGTAGCCGAACATCCCCACGACGGTCGCGAGGGCGGTCAGCGAGAAACCCCGTCCGGCGAACAGGTCGAGACGGACCAGCGGCGAGGGCGAACGGTGCTCGATCCGGACGAACGCCGCGAACGCGGCCAGGGAGACGACGTAGGCGCCGACCACCAGGGGGCTGCCCCAGCCGCTCGAGGAACCCTGGATGGTGCCGAACAGCAGGCAGAACAGCGCGACCGAGATCGCCGCCTGACCGGGCCAGTCCATCGACCGGCCCTCCGGCGAGCTCGACTCCTCTGCCAGACGTGCCGTGAGGACCAGGCTGACGAGCGCGAGGACGGCCGCGGCGAGGAACGCCCACCGCCAACTGCCGGTCTCCGAACCGCGGAAGGCGAACTTCGCCAGGAACCCGCCGACGACGGGGGAGACGAAGCTGCCCGTCGCCAGGGCCGCGGCCCACACCCCGATGGCGCGGCTGCGGTCCCGGGCGGTGTGGGTTCCGGCGGCCACCATGGCCAGCGACGTCGGCATGATCGCCGCCGCGCCGAGACCGCAGAGCACCTGACCGGTGAGCAGCCAGCCCACGCGCAGACCCTGGTCGCCCGAGACCGGGGTGAGCATGCCGACGACCTCGCCGACGGCGAGCACGGCGGCGCCGGCCAGCAGCAGCCGTCGACGGCCGTGCAGGTCGCCCAGCACGCCGAAGGCCAGCGTGAAGAGCGCGACGGGCACGAAGTACGCGTCGGAGATCCAGGTCAGCTGGGACGCGCTCGTGCCCAGGTCCTGCTGGAACAGGCCGTTGAGGACGGCCGGCATCGCCAGGGCCACCTGCGCGACGAAGATGCCGCCGGCGGCGGCGACCAGGGTGCGGGTCGTGAGCCGGTAGGGACCGGTGGTGCTGTCGGACGGGACCGCGGTGCCTGTCATGGGGAACCTTCCACGCCGAAGGGTGCCGGACGTCGGTGAAGGTAACAGCAAACCTGACAGTACGGAATGCTGATGGTGTGACCGGGCCAGGACCTCCGTGGGTCGCCCCGTCAGTCGTGGACCGTCAGCAGGTGGTGCAGGAGTTCGGCCTGCAGCGCCGCGTCGGTCGGTCGCGGGACCCCGTCGAGGCTGCGGACGGGGGCCGACAGCCGTCCGCTGGACAGCAGCCAGACGGCGTCCGCGACGCGCAGGTCGTCGACCCGCAGGCGGGCGACCTCCGTCCGGTCGCCGCGGCCGGCCGCCCAGGCGAAGGCCCGCCCGGCCGTCGTGCCGTCGAGGATCCCCAGGTCCGGCGGCGGGGTCACCCAGCGGTCGGCCAACCGGGCGAGGACCGTCGAGTTCGGGCCCTCCAGGACGTCGCCGTCGCTGGAGACGAAGACGACGTCGTCCGCGCCGTGCGCCCGGGCGTACCGCTGGGCCGCGGTGTTCAGGGCGTACGACAGCGTCTTGGCCCCCTGCAGCAGCCACGGCGCCCGCGTCACGACGTCGCTGGGGTACGCGCGTTCCAGGACGAGCACGTCGATCCCGGCGGTGCGCTGGGAGCCGTAGTCGTGGGCGGGGAACACGTGCACCCACCCCGTCGGCACGTCGCCGCCCTCCACCCCGCGGGTCAGGACGAGCTTGGCCAGGAGTTCGGGGGCCGACGCGTGCGCGGCCGCGGCGTCCGCGACGGCCTGTGCCCAGGCCGCCGTGTCGGGTGCGGGCAGCTCCAGCAGGGCCGCGGACCGGGCGAACCGCTCGAGGTGGTGCCGCAGGCTCTGCGGGTGCCCGTCGACGACGGCCACCGACTCGAAGATCCCGTCCCCGCGCGTCACCCCGAGGTCGTCGACCCGCACGTGCGGGGCCGAGGCGTCGGCGGGGCTGAACGTGGTGGCGCCGTCGGGGTGGATCTCGGCGAGGAACAGGACAGGGCTGCTGGACACCGGGACATCCTCCCGTCCGGCGGCCCGCACCTCAGGTGCGGGTGCCGCCGGTGCGGACCAGGGCGGTGAATGCGCGCAGGGCGGGCGAGGGGTTGGCCCGGCGCCACGCCACGCTGACCCGGCCTGCGGGGACGGGCCGCACGATCCGCACCGCGTGCACCCCGTCGGCGACCGGCGCGGACGCGGGGACCACCGCGACGCCGTGCCCCTCGCGGGCCAGGGCCGCGAGCAGCACCGGGGAGTTCGCCTCCACCTCGACGTGGGGTCGCAGGCCCAGGCCGGCGCTCGCCGCGTCGAGCGCCCCGCGGACCGCGCCGCCGGGTGGGGCCACGAGCAGCGGTTCGGCGCACAGGTCAGTGAGGTCGACGGTGCGCCGCCGGGCCCAGCGGTGCCCGGCGGGGACGAGCGCGGCCAGGGGTTCGGTGCTCACGAGGTGGCCGGTCAGGTCGTCCGGCAACGGTCCCGCCGTCGCGGTCCAGGCGACGTCGAGGCCGCCGTCGCGCAGCCGGGCGAGCAGGGTCTCGGCGTCCGCCTCGACCACGCGGACCTCGACGGCGGGCGCCCGGTCGCGGAAGGTGCGCAGCACCGCGGGCATGTCCATCCCGTTGCTGGACAGCAGGATGCCGATGCCCAGTCGGCCGCGGAGCAGCCCCGACAGTTCGGCGACGCTCTCGCCGACGGCGGTCGCCGCGGCCAGCGCCGCTCGCGCGTGCGGCAGGGCGGCCTCGCCCGCCGGGGTCAGCGTCGCGCCGCGGGCGTGCCGCTCGAAGAGGGCCTGGCCCAGCTCGCGTTCCAGTCCCCGCACCTGGGCGCTCACCCCGGGCTGGGCGACACGCAGGCGTTCGGCGGCCCGCGTGAATCCCCCCTCGTCGACGACGGCGACGAAGTGCTCCAGTGCTCGCAGGTCCATCACGACATCGTATGGCTGGGACGCCGAACTGGTCTTGGACGTATGGGTCGCGCTGCGTCAGGGTGGGGGCATGGCCACCACGACCACCGCCGGCGACGTCAGGAACCACGCCACCGCCTACTTCGACGGCTGGAACACCGGGGACGAGGAGGCGTTGCGCGCGCTGTTCGCCCCCGGCGTCACCTTCCGCGGACCGATGGGCACCGTGCACGGCCCCGACGAGTGCGTCGCGGGACTGCTCGGGATGCGCCGGGCCTTCCTCGACGAGGTCGCCGTCGAGCACCTGCTCGTCACCGGCGACGAGGCCGTCACGTGGTTCGAGATGCGCACCCGGCTCCCGGGCGTGGAACCCTTCCCGGTCGTGAACCGGATGCACGTCGGCCCGGACGGCATCGACCGCATCCGGGTCGTCTTCGACCCCCGGGAACTGCTCGCCGCGCTCGGCGGTTGACGACCACCGCGGCGGTCGCCCTCAGTCCTGCTGTGGGCGACTCGCCCGCGCGAACTCGGCGGCCTTGACCGGGTCGCTCAGCGTCCGGTTCCGGGCGGCGTCCTCCCGGGTGGCTTGGTCGCCGCCGATGACGTGGTCCTGGTCGGCGAAGAGGGCGTCCAGTCCCTGTCGGGCCACCAGGGCAGGGTCGTTCTTCCAGTCGATCGACCCGAACTTCGTCGCGCCCATGCCTGCGGTCTGGTGGAAGTCGGTGGCCGTCGCCCCCGGAAGCAACGCCGTGACGACGACGCCGTGCTCCGCCATCTCCTCGCGCAGACCTTCGGCGAAGCTCAGCATGAAGCTGCGGGTGGGGCCGTAGATCGACTCGTACGGGGTCGGGGTCAGCGCCGAGCACGACGTGGTGACCAGGAGGTGCCCAGCCCGGCGGGGAGCCATGTGCCGGACGACGTGCTTGGCCAGTCGGACCTGGCCCGTGACGTTCAGCGCGAGCATCGCCAGTTCGTCGTCGAGGTCGGTGTCGAGGAATGCTCCGCCGAGGCTGCGGCCGGCGTTGAGGCACGCGACGTCCAGCGGGCGCCCGGTGGCCTCGACGGCGGCCCAGACCCGGTCGACGCCCTGTGCGGTGGACAGGTCGGCCTGGACGGGGAGGACCTCGACGCGGGCGACGCGGTCCTGGAGGTCGGCGATGCGTCCGCTCGCGCCGACGCCCACGAGGTCGTACCCGCGCTCGGCGAGCTGTCGGGCGAGCTGGAAACCGATGCCGGCGGAGGCGCCGGTGACGAGGGCCAGGGGCACGGGACTGTTCCTTCGGGTGGGAGTTCGGGTTTCGGTGGGGGCTCGAGGTCGCGGTCACGACGCCGGGGGACTGCTGGTCGTGCGCCGCACCACGAGTGACGCGGGAACCTGGTGGACGCGGGGCGCGTGGGCCTGACCGTCGATGCGCTCGGCCAGGAACCGGGCCGCCTGCACGCCGATGGCCAGGGTTCCGTTCTCGACGCTGGTCAGGGACACGTGCCGGATCATCGCCAGGTAGGTGTTGTCGTACCCCACGACGGACACGTCCTCGGGGACGCGCAGTCCGAGGTCGTGCGCCGCGGACAGGGCGCCGATGGCGGCGAGGTCGTTGTAGGCGACGATCGCGGTCGGCCGCCGGGTTCCGGTCAGGACGCGGCGCGCGGCGGCGTACCCGCTCTCCTCGCTCATCCCGCCGGGAACCGCGGTGGGTTCCAGACCGGCCGCGGTCATCGCCTTCCGGTACCCCTGGAGACGGAGTTCCCCCACCCGTCCGGGGCCCTGCAGGTGCGTCACCGCGGTGTGACCGAGGTCGGTGCAGTGCCTTGTCGCGGCCACCGCCCCCTCGACGTCGTCGTTGACGACGACGTCGACGGCGGTGCCGGAACCGGGGCCGAGGTCGGCGGGTTCGTACGTCCCGGCCAGCACGATCGGCACCACGGTCGCAGCCCGGCGCAGCTCCTCCTCGTCCTCGGTGGTCCCCACCACCACGATGCCGTCGACCTGCTGCCGCAGGAGCTGGTCGACGGGGGAACCCCCGACCCGGCGGGAGGTCGCGGAGTCCACCAGCACCGGCGCCAGGCCCACCGTGTCCAGGGTCGCCGTCGCCCCGGCCAGCAGGTCCACGAACCACGGGTTGCGCAGGTCGTTCAGGAGCACCCCCACCGTGCCGGAGCGCCTCGTTCCCAGCACCTGGGCCACCCGGTTGGGCTGGTAGCCCAGCTCGTCGACCGCCCGGGTCACCGCATCCCGCCGCGCCGGGCTGACCCCCGGATCGCCCCGCAGCACCAGCGACACCAGGGACTTCGACACCCCGGCCCTGGCCGCCACGTCGCGGATCGTGGGCGTTCGTTCCGTCGACACGAGGACCATCCTAGCCTAGGATGGACCGGTCCAGTCCTGTCCAAGTCGTCCCGGCCGGACCCCGACCGGGAGCGCGACGCAGCACCGACGCCCAGGAGCACCGTGGCACCGAAGATCTCGATGAACGTGACGACCACGTTCTTCGGCAACGTCGTCCAGGACATCCGCCTGGCCAAGGAGGCCGGGTACACCGGCATCGAACTGCAGAGCCCCAAGCTCTACCGCTACCTCGACGCCGGCTTCGACGTCCGCACCCTGCCCGAACTGCTCGCCGGCCTGGAGGTCACCGGGCTGGGGGCGGTGCTCGACATCGAGCGTCAGGGCCCAGCCCGCGAGGAGTTCCTGGCCGAGGTGGACCGCATGTGCAAGGTGGCCGTGGCGGTCGGCGCGCCCATCGTGCAGCTGTGCACCGGACCGGTGGACTGGAACGTCGTCGAGGACTTCACCGCCGGGCGGCTCGCTGCGGACGACGGCCGCTACCGCGCGACCCTCGGCCTGGACGAGGCGGACGCGATCCGCGTGACCGCCGCCAACGTGCGCGCCGCCGCCGACGTCGCCGGCTGGTACGGCCTGGACCTCTACCTCGAACCCCTGGCCTGGGCCCGGCTGAACCGCTGCCGCCACGCCCTGGCCCTCATCGAGGAAGCCGGCCGCACCAACGTCGGCATCGCCCTGGACACGTGGCACTTCTGGACGACCGGGGACACCCTGGAGGAGGTCCGCGCCCTCCCGAAGGAACTCATCAAGGCCGTCCACCTCTCCGACGGCCTGGACCTGGACCGCGCCCAGGACGTCCCCGACCAGTCCCGCCACCGCAACGTCGTCATCGGTGGTGGCTCGATCCCGCTGCAGCAGTGGGTGGACGCAGTCAAGGCGACCGGGTACGACGGCTGGTGGGTCACCGAGATGTTCTCCGACCGCGCCAACGAACACGACCCCGCCGTGGTCGCCCGCACCATGCGGGACCTCACCGCCATCCTCGTCAGCTGAAGGACCTCACCGTGCAACGCTTCGCCCTCATCGGCGCCGGTTTCATCGGCGCGGTCCACGCGGCCTCCCTCGCGGCACACCCGGACGTGGAGTTCGTCGGCGTGCACGACGTCGACACCTCCCGCGCCGGCGCGCTGGCCACCCGGTACGGGACGCGCGTCCTGGACGCGTCGGAGGTCTTCGACGCCTCCCGCCTGGACGCCGTCTTCGTCGCCTCCTCCACCGACACCCACGCCCAGCACCTGCGGTCCGCAGCCGACGCCGGACTCGCCGTCCTGTGCGAGAAACCGATCGCCCCCGACCTGGCCGAGGCCGTTGCCGTGGCCGACCACGTCCGGGCGTCCGGGGTGCCGGCGATGGTCGACTTCAACCGGCGGTACGACCGGGACCACGCCGAACTGCGTCGTGTCGTCGCCTCCGGCGGCGTCGGTGACGTCGAACTCATCCAGCTCACGTCCCGCGGGCCGAGCCTCCCGCCGGTGGAGTACCTGCGGTCCTCGGGCGGTCAGCTGCGGGACCAGACGGTGCACTTCTTCGACCTGGCCCGGTGGATCAGCGGTCAGGACCCGGTCGCGGTCTCGGTCACGGGGTCGGCGCTGGTGGACCCGACCATCGCCGAGTTCGGTGACGTCGACACCTCGGTGGCCACGCTCTCCCTGCCCAGTGGGGCGCTCGTGCAGATCGACAGCGTCCGCCGCACCAGCTACGGCTACGACGAACGCATCGAGGTCATGGGGTCGACCGGCCTGGTGGAGTCCCGGCGCCAGCGCCGCGGGAACGTCGCCCGCTACGGCAGGGCCGGCGTCCTCGACGACGGGTTGCACGAGGGCTGGTTCGAACGGGTGCACCCCACCTACGCGGCCACCCTCGCGGCCTTCGTCGACGCCCTGGAGCGGGGAGTGGAACCGCCCGTCACCCTGGACGACGGCGTCCGCGCCCAGGCCGTCGCGGAGGCGGCGAGCCGCGCGCTGGAGTCGCGTCGACAGGAGGTCGTCACCTACCCCTGAGCCGACCGGCTCGGGGCGGGCTCGCGTCAGAACTCCAGAGGTGCCGTCCCGTCGCTCTCGCGCACGTCCAGCCCGCCCAGCGCCCGCACCTGGTTCCCGTAGACGGCCCTGCCCGGGGCCGCGAGCAGACCGTCGTGGATGGCCAGCCCCGCCGAGGCCCCGACGGCGCGGACGAAGTCGACGGTCTCCTTGAGCGCGGCCCACGGGGCGTTGACGGGCACGGCCAGGACGTCCACCCCCGCGGGCACGGCCTCGTAGGAGTCGCCGGGGTGGAACAGCGTCGGCTCGCCCTCGGCCGACAGCAGGACGCCGACGTTGCCGATCCGCGGGACGTCGGCGTGGATGACGGCGTGCCGCCCGCCGGCGCCGGTGAGGCGGATCCCCGCCAGCTCGACGGAGTCGCCCGCGTGCAGGGCCGTCGCCTCGATGCCGGACTCGGTGAGCGAGGCGGCGGTCGCCGGCTCGGCGCGCAGCACGGCCCCGTCGTTGGCCTCGAGCAGCGCGGGCAGCCGCTCGACGTCGACGTGGTCGGGGTGGGCGTGGGTGACGACGACGGCGTCGAGACCCTCCAGCTCCTCGAAGCCGTGGCTGAAGGTTCCCGGGTCGAGCAGGACCCGGGCGGCGCCCGTCTCGACGAGCAGGCACGAGTGGCCGTAGTGCGTGATCCGCATGGTCGCCGAACCTACTCGCGCCCCGCGTCCGCCGACAGCCGGGACCCTCGCCAGATATATCGCCGGTGAAACAACAGTGAAACCTGAGCTGCCTAGCGTGGTCGCAGCCCACCCACGCCGATGCCAGCAGGAGACGCCATGACCGAGGTCGCCCGCGCCGGGGCAGGACCCGCCGGACCCCACATCACCGCCGTCTCGAACGCCGCCGGCGCCGGGCTCGTCAAGGACGGGTACGACCCGCGCCTGACGAACTCCGACCTCGCCCCGCTGAAGCGCCAGGGCTGGACGTCCTACAACTTCTTCGCGTTCTGGATGTCCGACGTCCACAGCGTCGGCGGCTACGTCACGGCCGGCAGCCTGTTCGCCCTCGGCCTGGCGGCGTGGCAGGTGCTGGTCGCCCTGCTCGTCGGCATCGTCATCGTCTACGTCCTGTGCAACCTCGTGGCGCGGCCGAGCCAGGAGACGGGGGTTCCCTACCCGGTCGTCTCGCGCGTCGCGTTCGGGGTCCGGGGCGCGAACGTCCCCGCCGTCATCCGCGGGCTCATCGCGGTCGCCTGGTACGGCATCCAGACGTTCCTCGCCTCCAACGCCCTCGTCCTGCTCGCGCTGAAGATCGAGCCCGGGTGGGCGTCCTACGCGCAGGTGGGGCAGCACGGTTTCCTCGGCCTGTCCACGCTGGGGTGGGCCGCGTTCGGCACGATGTGGGTGCTGCAGGCGCTGGTGTTCTGGCGGGGGATGGACGCGATCCGGAAGTTCATCGACTTCTGCGGCCCGGCCGTCTACGTCGTGATGTTCGCCCTCGCCGCGTACCTGATCACCGAGGCCGGCGGCTTCTCGAACGTCTCGCTGAACCTCGGCTCGATCGACCACTCAGGCCTGGGTGCCCTGGGCGTCATGGTCTCCGCGGTCGCGCTCGTCGTCTCCTACTTCTCCGGCCCCATGCTGAACTACGGCGACTTCGCCCGGTACGGCCGGTCGATGGCCGCCGTGCGGAAGGGGAACTTCCTGGGCCTGCCGGTGAACTTCCTCGTGTTCGCCGTCCTGTGCGTGCTCACGGCATCGGCGACCGTCCCGGTCTACGGCGAGCTCATCACCGATCCCGTCGAGACCGTCTACCGCCTCGACAACATCACCGTCGCCGTCCTCGGCTGCCTGACCTTCATGATCGCCACCATCGGCATCAACATCGTCGCGAACTTCGTCTCGCCCGCGTTCGACTTCTCCCACGTCGCGCCGCAGAAGATCAGCTGGCGCACCGGCGGCATGATCGCCGCGGTCGGGTCCGTGCTCATCACCCCGTGGAACCTGTACAGCTCCCCGGAGACCATCCACTACACGCTCGACACCCTCGGCGCCTTCATCGGCCCGCTGTACGGCGTCCTCATCGCCGACCACTACCTCGTGAAGAAGCAGCAGATCCGCGTCGACGACCTCTTCACGATGGACCCCTCCGGCGCCTACCACTACGTCAAGGGGTGGAACCCGATCGCCGTCGGGGCGACGGCCGTCGGAGCGCTCGTCGCGATCTGCGTGGTGTTCTTCGCCGGCGCCACCGCCGCGAGCTTCAGCTGGTTCATCGGCGCCGGGCTCGCCTTCGGCCTGTACGTCGCGCTGAAGAACTCCATCCCGGCGCCTGCCGCGGACGTCCGCGGCTGATGCCCACGCTGCTCGTCGTCAACGTCAACACGACGCAGGCCGTCACCGACGTCATCGCGGCCGCAGCGCGCGCCGCGGTGTCGCCGGGGACGACGGTCGTCCCGCTCACCCCGCGGTTCGGTCCGGCCTCGGTGGAGTCGAACTACGAGAGCCACCTGTCGGCGGTCGGGGTGCTCGACGCCGTCCAGCAGTTCGACGGGCCGTTCGACGCCGTCGTGCACGCCGGTTTCGGCGAGGTCGGCCGCGACGCCCTGCAGGACGTCCTGGACGTCCCCGTCGTCGACATCACCGAGGCGGCCGCGCAGACGGCCTGCCTGCTCGGTCGCACGTACGGCGTCGTCACGAGCCTGGACCGGGCCGTGCCGGCCATCGGTGACCGGCTGCTGCTGGCGGGTCTGGCCGGCCGGTGCAGCGGGGTGCGCAGCGTGGACCTGCCCGTGCTGGAACTGGAGACCAATCCGGAACTGACGGCCAAGGCGTTCACCGAGCAGGCCGAGCGCCTCGTCGAGGAGGGGGCCGAGGTCGTCGTCCTCGGTTGCGCGGGCATGTCGGGGCTGCACACGGCGCTCACGGCCCGGCTCGACGTCCCGGTGGTCGACGGGGTGGCGGCGGCCGCGCGGCTGGCCGAGTCCCTCGTCGCGTTGGGCCTGTCGACGTCGAAGGCGCGCAGCTACGCGACCCCGCGGCCCAAGGCGCTGCAGGGCTGGCCGTTGACGTCCCCTGGGAGGATCACCGGGTGACACGACCGGTGCTGGACGCCATCCGCCGGGACATCGTCGCCGGCCTCGTGCCGCCCGGCGCCGTCCTGGAGGTCGACGTCCTCGCCGCCGCCCACGACGTCAGCCGCATCCCCGTCCGGGAGGCGCTCATGACGCTCGTCGGGGAGGGACTGGTCGACCACCTGCCCCGCCGCGGGTACACCGTGGCGCGGCTCGCTCCGGGCGAGCTGGCCGAACTCGTCGAGGTCCGCGGGACGCTGGAACTCGCAGCGCTGCGGGTCGCCGTCCGGGCCGGCGGACCGGAGGACGTCGCGGCCGCCCGGGTCGCGCACGAGGCGTTGCGCGCGGCCGTCGAGGCCGGCGACGAGCGCGGCTACCACCGGCAGAGCCGCGCGTTCCACGACGCGCTCACGCGGCCGTCGGCCATGCCGCGCCTGCTCGGGGTGTTCGCCCGCGTCTGGGACCTCACCGAGCCCTACCGGCCCATGGAGGACCTCGACGCGGACGAGGCGGGCCGGCTGCACGGCGACCACGAGCGGATGCTCGCCGCCTTCACCGCCGGGGACGTGGACGAGCTCCTCGATGCGGCGCGCGAGCACCACGACCACCTCGCCGCCCACGTCCGCGCGCGGCCGGAACCGGCCGTGGCGGACGCGGGCACGGCGCTCAGGCCAGCCAGGCGTCGACCGCGGCCAGCTGCGCGCTGACGAACTCCGCCGGGGCCGCCGCCCCCTCCAGCGAGGCGCGCGCGATCGACGCGAGCTGCCCGTCGGTGAGGCCGAGTGCGGTGCGCGCCGTCTCGTACTCCTCGAGCAGGCCGGGCCCGAACAGCAGCGGGTCGTCCCCGTTGAGCGAGCAGCGGACGCCGGCGTCCAGCAGCGCGGGCAGCGGGTGCGCGCCCATCTCGGGGACGACCCACAGGGCGACGTTCGAGGACGGGCAGACGTCCAGGACGGTCCCCTCGTCCGCCAGCCGTCGCACGAGCTCGGGGTCCTCCACGGCGCGCACGCCGTGCTGGACGCGTCGCGCCCCCAGCAGGTCCAGCGCCTCGCGGACGCTGTCGGGGCCCCGCAGCTCCCCGGCGTGGGGAGCGGCGACGAGACCGGCCTCGCGGGCGATCGCGAAGGCCCGGGCAAAGGGGGCGGGACCGAACAACGCCTCGTCGGCGGCGAGCCCGAACGAGACGACACCGCGGCCGGCGAAACCCGCGGCGAGCTCAGCCAGGGCCTCGGCGTCGGCCGGCGGCAGGTTCCGGATCGCCACGAGCATCAGCCCGAACCCGATGCCCAGCCGGTCGGCCTCCTCGCGGCCGGTGCTGAGCATGAACTCCGTCACCTCCTGCGGCGTGCCGAACTGCGGGACGTAGAACATCGGGTTGGCCTGCGCCTCGATCCACACGGCACCCGACGCCGCGGCGTCCTGCACGACCTCGCGGACGACACGGGCGAGCTGCTCGCGCGTGCGGACGAAGCTCACGGCGCCGTCGTACATCTGCACGAACTCGGGGAACGTCGTGTACCCGCGGACAGGAGGTGCGACGTCCCCGGCGTCGCGGGCGAACTCGGCCAGCGTCTCCGGCCGCATCGCCCCCTCGAGGTGCAGGTGCAGGTGGGCCTTGGGCAGGGTCGCGAGGTCGCGCACGGCGTTCTCTCCTGTGGCTAGTCTGGGGCGGTGAGCGAACGGGAACGGTTGCTGCACCTGGTGGCCGCGCACCTGCTCGCCCACGGGGTGACGTCGTCGACCCTGCGCGGGCTGGCGCGCGCGGCGGGGTCGAACAACCGGATGCTGTTGTACTACTTCGGCAGCCGGGAGCAGCTCGTGGGGGAGGCCCTCCAGGCCGTCGCCCGCGACCACTTCCCGGGGTTCGAGCACGCCTGGTCCGGTCTGGAGCGCGGCACGGGCGCGTTGCGGACGGACCTGCAGGCCGTGTGGGACGAGATCGCCGCCCCGCACAACCTGCCCTTCCTCCGGTTGTTCTTCGAGGTGTTCGGTCAGGTCACCCGGCAACCCGGGTACTCCGAGCTGATGGGCGACATCGCCGCCTGGCACCGGCCCGCCGCGGCACGGTTGCGCCGCGAGGGGTTGCCGCGCGGGGCCGCCGAGGCGCTGGCCACCGAACTCGTCGCCCTGTGGCGCGGCTTGCAGATGACCCTGATCCTCACCCAGGACCTGCGGACCGTGGAACGCGTCCAGCGCCAGGCGCTGGACGCGTTCTGCGCCCGCGCCCTGGATCACGCCGGGGCCGGCTCCAGGACGTGACGGCTGCCCGGGTGGTCGGCGGCCAACCGGGCTGAGGCAGCGCCCAGCCGCTCCCGCAGCGTCCCGGACCCGGGGGAGCGGTCGGCCTCGGCGGGCAGCCGCCCGCGACGGCGCAGCTCCGGGACGACGAGGTCGCAGAACAGGACGTGGTCGCCGGGGGAGAAGATGGCCTCCAGGAGGAACCCGTCCACGCCCGTGACGTCCATGAGCTCCTCGAGCTGGTCGGCCACCTCGACCGGGTCCCCGACCACCGTGAAACCGCGCGTCCCGCGGCCGCGGAGCTCGTCGAGCACGTCGCGCACGAGGGGCCAGCTGCCGTCCGGGCGGCGGAAGCGGTCGATGTTGCTCTGCCCCATCTGGCCGACCTTGCCGTCCCGGCCCTCCAGCACCTGCGACAGCGGACGGTCGGGGTCCAGGGCCGTGAGGTCGATCCCGGTGTTCCCCGCGTAGATCACGGCGGCGACCTCGTCGGTCTGCATCGCCTCGAACTCCGCGCGCCGCGCCCGGGCCTCCTCGTGCGTCGCGGCGACGGTCACCGTCGCCCCCACGAGGACCTTGACCGACTCCGGGTCGCGGCCGTGCGCTGCGGCCCGGGCGCGGATGTCGGCGACGTTCGCCGCCGTGTGCGGCATCGTCGTGCCCTGCAGGAAGACGCACTCGGCCTGACCGGCGGCGAACTCGCGCCCGGCGGTCGACGTCCCCGCCTGGAACAGCACCGGCGTGCGCTGCGGGGACGGCGGGACGGTGAAGAACCCCGACGTGCGGAAGTGCCTGCCCACGTGCTCGACGCGGTGCAACCGGTCCCGGTCGGCGAAGACGCCGGACTCCTTGTCCTCGACCAGGGCCCCGTCCTCCCAGCAGCCCTCCCAGAGCTGCAGGCACAGGTCGACGTACTCCCGGGCGATCTCGTAGCGCGTGTCGTGGGCCGTCATGCGCTCGTGGCCGAACAGCGCCGCGATCGTGTCCTGCGAGGCGCCGGTGACGACGTTCCAGCCCACGCGCCCACCCGTGAGGTGGTCGAGCGTCGCGAACCGCCGCGCCGTGGCGACGGGGTGGTCCACCCCCGTGGAACTCGTCACGACGAAACCGAGGCGCGACGTGTGGTGGGCCAGCGTGGGGATGAGGAACATCGGGTCCAGGCCGGAGAAGTTCAGCCCGCCCCGGGCGGCAGCCGCCGGCAGGTCGCCACCCACGGTGGGGTAGCCGTAGCCGTCGGCGAAGAACAGGAAGTCGAACCCCGCGGCCTCGAGCAACTGGGCCACGTCGATCCAGTGCTGCTGCTCGCGGTGCCGTTCGGAACCGCTGTAGGGGTGCGACCAGGACAGGGTCCCGCCGACCTGCGGCGCGGCGACCTCGAAGACCCCCAGGTGCATCGTGCGCACGGTGTGGAACTCCTTCCGTTGAACCGAGTGGTTCACATGAGACCACGACAGGAGGCGGTTCCGGGGACGGGTCACACGAACGTCACACGAGGCCCGTGTCGTAACACGGGGTTCACACGGACGTGACAGGAGCGCCGCGCGCGGGTGCTTCAGTACCTGGGCAGGCCGCGTCCCACCCGCGGCCCACCCGTCCCCCGCCCGTCCGCACGACGCGACGGCGGGCTCTCACCCCCGGAGCTGCGCATGAACCTCTCCCCTCGCCCGCGTCCCGCCGGCCTGGCCCCCGCCCTGCAGCGCCGCACGCTCCTGCGGGGTGCGGGTCTCGGTCTCCTCGGTGCCGCCGGTCTCGGCACCCTCGCGGCCTGCGGCGGCGCCGACGCCGGGTCCTCCACCGGTTCGGCCTCGGGCGGGTCGGGAAGCCTGGGAGACCTCAGCATCCAGCTGTCCTGGATCAAGAACATCGAGTTCGCGGGGGAGTACTTCGCGGACAGCAAGGGCTACTACACCGAGGCCGGCTTCTCGAAGGTCAACCTCCTCGCCGGCGGCAGCGCCGGGACCGCCGCCGAGGCGATGGTCCTCTCGCGCAAGGCGCACGTCGGCCTGTCCTCCCCGACGCTGACCGGACCGGCCATCGTCAACGAGCAGGCGCCGCTGAAGATCATCGGCACGACCTTCCAGAAGAACCCGTTCTGCCTCGTCTCGATGGAGCAGGGCAAACCCGTCCGCAGCACCGCCGACCTGGCCGGCAAGAAGATCGGCATCCAGACCGGTGGCAACGAGCAGATCTTCGACGGGTTCTGCAAGGCCAACGGGATCGACACGTCCTCCTTCGAGATCGTCCCGGTCCAGTACGACCCGTCCGTCGTCGTCTCCAAGGAGGTCGACGCGTTCATGGCCTACCTGACGAACGAGCCGATCCTCCTCGCGGCCCGTCAGGTCGACGGCCAGCCGATCGTCCCGGTCACCCTCGGTTTCGCCGACAACGGACTCCCCGTCGTGGCCGAGACCTTCACGGTCCTGCAGTCGACGATCGACGAGAAGAGGGACTTCCTCAAGGCGTTCCTCGCGGCCGAGATCCGCGGCTGGACCGACGCGGTCAAGGACCCGGCCGGTTCGGCGGCCCTGGCCGTCAACACCTACGGCAAGGACCAGAAGCTGGACCTGGAGGAGCAGACGAAGGAGGCCGAGGCGCAGAACACCCTCGTCGTCTCCGACGACACGAAGAAGAACGGTCTGTTCACCATGACCGACGCGCTGGTCGAGGAGAACATCAAGGCCCTTGAGCAGATGGGGACGAGCATCACGGCCGAGGAGCTGTTCGACCTGTCCCTCCTCGAGGAGGTCTACGAGGAGAACCCGGACCTGATCACCGGCTGACCTCGACCGGTCTCCGGCCACACCCCACCTCCGTCCCGCCCCAGGAAGGCAGACCCGTGTCCCAGGAACTCCCGACCGACGTGGTCGCCCCGCCCCTCCCGTCGGTGTCGGTCTCCCGAGCCTCCGGCACGCTGACGGCCACCACGGATCCCGAGCGCCACCCCGAGGCGGCCACGGGTTTCAACCTGCGGGGGCTGACCAAGCGGTTCGACCTGGGGCGCAAGAGCGTCCTGGCGCTGGAGCAGACCGACCTCGGCACCCGCAAGGACGCCTTCCTCTCCCTGCTCGGTCCCTCGGGGTGCGGCAAGTCGACCATCCTGCGCATCCTCGCCGGGCTCGAGACGCCGACGGGCGGGCAGGCCCTCGTCAACGGGCAGACCACCCGGGAGCTGCAGCGGGGGCACGAGCTGGGGGTCGCGTTCCAGGACTCCGCGCTCCTGCCGTGGCGGACGGTCGCGCAGAACATCCGGCTGCCCCTCGAGGTGGCGGGCGTGCGTCCGGAGCCGGGGCTGATCGACGACCTCATCGGTCTCGTCGGGCTGACGGGGTTCGAGAAGGCCAAGCCCGCGCAGCTGTCCGGCGGGATGCGCCAGCGCGTGTCCATCGCCCGCTGCCTCGTCGTGCAGCCGAGCGTCATGCTGCTCGACGAACCGTTCGGGGCCCTGGACGACATGACGCGGCAGCGGCTGAACGTCGAACTGCTGCGCATCTGGACGGAGAAGCCCGCGACGACGCTCATGGTGACGCACGGCATCAGCGAGGCGATCTTCCTCTCCGACGTCGTCGCCGTCATGAGTCCCCGTCCGGGCCGGGTCGTGCAGGTCGTCGAGATCGACCTGCCGCGGCCGCGCACACCGGAGATGATGCGGACGCCGGAGTTCCACGCCTACCACGACCGGCTGTCGGAGATCCTCTTCGGCGGCGGGCGCGTGGGGGCACAGGGGTCCGGGGCGGACCACTGATGGCGGCCGTCACCGCAGCACCGGAGCAGGTGACGACCGGTGCCGCCCGCCGGTCGTGGCGCGACCTGCCCCCGTGGGCCGGCGGTGTCGTCGGTGCCGTGCTCGTCCTCGTCGTGTGGAGCGTCATCGGCGTCTTCTTCTCCACCGGTGGCATCGTCCCGACGCCCTGGGCCGTGGTCGAGCAGCTCCACCGCAACGGGTTCGAGAACTACTGGACCAACATCTCCATCACGACGGCGTCCGCTGCGCAGGGGTGGGTGTGGGGCAACCTCATCGCCATCGCCATCGCGGTGGTCGTCCTGCTCGTCCCACCCCTGGAGGGGGCGGCCAACCAGGTCGCCGTCATCTCCTACTGCATCCCGCTCACCGCGATCGGGCCCATCGTCCTCATCGTGTCCCCGCCCGAGTCCCGCGTCACGTCGGTGTTCCTCGCGGCCATGAGCGTCGTCTTCACCTCGGTCGTCGGGTGCCTGCTCGGCCTGCGGGCCGCGGACCAGGCCGCCCTCGACGTCGTCCGCGCCTACGGCGGCACGAAGTGGACGGCACTGGTCAAGGTGCGGCTCATCGCCGCCCTGCCCAACGTCTTCGCCGCCCTCAAGCTGGCCGCGCCGGCGTCCTTCCTCGGCGCCGTGCTGGGGGAGTACTTCGGGGGTGTCGACTCCGGTCTCGGGATCCTCATCGTCTCCGCCCAGACCAACCTGCAGTACGAGCAGATCTGGGGGCTCGCGCTGCTCAGCGGCGCCGTCGCCGGCGCCGGGTACCTGCTCATCGGACTGCTGGCCCGGTTGGTGACCCCGTGGTCGTCCACGGGCGTGAAGGGAGGTGACCTCTGATGGCCACCACCGCCCCCGCCCGCCCGGCGGCCGAGGTGCACGAGAACCGCAGCAGCGCGTCGCTCGCCGCGGCCGTCGGCCGGCGCATCGGCGTCTCGGTCCTCACCCTCGTCATCTCGACCGTCGTCCTCGTCGCCGCCTGGTACGCCCTGCTGGCGCTGTTCCAGGTGGACTCCTTCGTCGGCAAGCGGCCGCAGGACGTCTACGACTACCTCGTCACGGTCCCCAAGGCCGCCGAGAACCGGGCCGCGATCCAGGCCGCCCTGCTCATCACGCTCACCGACTCCGTCACCGGTTTCGTCACCGGCGTCGTCGCCGCCGTCGCGGTGGCCGCCGCCTTCACCGTGTTCCGTCCGCTGGAGTTCGTCTTCATGCCGCTCGCGATGCTGCTGCGCTCGGTACCGCTCGTCGCGATGGCTCCCCTCATCGGGATCCTCTTCGGCCGCGGACTCGGCGGGCAGGCCGCCATCGGCGGGGTCGTCGTGTTCTTCCCGGTGCTCGTCAACGCCGCCACCGGGTTGCGGTCGGCGTCCCCGCAGGCCGTCGACGTCGTGCGTGTCAACGGCGGGACGAAGTGGACGACCCTGCGCAAGGTCGCGATCCCCAGCGCGCTGCCGAACCTGTTCGCGGCCCTGCGGATCTCGGTGCCCGGCGCGGTCATCGGCGCCATGCTCTACGAGTGGCTGTTCTCCGGCACCGGGATGGGCGCCGAGATCTTCCGCGCCAACAGCCAGGTCCAGTACAACCTCGTGTGGTCGATCGTCGTCGTCGTCACCTTCACGTCGATCCTGCTCTACACGCTCGTGAGCATCGTCGAGACCCTCGTGCTCGCGACGTGGGGTCCGGCGGCCGGATCGGGGCGCCGTGGCTGAGGGTCTCGCCGTCCTGCGCGCGGCGTGCGAGCGGCTGCAGCGCGGCCGGCGGGTCGCCGTGGCGACGGTCGTGCGGACCGACGGGTCAGCGCCGCGGGCGCTGGGGGCCTGCCTGGCCGTCGTCGCGGACCCCGACGGCGTCCCCGGCGAGGTGGTCGGCAGCGTCTCCGGCGGCTGCGTGGAGTCCGCCGTCCACGAGCTCGCCTGCGAGGTGCTGGTCGACGGCCACGCCCGCCAGGCCCGGTTCGGCACGGCGGGAGAGGACCCCTTCGCCCCGGGCCTGACGTGCGGCGGGACGATCGAGGTGCGCGTCGCCCTCGCCGGCGAGGGCGTCCTGCGGGCCGTGCTGACGGCCGCCGACGCCCGGCGCCCGGTGGCGGTCGCCACGGTGCTGACGTCCGGGCCGGTCCGCCAGGTCGTGCTCGACGAGCTGGGGCACGGCGGTTCCGTCGGTTCGGCGCGGTTGGACGCCGCCGTCGTCGACGCCGCGCGTGGCCGGCTCACGGCTGGAGCGTCCGGGATCGTGCGCCTCGGAGCGGACGGCGAGCAGCGCGGGGACGACCTCGAGGTGCTCGTCGAGGTGTTCGCCCCCGCACCGCGCTGGATCGTCTTCGGCGCCGTCGACGTCGCCGCGGCCCTCACCCGCCTCGCGGCGTTCCTCGGGTTCCACGTCACGGTGTGCGACGCCCGGCCGGCGTTCGCGACCGCCGCGCGGTTTCCCGACGCCGACGAGGTCGTCGTCGACTGGCCGCACCGCTACCTGGAACGGACCACCGTCGAGGACTCGACGGTGCTGACCGTCCTGACCCACGACCCGAAGTTCGACGTCCCCCTCCTCGAGGTGGCTCTGCGCGGGCCCGCCGCGGTCGTCGGGGCCATGGGGTCCCGGCGCACCCACGCGGACCGGCTGGACCGGTTGCGCGAGAACGGTGTCGGCGAGGACGAGCTGGCACGCCTGCGCTCACCCGTCGGCCTGGACCTCGGCGCCCGCACCCCGGAGGAGACCGCCGTGTCGATCGCCGCCGAGGTCGTCGCCCTCCGGGGTGGCGGGACGGGCCGGCCGCTGCGCGACACCCGCGGACGGATCCACCACGAGCAGTTCGCCACCGTGGTCGCGGGTGCCGCGGAGGTCTGCGCGTGAGGGGCGGGTCAGGGCACGTCCTGCGGTCCGTCCGCGTCGGCGTCGGAACCCCGGACGGGAACGCGCTGGACGTCCGCGCCGGCCAGGAACTCCCGCAACCCGGAACCGCCGGCGCAGGCCGCGGCCGCGGCGTCGACGTGGTCCCGGCCGACCAGGACCGGGTGGCCCGGACGGTCGCCGTCCACGGCCCGCACCAGCGCGTCACGGGAGGCGAACCCCAGCACCGACCGCACGCCCTCGAGGTCGACGTGCGGGAGGTCCACGAGCTGCAGCAGGACGGCGTCGGCGGCGCGGACCGCCGGGTCGGCCAGCGCCCGTGCCACCCCGGCTCCGGGGCCACGGTCCCAGTCGGGCACCTCGACCGCCCGCACACCGGGCGGCAGGGTCGCGCGGACGTCGGCCGCCCGGGCTCCCACGGTGACGAGCACGGGGTCGCACCCCGCGGCGGTCAGCAGGCCGGCGGCCGCGGCCGCCCAGGACGTGCCGGCGGGGCGCCGCAGCAACCCCTTCGGCGTCCCCATCCGGCGACCGGCCCCGGCCGCGAGCACCACCCCCGTCACCAGCACGGGGCCAGCAGACCACACCGCAACCACGACGATCGGATCGCAGTGCAGCTCGAGGAACTCCAGGCGCTCGACGCCCCCGGGTGCGAGGAACTCCTGCGCACCTGCTGCGACGCCCCCGCCTGGGCGGCGCGCGTGGCCGCCGCCCGCCCGTTCGGCTCCGTCGACGCCCTGCTGGCCGCGGCGGCCGCCGAACTCGCCGCCACGTCCGAGGAGGACGTCGACGTCGCCCTGGCCGCGCACCCGCGCATCGGCGAACGCAGCGAGAGCGCCACCTCGCGCCGCGAGCAGGCCGGCGCGCTCGCCGCCGACGAGGACGTCCTGCGCCGGCTCGCCGAGGGGAACCGCCGGTACGAGGAACGCTTCGGCCACGTCTACCTGGTGTTCGCCTCCGGGCGCAGCGCGACCGAACTCCTCGACCTGCTCGAGGCGCGGCTGGGGAACGACCCGGCGACGGAACGGCAGGTGCTGCGGCGGGAACTCGCCGCCATCACCGACCTGCGGCTGCGCCGGCTCCTGGGGCAGAGCGCGTGACGAGCCTGTCCACGCACGTCCTGGACGCCGTGACGGGAACCCCCGCCGCCGGGATCGGCCTCGACGTGACGGGCGCCGACGGGGGGCACGTCGCCTCCGGCCGCACCGACGACGACGGCCGGGCACGACTCGCCGAGGACCTCGTCCCCGGGACCTACCGGCTCCGGTTCGCGACGGGGGAGTGGTTCGCCGCCGCCGGCCGCGAGTCGTTCCACCCCGAGGTCGTCGTCGCGTTCACCGTCGCGGCCGACCGCGCACACCTGCACGTCCCCCTCCTGCTGTCCCCCTTCGCCTACTCCACCTACCGAGGGAGCTGAGACCATGGCCGTCGTCCTGGCGAGTCACCAGTACGGGAAGGCGGAGAACCGCGTCGTGCGGTTCCAGCGCGACACTCCCCGGCACGAGATCGTCGACCTCAACGTCACCTCGACGCTGCGCGGCGACTTCGCCGACGCCTACCTCTCCGGTGACCAGCGCAAGGTCCTGCCGACCGACTCGCAGAAGAACACGATCTACGCGTTCGCCAAGGAGGGGCCCGTCGGGCAGGGCATGGCGAAGGGGATCGTCGCCGTCGAGACGTACGCGCTCGACCTCGCCCGCCACTTCGTCGACGAGACCGGACCCGTCACGGGCGCCCGCATCGACGTGGACTCCTACCGCTGGGAACGCGCCGTCGTCTCCGGCCGCGAGCACGACCACACCTGGGTGCGGGCCGGCGGCGAGGTGCGGACCGCCGCCGTCACGGTCTCCGGCAGCGGCCCCGACCGCGAGACCCACGTCGTCGCCGGGCTGAAGGACCTCACGCTGCTGAAGTCCACCGGGTCGGAGTTCCACGACTTCCTCGTCGACGGGTACACGACGCTGGAACCCACGAAGGACCGCGTCATGGCCACCTCGCTCGTGGCGCAGTGGCGCTACGACGCGACGTGCCTGGCCGACGGGTTCGACTTCGACGCCGCGTACGACGAGGTGCGGTCCGTCCTCGTCGGGCAGTTCGCCACGGTGCACTCCCTCGCGCTGCAGCAGACGTTGTGGCACATGGGGAAGGCGGCCGTCGAGAGCGTCCCGGGCGTCGTCGAGGTGCGGCTGGCGGCCCCGAACAAGCACCACTTCCTCTACGACCTGCAGCGGTTCGGTGTCGAGAACCCCGGGGAGGTGTTCCACGCCGACGACCGGCCCTACGGCCTCATCCAGGCCGTCGTCGCGGACGACACCGCCCCGGCCGCTTCGCTGGCGTGGGAACGGTGAGCGCCGTGGAGCTCCAGACGCAGCGGACCGACGCGGACCACCTCGACCTCGCGGTCCGGCTCGCCGTGGAGAACGTGGCCGCCGGCGGCGGGCCGTTCGGGGCCGACGTCGTCCGCGACGGTGTCGTCGTCGCGACCGGCGTGAACCGCGTGACGGCCCAGAACGACCCGACCGCGCACGCGGAGGTGCAGGCGATCCGTGCGGCCTGCGCGGCGCTGGGCACGTTCAGCCTCGCGGGGACGACGCTGTACTCCAGCTGCGAGCCGTGCCCCATGTGCCTGGCGTCCTCGCTGTGGGCGCGCGTCGACCGCGTGCTCTTCGCGGCCGACCGGCACGACGCGGCGCGCGGTGGTTTCGACGACCGCGCGTTCTACGAGCTCTTCGAGACCCCACGCAGCGAGTGGTCCGTCCCCGTGCAGCAGCAGCGGAACCCGACCGCCCCCGCTCCCTTCGACGCCTGGCTCGCGAGCGTCCAGCGGATCGACTACTGAGGCGTCGTCCCGTGGACCTCAGCACCGTGACGGAGTTCCTGACCGTCACCGACGCCGCTGCCCTGCGCCGCGCGCACGACGGGGACCCCGCGACCGCCGTCGTCGCCGGGGGGACGTGGTTGTTCTCCGTCCCGCAACCGCACCTGCGCACACTCGTCGACCTGACGACGCTGGGCTGGGAACCCTTCACCGTCTCGGCCGCGGGGATCGACCTCGCCGCGACGTGCCCGGTGGCGTCGCTGGAGTCCGTGCCGTTCGCGGCCGACTGGCAGGCCCGCCCCCTCGTCCGGCAGTGCGTCCGCGCGCTGCTCGCCTCCTTCAAGGTGCGGTCGGTCGCGACGGTCGGCGGGAACGTGTGCGCCGCGCTGCCGGCGGGCGCGGTCACCTCGCTCGCCGTCGCGCTCGACGGGGTCGCCGAACTCTGGGACCGCGACGGCGGGATCCGGCGGCTGCCGGTCGAGGAGTTCGTCACGGGGGACCGGACGACCGCGCTGGCTCCCGGGGAGGTGCTGCGGACGATCCACCTGCCCGCCACGGCGTTGCGCGGGACCACCGCGTTCCGCCGGACCTCGCTCGCTCGGCTCGGTCGTTCCGCGACGCTCGTCGTCGGCCGCCGCGACCCGGACGGAGGTTTCGTCCTCGCCGTCACCGCGTCGACCCCGCGCCCGCACGTGCTGCGCTACCGCGAGGTTCCGGCGCCGGACCGCCTGGTCGCCGACGTCGAGGAGCGCGTGGCCGGTCGCTGGTTCGACGACGTCCACGGGGCGCCGGACTGGCGGCGCGCGACGACCCTGCGGTTCGCGGCCGAGGTGGTCGGGGAACTGAGCGGAGGACCGTCGTGAAGCTCACCGTCAACGGTTCCCCGCGCGAGGTCGAGCCTCGCCCCGGCCAGTGCCTGCGCACGCTGCTGCGCGAGAGCACCCACGTCGAGGTCAAGAAGGGCTGCGACTCCGGCGACTGCGGCGCCTGCACGGTGCTCGTCGACGCGGCCCCCGTCCACTCCTGCCTCTACCCCGCGCTGCGGGCAGCCGGCCGCGAGGTCACGACGGTCGCGGGGCTCGGAACCCCCGAGCAGCTCGGCGACGTGCAGCAGCGGTTCGTCGACGCCGCCGGGTTCCAGTGCGGGTTCTGCACGGCGGGGATGGTCGTCACGGCCTCCGCCCTCACTCCCGACCAGCACGAGGACCTCGGCGAGCACCTCAAGGGCAACCTCTGCCGGTGCACGGGGTACCGGGCGATCCGCGAGGCCGTCACGGGGGCGACGGTGGACCCGGCGGTGGCGACGGGGTCCGTGGGGCGCACGGTCGCCGCCCCGGCGGCCCGCCGCATCGTCAGCGGCACCGAACCCTTCACCCTCGACGCGCTCCCACCCGGCACCCTGCACCTGGCGGTGCTGCGCAGCCCGCACGCGCACGCCCGGGTGGTCCGCATCGACACGGCTGCGGCGCAGGCGCTCCCGGGGGTCCGTCTCGTCCTCACCCCTGACGACGCGCCCCCGGTCCTGTTCTCCACCGGCCGGCACGAGAACCGCCTCGACGACCCCGACGACACCCTCGTGCTCGACCCCGTCCTCCGGTACCACGGCCAGCGGGTGGCCGCGGTCGTCGCCGACGACCTGGCGACCGCCGAGGAGGGGCTGCGTCGCCTCGTCGTGGACTACGACGTGCTGCCCGCCGTGCTGGACCCCGAGAGCGCCCTGGAACCCGGCGCACCCCTCGTGCACGGCGACAAGGACGCCGTGACGTCGCGCATCGCCGACCCCGGGCGCAACCTCGTCGCGGAACTGCACGGGGGTGTCGGCGACGTCGAGGCCGCCCTGGCCGCCGCCGACGTCACGGTGTCCGGGACGTGGCGGACCCAGCGCGTCTCCCACGTCGCCCTCGAGACGCACGCCGCCGTCGGCTGGCCCGACGAGGACGGCCGCCTCGTCGTCCGCAGCAGCACCCAGGTGCCGTTCCTCGTCCGCGACGAGCTCGCCCGCGTGCTCGGTCTGCAGCGGGACCGGGTGCGGGTCCTCACCGCCCGCGTCGGCGGGGGTTTCGGCGGCAAGCAGGAGATGCTCGTCGAGGACCTCGTGGGGCTGGCGGTCCTGCGCCTGGGTCGGCCCGTCGTGCACGAGACGACGCGCGAGGACACGTTGCGGCACCTGCCGACCCGGCACCCGTTCCGCGTCGGGGTGCGCCTGGGGGCCCGTCGCGACGGAACCCTCACCGCGCTCGCCGTGGACGTCCTGTCCGACGCGGGCGCCTACGGCAACCACTCCCCGGGCGTGATGTTCCACTCGTGCCACGAGAGCCTGGCGACGTACCGCTGCGAGAACAAGCGCGTGGACGCCCGCGCCGTCTACACCCACACCGTCCCCTCCGGCGCCTTCCGCGGGTACGGCCTGGGGCAGGTGGTCTTCGCCCTGGAGTCGGCGCTCGACGACCTCGCCCGGGGGCTCGGGATGGACCCGTTCGACCTGCGCCGCCGCAACGTCGTGGTTCCCGGGGACCCGTTCGTCGCGACCTCGCTGCCGGCCGACGGCTCGGAGGGCGACGACGGGTTGCGCTACGGCAGCTACGGGCTGGACCAGTGCCTCGACCTCGTGCAGGACGCCCTCAACCGCGACGCGGGGGAGGAGGCGCCCGGCCCGGAGTGGCGGACGGGGCAGGGGATGGCGCTGGCGATGATCGCCACGACACCGCCGCGCGGGCACTTCGCCGACGCCCGGGTGAGCCTGCGCGCCGACGGGGACTGGGACCTCGACGTCGGCACGGCGGAGTTCGGCAACGGCACCACGACCGTCCACCACCAGCTCGCGGTGGCGGCCCTCGGGACGAGCGTCGACCGGATCCACCTGCGGCAGAGCGACACCGACGCCGTCCGGCACGACACCGGCGCGTTCGGGTCCGCCGGGTCGGTCGTCGCGGGCAAGGCCCTGCACCTCGCGTGCCGGGACGTGGCCGGTCAGGTCCGCACCGTCGCGGCGCGGCTCCTCGGGGTCGAGGCCGCGCAGGTCGAACTGCACCCGGGGGAGGCGGTCGCCGGGGAGGCGCGGGTCCCGCTCTCGGCCGTCCACGCGGAGTCGTTGCGCCGCAGCGGCACCGTCCCGTCCGCCGAGGCGGGGGACGACGCCGCCGTCCGGTCGGTGGCGTTCACCGTCCAAGGCTTCCGGGTGGCGGTCGACACCGTGACCGGGCTCGTCCGCGTCCTGCGGTCGGTGCAGGCCGTCGACGCCGGCACGGTCCTGAACCCCGGGCAGTTGCGGGGGCAGGTGGAGGGCGGCGTCGCGCAGGCCATCGGTTCGGCCCTCTTCGAGGAGGTCCGCACCGGCCCCGACGGGTCCAGCCCGACGGGATCCCTGCGCGAGTACTACGTGCCCCGCCTCGACGACGTCCCCGAGACGGAGGTCCTGTTCGCGGACACGTACGACACGGTCGGCCCGCTCGGGGCCAAGTCGATGAGCGAGGCGCCCTACAACCCCGTCGCCGCGGCGCTGGCGAACGCGGTCCGGGACGCCGTCGGCGTACGGTTGCGCGCGCTGCCGATGTCGGCGGACCGGGTGTGGCGCGCCGTGCACGAACAGGAGGGGACGACCCGTGGGTGAACCCAGGACGGAACAACTGCTGGACCTGGTGGTGCGGGCGGACCGCGCCGTCGTGGACGGGACCGAACGCGCTGTGTCGCTGGGGATCTCCGGCGGCCGCGTCGTAGGGGTCGAGGACCGGGACCACGCGTGGCCCCCGTCCGTGCGCGACCTCGTCCTGGGGCCCGACGAGGTGCTGCTGCCCGGTCTCGTGGACCCGCACGTCCACGTCAACGAACCCGGCCGCACGGAGTGGGAGGGTTTCGCCTCCGCGACGCGGGCCGCCGCGGCCGGCGGGGTCACGACGATCGTCGACATGCCGCTCAACAGCATCCCCGCCACGGTGGATCCGGACGCCCTGGCCACCAAGCGCGCTGCGGCGCAAGGGCAGTGCGTCGTCGACGTGGGGTTCTGGGGTGGCGCCGTCCCGGGGAACGCCGACCAGCTCGCCCCGCTGCACGACGCGGGGGTCTTCGGCGTCAAGTGCTTCCTGCTCGACTCCGGTGTTCCCGAGTTCCCGCCGCTGGACGCCGCGGGCCTGTGCGACGCGCTGACCGAACTCGCCCGCATCGACGGCCTGCTCCTCGTGCACGCCGAGGACGGGGACGCGCTGACCGAGCACGACGGGGGTCCCTCGTTCGCGGAGTTCGTGGCCTCGAGGCCCCCGTCCGCCGAGGCGTCCGCGGTGCGCACGGTCGCCGAGGCCGCCGCCCGCGCGGGGGCCCGGGTCCACGTCGTGCACCTGTCCTCGGCGGCCGGATTGGCCGAGGTGCGGGCGGCGAAGGCCGTCGGCACCCGCATCACCGTCGAGACCTGCCCGCACTACCTCGCGCTCGCCGCCGAGGAGGTCCCCGACGGCGACACGACGTTCAAGTGCTGCCCGCCGATCCGCGACCGTGCCGAGCAGGACGCCCTGTGGCGCGGGCTGCTCGACGGCACGGTCGACTGCGTCGTCTCGGACCACTCGCCGTGCACCGCGGAGCTCAAGCGGCTCGACGAGGGCGACTTCGGTGCGGCGTGGGGCGGGATCGCGTCCGTCCAGCTGGGGTTGCCTGTCGTCTGGACCGCGGCCCGCGAGCGCGGCGTCCCCCTGCCCACCGTCGTCGGGTGGATGGCGACGGCGACCGCGGACCTCGTCGGGCTCGCCGACCGCGGCCGTCTGGCCGCCGGGTGCGTCGCCGACTTCTCGGTGTTCGCGCCCGAGGCCGAGTGGGTGGTCGACCCCGCCGCACTGCAGCACCGCAACCCCGTCTCCCCGTACGCGGGCCGGACGCTCACCGGTGTCGTGCGGTCGACGTGGCGACGTGGGGCCGAGGTGGACCCGCGGGTCCCCGCCGGGGAACTCCTCACCCGGCCGGGCGTGGCGGTCCCGGCAGGCTGAGCAGCGCGAGGTGGAGCCCGAGCCGCACCTCGGGGTCCTCCAGGTCGCGGCCCAGTCGCCGCGCGAGCCGGTCGACCCGGCCGTAGGTGGCGGGGCGGGACAGGTGCAGCCGCTCGGCCAGCCGCGTCATGGACCCGTTGACCTGCAGGTGGGCCGTGAGCAGCGCCAGGTCGTCGGGGGTCTCGAACAGCGGCGCGAGCTGGGCCTCGGCGAAGGCGGTCAGCCGGGCGTCCCCGCGCAGCCGCCACAGCAGGCCCCGGACACCGAGGTCGGCGGTGCGGTGGACCCGGCCCGGCGTCCGGTGCGGGGACGTGGCGGCGACCTCGGCGACGTGCCGGGCCTCGGCGAACCCCTCCGCGGTGGCGTGCAGGTCGGCGACCGGCTCCGCGGCCCCGAGCATGGCCCCCTCCGGCAGGTCCGCGGCCAGCCGGTCCAGGGCGGCGGTGACGACCCGGGGTGCCCCGACGAGGAGCACCCCGACCACCGCGCCCGGCCCCTCCGCCGGGCCGACCATCCCGGTCAGCCCCGCCGACCGCGTCCGCGCGAGCGCCGCGGAGACCGCCGGCCGCTCCGCGCCGACGACCGCGGCCGCCGCGAACCCGGTGCGCGGGCTCAACCCCAGTGCGCGCAGCCGTTGCCGCAGAGCCGGTTCGTCGTCCCGGCGGGCGCGCAGGAGGTCGCGGACGAGGTCGTCGTGGGCGCGCCGGGCCAGGTCCCCGTCGTCGGCGGGCCCACCGGACAGCAGCCGCACGACGGTGAGCGCCTCCGCGGCCCGGTCGAGCACGAGCAGCGGGTCCGGCGCGGAGTGCGGGCCGGGGGCGACGAGCCGGCCCCAGCGCCGGCCGGGCGCACCGGCCGGCACGACGACCCACCCCTGCGCCTCCGGCGCGCGCCGGGACCGCCGGGACCAGTCCACGAGCAGCTCCGCCGTCCCGACGGGCTGCGCCACGTGCGCGACGACGCGGTGCGCGAGGTCCTCGAGGACGACGGGGCCGCCGAGCAGCCCGGCGGCCCGGTCCAGCACCTCCTCCACCCGCGTCCCGACGAGGCCGAGCGAGGCGAACGTCGCGTGCACCCGCTCGGCGAACCGCAGCCGGTCGTACTGCTCGTGCAGCAAGCGTCCGTGCACCTGCTCGGTCACCTCGACGAAGCGGACGACGCGGTGCAGCTCGACGAGGGGCAACTGCGCGGCGCGTGCCGCCCGGACCAGGTCCGGCGGCACCCGGCCGAGGTGCTCGGTGAGCTCCACCACGACCGCGACCACACCGGCCTCCACGAGCGAGGCGGTGAAGCCCTCGGCGTCGAAGTCCGCGGCGGCCCAGCCCATCCCGGTGGTCAGCAGCAGCTCGCCACCGCCGAGCAGCCCGGCCACGTCGACCTGCTCGGTGACGTGCACCCACCGCACGGGGACGTCGAGCCGGTCCTGCCCCGTGCGGACCCGGGGAGCACCGGCCGCGAGGACGGGCAGGGCGAGGACGTCGGCCACGGTGAGCACCCGCGGAGCCTACGACGGTCCGTCGGGCTCCAGGGGCGAACGCCGACGTTCCGTCGCTGGCCCGCTCCGTCCGCGCAGGACCAGGGTGGGAGGATCGGCCGGGCGCACGTCCCGCCGACGGCGCCGCGAGGCGGACAGGTGAGCCGAGGAGGACCGGACATGACCGTGACCGAGCAGACCGTGGTGGGGACCGGGGCCTCCGACCTCACCCAGGCCGCGCGCGACCACCTGTGGATGCACTTCGCCCGCATGGGCGCCTACCAGGACAAGCCCGCCCCCGTCATCGTCAAGGGCCGGGGCGCCCGCATCTGGGACGACCAGGGCCACGAGGTGCTCGACGGCCTCTCGGGACTGTTCGTCGTCCAGGTCGGGCACGGCCGCGAGGAGCTCGCCGAGGTCATGGCGAAGCAGGCCCGTGAACTCGCGTTCTTCCCGGTCTGGGGCTACGCCACCGAACCGGCCGTCGAACTCGCCGACCGCATCGCCGGGTACGCGCCGGGCGACCTCAACCGCGTGTTCTTCACCACCGGCGGCGGCGAGGCCGTCGAGAGCGCCTGGAAGGTGGCCAAGCAGTTCTTCAAGCTGACGGGCAAGCCCCTGAAGCACAAGGTCATCTCGCGGGCGACCGCCTACCACGGCACCCCGCAGGGGGCGCTCGCGATCACCGGGCTGCCGGCCATGAAGCAGGCGTTCGAACCGCTGACGCCCGGTGGGTTCCGCGTGCCGAACACGAACATCTACCGGGCCGAGCGCATGGGGGCGCCGACCGACCCGGTCGCGTTCGGGCGCTGGGCCGCGGACCGCATCGAGGAGGCCATCCTCTTCGAGGGCGCCGACACCGTCGCGGCCGTCGTCCTCGAACCGGTGCAGAACTCCGGCGGCTGCTTCACCCCGCCGCCCGGGTACTTCCAGCGGGTGCGCGAGATCTGCGACCGGCACGACGTGCTGCTCGTCTCCGACGAGGTCATCTGCGGGTTCGGCCGGCACGGGACGATGTTCGCCGCGGAGAAGTTCGGGTACCAGCCCGACATCATCACGTGCGCCAAGGGCATGAGCTCCGGCTACGGACCCATCGGGGCGATGATCGCGACCGACCGCATCATGGAGCCGTTCCTGCAGGGCAAGAACTTCTTCCCCCACGGCTACACGTTCGCCGGCCACCCCGTCTCCGCCGCCGTGTCCCTGGCCAACCTCGACATCTTCGAGCGCGAGGGGCTGAACCAGAACGTGCTCGACAACGAGCAGGCCCTCGGGAACACGCTGCGCAAGCTGCTCGACCTCGACATCGTCGGCGACGTCCGGGGTGACGGGTACTTCTGGGCCGTCGAGCTCGTGAAGGACAAGGCGACGAAGGAGACCTTCGGGCCGGCCGAGCGCGAGACGCTCATCAAGCAGTTCCTGCCCGGTGCCCTGTTCCGCAACGGGCTGTACTGCCGTCCCGACGACCGCGGTGAACCGGTCGTCCAGGTCGCGCCGCCGCTGACGTGCGGTCAGGCCGAGTTCGACGAGATCGAGCGGGTCCTGCGCACGACGCTGACCGAGGCGATGCGGCTCGTCTGACGCCCGGCACGAGGAGGACACCCCCTGGTCTTGACTCGTTCAAGTCCAGGGGTCAGGATGACGCCGTGCCATCGACCCAGGAGCTCGAGCAGGTGCTCCGCGCCGCCGGTCTGCGGGTCACCCGTCCGCGCCTGGCCGTCCTCGACGCCGTGCACGCTCTGCCGCACGGCGACACCGAGGCGCTCATCGGGGCCGCACGGTCCCGGGCGGACGGTGTCTCCCACCAGGCGGTCTACGACGTGCTGCGCGTCCTGACCGACCACGGTCTGGTGCGGCGCATCCAGCCGCAGGGGTCGGTGGCGCGCTACGAGGCGCGGGTGGCCGACAACCACCACCACCTGGTGTGCCGCGTGTGCGGTTCCATCAGCGACGTCGACTGCGCCACCGGGCAGGCCCCGTGCCTGCACCCCCCGGTCGTCGACGGTTTCGACGTCGACGAGGCCGAGGTCATCTACTGGGGCCGGTGCCGGTCCTGCGCGACGGCCGCGGCGTCCTCCACCGAGCCCTCAGACCCCTCAGACCCGGTCGTCCTCCAGCAGAGAGAAGCGTGACGTGACCGAGCTCGACAACGCCCGAGACAAGACCCAGGACAAGGCGCAGACCGCGTCCACCACCGAGAGCGAGAACCCGGCGATCAAGTCGCCGACGCCGTCCACGGGTGGCCGGCCCCGCACCGTGCAGGACTGGTGGCCGAACCAGATCGACCTGTCGGTCCTGAACAAGCCGTCCAAGGACTCCGACCCGCTGGGCGAGGACTTCGACTACGCGGCCGAGTTCGCCACGCTCGACGTCGAGCAGCTCAAGCGCGACGTCGCCGAGGTCATGCACACCTCCCAGGACTGGTGGCCGGCGGACTGGGGCCACTACGGCCCGCTGTTCATCCGCATGTCCTGGCACGCCGCGGGCACCTACCGCATCGCCGACGGCCGCGGTGGTGGCGGTGAGGGCGGCCAGCGCTTCGCGCCGCTCAACAGCTGGCCCGACAACGCCAACCTCGACAAGGCGCGCCGCCTGCTGCTGCCGATCAAGCAGAAGTACGGCCGCAAGATCTCCTGGGCCGACCTCCTCGTCCTGGCCGGGAACGTCGCGCACGACGACATGGGCCTGAAGACCTTCGGGTTCGCCTTCGGCCGCGCCGACACCTGGCAGCCCACCGAGGTCTTCTGGGGTCCGGAGGACACCTGGCTCGGCGACGAGCGCTACGCCGAGGAGAACCCCCTCGACCTCGACGAGGGCGACCTCGCGGCCGTCACGATGGGCCTCATCTACGTCAACCCCGAGGGCCCGAAGGGTCAGCCCGACCCGCTGGGTTCCGCCCACGACATCCGCGTGACGTTCGGCCGCATGGGCATGAACGACGAGGAGACCGTCGCGCTCGTCGCCGGTGGCCACACGTTCGGCAAGACCCACGGCGCCGGGAACCCCGACCTCGTCGGCCCGGAGCCCGAGGGCTGCCCGGTCCACGGCAACGGCCTGGGCTGGATGAACCAGCACGGCACCGGCAAGGGTGCGGACACCATCACCAGCGGTCTCGAGGGCGCCTGGACGCCCACGCCGACGCAGTGGGACAACACCTACTTCGAGACGATGTTCGCCCACGAGTGGGAACTCACCACCAGCCCCGCCGGTGCGAAGCAGTGGAAGCCGAAGGACCCGGCCGCCGCCGACCTCGTGCCCGACGCGCACATCGAGGGCAAGCGCAACGCCCCGATGATGCTCACGAGCGACCTGGCCCTCATGGCGGACCCGGTCTACCACGAGATCTCCAAGCGGTTCTACGAGAACCCCGAGTACTTCGCCGACCAGTACGCCCGCGCCTGGTTCAAGCTGCTGCACCGCGACATGGGTCCGCGCAGCCGCTACCTGGGCCCGGACGTCCCGGCCGAGGAACTCATCTGGCAGGACCCGACCCCGGCCGTCGACCACGAGCTCGTGGCCGAGGCGGAGATCGCGGACCTCAAGCAGCGCCTGCTGTCCTCCGGGCTGAGCGTCTCCCAGCTCGTCCACACCGCGTGGTCGTCGGCGGCGTCGTTCCGCAGCACCGACAAGCGCGGCGGGGCCAACGGTGCCCGCCTGCGCCTCGAGCCGCAGCTCGGGTGGGCCGTCAACGAGGGCGTCCGCGACGTCCTGCCCGTCCTCGAGCGCATCAAGGACGAGTTCGAGTCGGCCACGGGCGCCAAGGTCTCCCTCGCCGACCTCATCGTCCTCGGTGGGACGGCCGCGGTGGAGAAGGCGGCGGCCGACGCCGGCGTCTCCATCACCGTGCCGTTCTCGCCCGGCCGCACCGACGCCTCCCAGGAGCAGACGGACGTCGAGAACTTCCGCTGGCTGGAGCCCCGTGCCGACGGGTTCCGCAACTGGGTCAAGCCCGGCAGCAAGCTGCAGCCGGAAACCCTGCTGCTGGACCGCGCCTCCATGCTCGACCTCACCGCGAAGGAGATGACCGTCCTCGTCGGCGGCCTGCGCGTGCTGGGCGCGAACACCGGAGGCGTGCAGCACGGTGTCTTCACCGACACCCCGGGTGTCCTGTCGCAGGACTTCTTCAGGAACCTGCTGGACCTGGGCGTGCAGTGGCGGACCGCCACCGAGGCCGAGGGCGTCTACGAGGGTCTGGACGCGGACGGCAACGTCGTCCGCACGGCCACCGCCGCCGACCTCGTGTTCAACTCGAACTCGATCCTGCGCGGCATCGTCGAGGTCTACTCGGCCGACGACGCCAAGGAACTGTTCGTGCAGCACTTCGCCGCGGCGTGGCAGAAGGTCATGGAGCTCGACCGCTTCGACCTGCGCTGAGCACCCCGTAGCACCAGGACGCCCCGGCCCGCACTCCCGTGCGGACCGGGGCGTCCCGCGTTTCCGCGCCCGCCCCGACTGGCCTTCGGGCCTCAGGCCGGGGGGCGCTCGGTGAGGTCGGCGAGGTCGGCCTTGCGGAGGAGCCCGTGGACTCCGCTCACGCGGTCGACGACCTGGGAGACGGCGAAGTCGCCGGCCGCGGACAGGTACGCCAGGGCGTGGGCCGGGTCCATCCCGAGGTCGACGAGGAGCGCGACGGCGGTGCGCACGGCACGGCGGGCGGCCTCGTCGAGGTCGACGTCCAGGCCGATGGGGACGAGGAACTCCGGGGTCTCACCCCACAGCACGTCCCGGACCCGGACGGCGGCCTCCGGCACGAGGTCGAGCCGCAGCCGCGCGCGCAGCGGGGCCTCGAACGCCGTGAGCGCGACCTCGCCGTCGCCCTGGGCGTAGTGCGGGTCGCCGGTGTGGAACAGGGCGCCCTCCACCTGGACCGGCAGGTGCAGCGTCGACCCGACGCCGAGGACCGACACGTCGAGGTTCCCGCCGTGCATCCCGGGCGGTACGGAGTGCAGGTGCTCGGGCCCGGGGGTTCCGACGCCGACGAGGCCGAGGAACGGACGCAAGGGGAACCGGACGCGGGCCGCCGACCCCTCGGCGACGGGCAGGGCGCCGCAGCGCGCCCCCGTTCGCGGGTCCGTCTCGACGCGGGCGAGGACGGAGACGACGTCCTGCCCGTCGCGGGGGAACTCCCCGGGCAGGGCGCCGCGGCCGTGGCGGTTGCTGACGACGCCGAAGTCCGCGCTCAGGACGAGTTCCTCGACGGTGACCGACAGCACGTCCCCGGGGCGGGCGCCCCGCACGTGGACGGGGCCGGTGACGACGTGCGGGCCCTGCCGCAGCGGGTCGTGCTCGACCGAGCGCGCGATCTCCATCGCGTCGGCGAGGACGGCGTCCGCGGGAACACCGCGCGCGGTGAAGAAGGCGAGCGGGTCCCGGCCCTGGTCCTCGAGGATCCCCTCGTGGCTGACGGTGTCCACGACGACCACGTCGCCCGGGTCGACCGTCAGGACGGAGGGGTCGCCCGCGCAGGGGAGGTCGCCCCAGCGCACGGTGCCCGGCGTCGAGGGGAGCAGGTGGACGGTCAAGCGGGCCTCCCGGGACTCTGGCGCGGTGGAACGATCGTTGCATAGACTCGACCTCGTGGAACAGACGGTTCGTGAGGTGGGTGGTCGTGAGGTGGGTGTCCCGGTGACCACGGTGGACGAGGCGCTGCTGCGGACGGCCGTGGGAGCCCCGGTGGCCCCGCCGCCCCGCCTGCTCATGGGGCCGGGCCCGATCACGGTCGACCCGCGCGTCCTGCGGGCCATGTCCGCGCAGCTCGTCGGCCAGTACGACCCGGCGATGACGGCCTACATGAACGAGACCCAGGCGCTGTACCGCGAGGTGTTCCGCACCCGCAACGAGGCGACGGTCCTGGTCGACGGGACGAGCCGCGCGGGCATCGAGGCGGCCCTCGTCTCCCTCGTCCACCCCGGCGACCGCGTCCTCGTCCCCGTGTTCGGCCGCTTCGGCCACCTGCTGCGCGAGATCGCGGAGCGGTGCGGTGCCGAGGTCCACGTCCGCGAGGTCCCGTGGGGCGAGGTCTTCACGCTCGAGGCGGTCGAGCAGGCCGTCCGCGAGGTCCGGCCGCACCTCGTCGCGATGGTCCAGGGCGACACGTCGACGACGATGAACCAGCCCCTGGAGGGCGTGGGGGAGGTCTGCCACCGGCACGGCGCCCTGCTCTACGTCGACTGCACGGCCTCGTTGGGCGGCAACGCCTTCGAGATGGACGCCTGGGAGGTCGACGCGGCGACGGCGGGGTTGCAGAAGTGCCTGGGCGGCCCGTCCGGCAGCGCGCCGCTGTCGTTGTCGCCGCGGGCCGTGGCGGTCGTCGACGGCCGCCGCAGCGTCGAGGCCGGGTTGCGCTCCGACGACGAGGACGTGGCCCCCGCGCCCGTGCGCATCCGCTCGAACTACTTCGACCTCGGGATGGTCCTGGACTACTGGGGCGAGAAGCGCCTGAACCACCACACCGAGGCCACGACGATGCTCTACGGGGCGCGGGAGTGCGCCCGCCTCCTGCTCGAGGAGGGGATCGGGAACTCCATCGCCCGGCACCGGCTGCACGGGGAGGCCGTCCTGGCCGGCGTCCGGGCCCTGGGCCTGGAGGTGTTCGGCGACGTCGCGCACAAGATGCACAACGTCGTGGCCGTCGAGGTCCCGGCCGGCGTCGACGGCGAGGCCGTCCGCGCCGAACTCCTCCACGACTACGGGATCGAGATCGGCACGAGCTTCGGTCCCCTCGCCGGCCGCGTCTGGCGCATCGGGTCGATGGGCTACAACGCCCGCAAGGACGCCGTGCTCGTGACGCTCGCCGCCCTGGAGCAGGTGCTGCGCCGGCACGGGGCGCGGGTCGAGGCCGGGGCGGGATGCGCAGCGGCGCAGGAGGTCTACGCCTGATGGGCGTCGCGGCGCCCGCGCCCGACGCCCAGCGCGTCCTCGACCGTTGCGACGACCTGGCGGCGGTGTCCGCCTCGCCGGACGGCATCGAGCGCGTCCACCTCTCGCCCGAGCACGCGCGGGTCAACGCGGTCGTCGCGGGGTGGATGACCGAGGTCGGTCTGGACACCCGTGTCGACCAGGCCGGGAACCTCTGGGGACGTCTCGAGGGCCGGGAACCGGGACTGCCCGCGCTCGTCCTCGGCTCCCACCTCGACACCGTCCCCGACGCGGGCCGGTACGACGGGATCCTCGGGGTCCTCAGCGCGGTCGAGGTCGTGCGCCGGCTCGCGCCGCGCGCCGCCGGTCTGCCGTTCGCCCTCGAGGTCGTGGCGTTCTCCGACGAGGAGGGCACGCGGTTCGCGACGGCTCTCATGGGCAGTTCGGCCGTCGCCGGGACGTGGCGCGAGGAGTGGTGGGACCGCACGGATCCGGCCGGGACGACCGTCCGCGAGGCCGCGGAGGCGTTCGGTCTGGACCCGGCCCGCATCGGGGAGGCCGCCCGCCGCCCCGAGGAACTCCTCGGCTACCTCGAACTCCACATCGAGCAGGGACCGCACCTCGAGGCCGCCGACCGCGCGCTCGGCGTCGTCACATCCATCGCGGGTGCCCGCCGGTTCACCGGTCGCGTCGTCGGCGAGGCCCGGCACGCGGGCGGAACCCCCTACCCGCGGCGCCGGGACGCGCTCGTCGGCGCGTCCGAGGTCGTGCTGGCCGTCGAACGCCTGGCCAAGGAGCGCGACGGCATCGCCACGGTCGGCCGGTTGCAGGCGTTCCCCGGCGGGGTCAACGTGGTGCCCGGGCTCGTCGAGTTCTCCCTCGACGTGCGCGACGAGCACGACGCCGACCGGGACGCCCTCGTGGAGGAGATCCGCACGGTCGCCGAGAACGCTTGCGCGGCACGGGGCCTGAGGCTCGAACTGACCGAGGTGCACTCCGCGGCGGGTGTCTACTGCGACGAGGCGCTGCAGCGGTCGGTGACGGCCGGCATCGCGGCGACGGGCGACGCCGAACCCCTGCGCCTGTGGTCGCGGGCGGGCCACGACGCCATGGCCGTCGCCGCCGTGACCGGAGTGGCGATGGTGTTCGTCCGCTGCGAGGACGGTGTCAGCCACGCTCCGGACGAACGGGTGACGCTCGCCGACGTCGCCGTGGGTCTCGACGCGTTCGAGGCCGCCGTCCTCGACGTGGCGCGGACCCACGGGAACGGGTGAGCGGGTCGTGGACGAGGACGGGATCCGCGAGCGCATCGAACGGTCCTGGAGCGAGCTCAGCCCCGTCGAGCGCCAGATCGCGCAGCTGCTGCTCGAGCGGGACGACGACGACCTCGCGGCGTGGACGACGACGGAACTCGCCGGCGCGGCCGGGGCCTCGAAGGCCTCGGTGAGCCGCTTCGTCCGCCGGCTCGGGTTCGGCTCCTTCGCCCAGGCGCGGACGGCGGCGCGGTCGGCGCGGGCACGGGGGGTCCCGACGGGCGGGCTGCCCCCGAGCGCGGCGGGGCCGGCGGCGCTGCACGTCGAGCACGACACGGCGAACCTCGCGCGCACGGCCGACGCCCTGGCGCGCGTGGACCTCACCGCGTGCTCGCGCCTCGTCGCCCGGGCCCGACGCGTCGTCGTGGCGGGGTGGCGCAACAGCTTCCCGGTGGCCCTGCACCTGCGCGAGCAGTTGCTGCAGGCGCGGCCCGACGTCGTGCTCGCCCCGCAGCCGGGGCAGACGGTGGCGGAGGAGTTCGCCGACCTGGGGCCGCGGGACGCGGTCGTGGTCGTGGCCTTCCGGCGCCGGACGCCGCACGCGGCGTCGGCCCTGCGGCTGGCGCACGCGCAGGGGGTACCGTCGGTCCTGTTCACCGATCCCGCTGCCGGGCCCCCGGCGGCCCCGGTGGCGCACCGGTTCGCGGTCCCGGTCGACGGGCCCGGTGCCTTCGACAGCTACGCCGCCGCGATGACGGCGGCCGCCGTCCTGGCCGAGGGCGTGCTGGCGGCCCGGGGCGCCGCGGGCCGGGACCGCGTCGCCGCTGTCAGCTCCGCGCTGGAGGACCTGGACGAGCTCGAGGTCCGGTGACCCCGGGGTTCAGGCCGTGAGGGCCGCGCCGGCCAGGCGCAGCCAGTCCGGGACGAGGCTGCGCCAGTACCCGGTCGTGTGGGCCCCGTCGCCGATCCCGCCCGCCGGGGTGGGGCGGCAGGCGTCCCGGTAGCGCTCCGTCTGCTCCCGGAACGGGTCGTCCCGCCCGCACGACACCGACAGCGCGACGCCGCCGGTCCCCGGCTCCCGGACGAGGTCGCCGTAGCGGTGCCAGTCGTCGGGGTCGTCGAAGGACCCGGCCGACGTGGCCCCGGCCGAGGCGAAGAGGGCGGGGCTGCCGGCGGCTGCGGCCACGAGCGTCCCGCCCGGGGTGAACCGGCCCGCCGCGGCCTCGCGGGCCAGCAGCAGCGCTCCGAAGCCGCCCATCGACCAGCCCGCCACGGCCCACCGCGTGAGGTCGAAGCCCGCCCCGGCCAGGCGGGGCCACAGCTCGCCGGTGAGCATGGCCAGCGGGTCGTCCCCGTCGGCCCGGGGGTGCCAGTACGTCGAGCCGCCGTCGACGCTCACCACGGCCAGCGGTGGTCCACCCGCGGCCAGGTGGGCGGCCAGGTACTCGTGCATCCCCAGCTGGGTGAAGGCGGCGTGCGCGTCCACGGCGCGGCCGTGCAGGACGAGCAGGACGGGCAGGCCCCGCGCCGGACGCCCGGGCGGACCGGCCCACCCCCACGTGACGTCCCGCCGGCGGGCGGCGGAGGCGAAGGTCGCGTAGACGGGACCGGTGCCCCCGGCGGAGGGGACGGTCGCGTCGACCTGCCCGATGCCGAGCCGGCGACGCGCCGAGGACACCGGGCGGGAGGACTCCAGGGAGGAGCGCAGCGGCTCGTCGAGGGCGAGGGCCCCGGCGCCCCCGAGGGCGACGGCGCCCACGCCGACGAGCACGGCGCGACGGCGAGGACTGGACACCCGTCCAGGCTGCTCCCGCCGGGCGCCTCAGACGCCCAGGACGCTGCGACCTCCACCAGCTCTCTTCGCGACGTACATGGCCGCGTCGGCGCGGGAGAGCAGCGTGTCGGCGTCGTCACCGGGCTCGGAGGCCGTGACGCCGACGCTCGCGCTGATCGTCGCCGGTCCGGCGCTCAGCAGGAACGGCGCGCGCAGGGCGGTGACGACGGCGTCGGCCGTGTCGTCGACCGCGCCGGGGAACAGGTCGGGCAGCACGACCGCGAACTCGTCGCCGCCGAGGCGGGCGACGAACCCGTCGGGGCCCGCGGCGTCCAGCAGGCGCCGGGCGCTCTCGGTGAGCAGCTCGTCGCCGGCGGCGTGCCCGAGGGTGTCGTTGACGGCCTTGAACCCGTCGAGGTCGACGAACAGCACGGCGACCGTGGCGCCGCCGTCGCCGTCCTCGACGGTCTCCTCCAGGCGCGTCGTGAACGCCCGGCGGTTGGCCAGCCCGGTGAGGGGGTCGACGAGGGCGAGCCGTTCGGTCTCGGCGGCCAGCCGCACGCGCAGCAACGCGGCCGCGGCGAGGGACCCGAGGGAGGCCAGGGCCACCTCGTCGAACTGCTCGGCGTACCGGCTGGTCGGCCGGGCGGCGACGAGCCAGCGGCGGGGGTCGTCGCCGAGCTCGCAGCCGATCTCGTGCTCAACCGGCGGCCGGGACCGCACCTCGAGCCGGCCGCCGGAGACGAGAGCCGTCCCGTGCGCCTCGACGGCCCGCAGCAGCTCCTCGACGCTGGTGACGGCGTGGATGCGGACGGCCGCCTCGAAGAGCGCGCGCTGCTGCCGTCGGCTCTCGTGGGCCCGCCGCCAGGCCCAGGCGGCGACGACGACGGCCATGCTCGGCAGCAGCGTGAGCAACGCGACCCAGCCCGGCATGTCGTGCCGGACGGCCCCGGCGAGGAAGCCCAGCGCGGCGACGAGGAGGAACAGCCCGCCGCCGACGAGGGCACCGGGTTCGGCGAGCTCGGCCAGCACCGCGCGACGGCGCTCGACGGCGATCGAGACCGCGGACAGGACGGTGTCGGTGGCGAAGTACGTCGCCGCCCCGGCCAGCACCGCCAGGAGCATCCGGGTGTCCACCGGCCGGGCGGGGGCCAGGGCGCCGACGACGAGAACGGCCAGCAGGCTCGACAGCACCGAGGACCCGGCGTTGAAGACGCGGCTCTGCCACGGCCGCCGGTCGACGAAGTAGGCCGGCACCGCGGTGAGCGCCCACGCGGCCAGCGCCACCGGCGGCGGGAGGACGACGAGGAGGTAGAAGAGCACGACGGGGGCGAAGGGCACGTGGATGCCCGAGGCACCGCCGGTGACCATGAGCGGGAAGCGCGTCAGGACCCAGCCCAGCGGCAGGCTGACGGCGAGCGCCGCGGCCAGCCGCGGGTCGGCCCCGGCGGCCCACCAGGCGTGCAGGGCCCCGACGAGGACGCCCAGGCCCAGGACGAAGATCCCGCTGTCCAGCAGCACCGACGCGCTGGGACGACGGGGTCCCCGCGGCGGGGTCGAGGCGGTCTCCACGTCCTCACCTCGGCACGGACGGGCGCCACCTTGAGCGGCGGTAGCCTGGGGGTCGCCGATCCCCCTCCCCGAAGGAGCGCCGCGCATGGGCCGCGTCGTCATCGACGTCATGCCGAAACCCGAGATCCTCGACCCGCAGGGGAAGGCCGTCGTCGGCGCCCTCCCGCGGCTGGGGTTCGACCTCTTCACCAGCGTCCGCCAGGGCAAGCGCTTCGAGCTCGAGGTCGCGGGGGACGTCACCCCCGAGGTCCTCGAGCAGGCGCGCAAGGCCGCCGAGACCCTGCTGTCCAACCCGGTGATCGAGGACGTCGTCAGCGTCCGCGAGGCCACCGGGGACACCGCGGGGGCGCAGGCGTGAAGGTCGGCGTCGTCACCTTCCCCGGCTCCCTCGACGACGGCGACGCCCGTCGCGCCGTGACCCTGGCCGGCGGCGAGGCCGTCGCGCTCTGGCACGCCGACGCCGACCTGCGCGGTGTCGACGCGGTGGTCCTGCCCGGGGGCTTCTCCTACGGCGACTACCTGCGCTGCGGGGCCATCGCCCGCTTCGCGCCCGTCATGACCGAGGTCGTGCGCGCCGCCGAGGGCGGGATGCCCGTCCTGGGCATCTGCAACGGCTTCCAGGTGCTGTGCGAGTCGCACCTGCTGCCCGGCGCGCTCGTCCGCAACGACCACCAGAAGTTCGTCTGCAAGGACCAGCGCCTGCGGGTCGAGCAGACCGGCACGGCGTGGACGTCGTCCTTCACCGCGGGCCAGGAGATCACCGTCCCGCTGAAGAACGGTGAGGGCGGGTTCGTCGCCGACACCGCGACGCTGGACCGGCTCGAGGGGGAGGGCCGCGTGGTCTTCCGCTACCTCGACGGCAACCCGAACGGGTCGCTGCGGGACATCGCCGGGATCAGCAACGACCGCGGCAACGTCGTCGGCCTCATGCCGCACCCCGAGCACGCCGTCGAGGAGCTGTTCGGCCCCGGGCTGGACGGGCTGGGCCTGTTCACCTCCGTGCTGAGCGCCGGTCTGGAGGCGATCGCGTGAGCACCGCCCTGGACACCGTCACCCGGGCCGCACAGACGCCGGACCACCCGCAGCCCTGGAAGGAACTGGGGCTCAAGGCCGACGAGTACGAGCGCATCCGCGAGATCCTCGACCGCCGCCCCACGGGTGCGGAACTGGCCATGTACTCGGTCATGTGGAGCGAGCACTGCTCCTACAAGAGCTCCAAGGTCCACCTGCGCACCTTCGGCGACCACGTCACCGAGGACATGAAGAAGCACCTCATGGTCGGCATCGGCGAGAACGCCGGTGTCGTCGACATCGGCCAGGGCTGGGCCGTCACGTTCAAGGTGGAGTCGCACAACCACCCGAGCTACATCGAGCCGTACCAGGGTGCGGCCACGGGCGTCGGCGGGATCATCCGCGACATCATGGCGATGGGCGCGCGGCCGATCGCGGTCATGGACTCGTTGCGGTTCGGGGCGATCGACCACCCCGACACCGCCCGCGTCGTGCCCGGGGTCGTCTCCGGCGTCGGCGGGTACGGCAACTGCATCGGTCTGCCGAACATCGGCGGCGAGGTCGTCTTCGACCCGACGTACCAGGGGAACCCGCTCGTCAACGCCCTGTGCATCGGCGCGATGAAGCACGAGGACCTGCACCTGGCGAACGCCCGCGGTGTGGGGAACCTCGTGGTGCTGTTCGGGGCCCGCACGGGCGGCGACGGCATCGGCGGGGTCTCGGTGCTGGCCAGCGAGACGTTCGACGCGACCGGTCCGTCCAAGCGGCCGGCCGTGCAGGTGGGGGACCCGTTCCAGGAGAAGGTGCTCATCGAGTGCTGCCTGGACCTGTTCCACGCCGGCCTGGTCGAGGGCATCCAGGACCTCGGCGGTGCCGGGCTGTCCTGCGCCACGAGCGAACTGGCCTCGGCCGGTGACGGCGGGATGCTGGTCCACCTCGACCGCGTCCCGCTGCGCGACCCCTCGCTCTCGCCCGAGGAGATCCTCATGAGCGAGTCGCAGGAACGCATGATGGCCGTCGTCACCCCGGCGAACATCGACGCGTTCCTCGCGGTCACCGCGAAGTGGGACGTCGAGGCCGCGGTGCTCGGTGAGGTCACCGACGGCGAGCACCTCGTCGTGCAGTGGCACGGCGAGACCGTCGTCGACGTCCCGCCGCGCACGGTCGCCCACGACGGCCCGGTGTACCAGCGGCCGTACGCGCGGCCGGAGTCGCAGGACGCGCTGCAGGCCGACACCCCCGACCGCCTCCCGCGGCCGGCCTCGGACGAGGAACTGCGCGCCACCCTGCTGCGCATGGTGGGGTCGCCGAACCTGTCCTCGCGCGCCTGGGTCACCGACCAGTACGACCGCTACGTCATGGGCGGCACGGCGCTCGCGACCCCCGACGACGCGGGCGTCGTGCGCGTCGACGAGGAGACGAACCTCGGGGTGGCGCTGTCCCTGGACGGCAACGGCCGGTTCGCCCGGCTCGACCCGCGCACGGGGGCGGCGCTGTCGCTCGCCGAGGCGTACCGCAACGTCGCCGCGGCGGGGGCGAAACCCCTCGCCGTCACCGACTGCCTGAACTTCGGTTCGCCGGAGGACTCCGGGGTCATGTGGCAGTTCGCCGAGGCCGTGCAGGGTCTGGCCCTGGCCTGCGAGGAGCTCGGGGTTCCCGTCACCGGCGGGAACGTCTCGCTCTACAACCAGACCGGCGACGACGGCCTGAACTCCGCCGTGCTGCCGACGCCCGTCATCGGGGTCCTCGGTGTCCTGGACGACGTCCGGCGCCGCACCCCGTCCGGGTGGCGGGAGGCGGGGCAGAGCGTGTTCCTGCTCGGGACCACGCGCGACGAGCTCGGCGGGTCCGAGTGGGCCTGGGCCGAGCACGGCCACCTCGGTGGTCTGCCCCCGGCGCTGGACCTGCAGCACGAGAAGCTGCTGGCCGACGTCCTCGTGCAGTGCTCCCGCGACGGTCTCGTCGACGCGGCGCACGACTTGTCGGACGGCGGGCTCGCGCAGGCGCTCGTGGAGTCCGTGCTGCGTTACGGCGTCGGCGTGCGCGTCGGGCTGGACGAACTCCTCGACCGGGACGGCGTCGACGCGTTCACGGCCCTGTTCTCCGAGTCGGCGGGACGGGCGATCGTGTCCGTGCCGCGCGAGGAGGAGGTGCGGTTCACGGACATGTGCACCGCCCGCGGCCTCGCGCACCTGCGGATCGGCGTCACCGACGCCGGGGACGACACGCAGGAGCCGGCGCTGGACGTGCAGGGCCGGTTCTCCGTGTCCCTGGCCGCGCTGCGCGACGCGCACACGGCGACGCTGCCTCGCCACTTCGGCTGACGTCAGCCGGCGACGACCCGCGCGGAGGTTCCTCCTCCGCGCGGGTCAGTGCTGCGGGGCGAGCGTCTGCCGCAGGGCGGACAGCGTGTCCTGCAGCAGGTCCGCCATCGGACGGTCCTCATCGTCGAGGATCCACCGCTCGAAGGCGACCTGGAACACCGTGATCGTCGACCGCCCCAGCAGCGTGGCCGCCGGGTCGGGGACCCCCCGCTCGCGCAGCGCCTGCGCGAGCGCCTGGGCGATCGTCACCATCTTGAGCTGCTCGCGTTCGGCGAGGGCGGGGTTCGCCAGCACCACGGCCGTCCGCGTGCGGGACCACTCGCGGCGCTCCTGCGGGAAGAACTCCGTGCTCGCGGCGAGGGCGTCGGCCGCCAGGTCCACCGGGTCGTGCGCCGCGGACCGTCGGACCGCGCCGGTGAACAGGTCGACGAGCTGGTCGCCGCCGGCGAAGAGCGATTCGCGCTTGTCGCTGAAGTGGCGGAAGAACGTCCGGTCGGTCACGCCGGCCCGGGCCGCGATCTGCGAGACGGTCGTCTCGTCGTAGCCCTGCTCGACGAAGAGGTCGAGGGCAGCGGCCTGCAGCCGTCCGCGTGCTCCGGGTGCCCACCTCGCCATGGCCCCATCCTAGGTGATGACAGATCCTGACATCGGGTCTACGGTGATGTCACGTCCTGACATCACTGTTGGAGGTTCTCCCATGCGCGTCTTCGTCACCGGTGCGTCCGGCTGGATCGGTTCCCACGCCGTCGACGAGTTCCTCGCCACCGGCCACGAGGTCCTCGGCCTCGCCCGCTCCGACGCCTCCGCCGCGGCGCTCGAGGCCAAGGGGGTCGAGGTCCTGCGCGGCGACCTCGACGACCTCGACGTCCTGCGCCGCGGGGCGGAGTCGACCGACGGCACCGTCCACCTCGCGAACAAGCACGACTTCGTCCACCCCGAGGTCAGCAACGCCGCCGAACGCGCTGCGGTGCAGACGATCGGTGAGGTGCTGGTCGGTTCCGGCCGGCCGCTGCTGATCGCGGGCGGCCTCGCCGGGTTCGGGCTCGGCCGGCCGGTCGCCGAGACCGACGTCAACCCCGCCGTCGGTCCGGACTCGGCCCGCGGCGGCGCCGAGCGGCTCGTCCTGGACCTCGCCGGGCACGGTGTGCGCAGCCTCGTCGCGCGGTTCGCGCCCACCGTCCACGGCACGGGGGACCACGGGTTCGTGGCCGCCCTCGTCGCCGCCGCCCGGGCCCGGGGCGCCTCCGGGCACGTCGGGGACGGCGCCCACCGCTGGGCCGCCGTCCACGTCACCGACGCGGCGCGGGCCGTGCGCCTCGCGGTCGAGGGAGCCCCGGCGGGCAGCGTCCTGCACGTCGTCGCGGAGGAGGGTGTTCCCACTCGGGACGTCGCCGCCGCCATCGGCCGCGGCCTCGACGTGCCCGTGGACTCCGTCGACCCGGTGCGGGCCGCTGCGGAACTCGGCTGGATCGGGTTCTTCTTCGGGCAGGACGTCTCCGCCACGAACGACCGCACCCGGGCCCTGCTCGGCTGGGAACCGACCGGGCCGACGCTCGCCGAGGACCTCGCGGGGCGCAGCTACTTCGCCTGAACGTCGTCGACGGCGCGGCGTCCCGCAGGGCAGGCTGGGGCCGTGCCCACCGTGGAGATCGCCGTGACCGACCCGCAGGGGGCGCGTGCCGCCCGCACCGCGGGAGCTCACCGCCTGGAACTCTGCGTCGCCCTCGAGGTGGGTGGGCTGACCCCCTCGCCCGGGCTCGTCGAGCGGGTCGTCGCGGCGGCCGGCCCGGTGGGGGTGCACGTCCTGCTGCGGGCCCGGCCCGGTGACTTCGTCCACGACGAGGACGACCTCGCAGCGGTCCTGCGGGACGGCCGGCTCGCCCTCGCGGCCGGCGCGGCCGGACTGGTCGTCGGACCGCTGCGCCCGGACGGCCGGTTCGACACCGCTGCGCTGCAGTCGTTCCGCGAGCTCGCCGGCAGCGCTCAGCTCACCGCCCACCGGGGTTTCGACGTGCACCCGGACGTCGAGGGGAACGTCGAGACCCTCGTGGCGGCCGGCGTCGACCGGATCCTCACCTCCGGTGGGGCCGCGTCCGCGCACGACGGGACCGACCGCCTCGCGCGGGCCGTCGCGGCGGCCGCGGGGCGCCTGACCGTCATGGCCGGCGGGGGAGTGGTCCCGGACCGCGTCCCCGAGCTCGTGGCCGTGACCGGAGTGAGCGACGTGCACCTCTCGGCCCGGCGCCTCACGCTGCCCGACACCGGGTTCGGGGCCCGCTACGCCGTCGACCCTGACCTCGTCCGGGCGGCGGTGCGCGCGTGAGCGACCAGCGGCACGCCCGGATGCACCCGGACGAGGTGGACGTCCCGACCACCCTCGTACGTCGGCTCGTGGACGAGCAGTTCCCCGCCTGGCGGGACCGGGCGCTGGAACCCCTGCCGGGGCGGGGGACCGTGAACGCCGTGTTCGCCCTGACCGGCGGTGACGAGGACCTGGTGGTGCGCCTGCCGTTGCGCCCGGAGGCCGCCGACGCCCTCGACGCCGAGCGCGCGGCGGCCCGCGAGGTGCTGGGGCGCACCCGGTTCGCCACGCCGGAGGTCGTCGCGGCGGGGGAGCCGGGGCACGGGTACCCGTTCGGCTGGACGGTGCTGCGCCTGCTGCCGGGAACCCCCGCCGACCAGGTCGACACCGCCGGCTCGGTCGGTCTGGTCGGCGACCTCGCGGAGTTCGTGCGCGGGGTGCGGACGCTGCCCTTGCGGGGTCGCCGGTTCGCCGGCACCGGGCGCGGCGGCGACCTGCACCGGCACGACGCGTGGGTCGCGGAGTGCCTGCAGCGCAGCGAGAGCCTGTTCGACGTGCCCGCGGCGCGGGAGCTGTGGTCACGGTTCCGCGCGCTGCCGCACGTGTCCGCGGACGTCGTCACCCACGGGGACCTGGTGCCCGGCAACCTCCTCCTCGACGGCGCGGGTCGGCTCACCGCCGTCCTCGACGTCGGGGGTCTCGGCCCCGCCGATCCCGCGCTCGACCTCGTCGCCGGGTGGCACCTCTTCGACCGTCCCGCCCGCGAGGTGTTCCGGACCGCCTGCGGCGGTGAGGAGCTGGACTGGGTGCGGGGCCAGGCGTGGGCTTTCGTCCAAGCGGTCGGGCTCGTCTGGTACTACCTCGACAGCCACCCGGGCATGAGCTCACTCGGCGCGCGCACGCTGGCCCGCGTCCTCGCCGACCCGTTGGTGTGAGCCGGGCCGCCGGCACCACAGGTGGACGACGACCGCCACGGCGACGGGCAGCAGCACGTCGGAGGTGGTGAGCAACCCGCCCGTCCACCCGAGCGTGACGTGCCGGAACGACACCCCGCCCGCCCCGCCGTCCGCGCCGGCCGTGCCCGGGACGAGTTCGAACCCGACGGTGGCCGCGGCCGTCGCCACCGCCCAGACCGCCGCGGCCGCGGAAAGCCAGGGCAGCGTCCGGCGGACGTCCCCCAGCGCTGGGAGGACCCGGTCAGCGGACGTGGCGATGGCCAGGGCGAGGCAGCCGAGCGCCGTGAGCGAGGCGAGGTCGACCGGGTCCCCGTACTGCGGGGCGAGCAGGACGACGGTCGCCCACCGGTCCTGCCAGTGCAGGACCGTCGGCTCGGGCAGTCCGCCCGTGGAGCGGACGGTGCGGTCGGACGCGAAGGTGCCGACCACGACGACGACCGACGCCGAGAGCGGGGAGACGGCCGCCAGGACCGCCGCCCGCCCCCACCAGGGGGAGCGCCTCACGGCGCGGGTCGTCGGTAGAGGGCCCGGTCCGCCTCAGCCAGCCGGGGGACGGGCGGTGGTTCGGCAAGCACCGGCTCCGGGACGACGGTGGGCACGACGGTGGGCACGACGGTGGGGACGGGGTCCGCGACCCGGTAGTCCGCGGGCTCACCGTCAGCCTCCTCGGCGTCGGCGTCGGCGTCGGCGTCGTCCTCGAAGACCGACCGCGGAAAGGGCCGGGCCAGCAGCAGGACCGTCGCCACGACGGCGAGGACGAGGTGGGCCCCGCTGAGGGCCAGGGGCGAGGCCAGGTCGATCAGGGGTGGGACGGTGTCCGGGAAGTCCACGTCCGACCCGCCGGTGTGCCGCAGCACCGCCGGGACGCCCACGGTGCCGACCATCAGCACCGACGAGACGAGGGCCGCCGCCACGGCGGTCCACCGTGCTCCCCGGGGCACCGCGACGGATCGCCCGGCGGCCCGGTGGCCGGCCAGGTGCAGGCCGGCCAGGACGGCCACGAGGACGACGGGGCCGAGGAGCTTCTCGTCGGACGGGACGATGTACTGCAACGCCTTCCACCGGTAGACGAGGTCCACGCCGGGGTCGACGGAAGACGTCTCGTTCCCGCTCTCGTCGGAGGTGTAGGTCGTGAAGTACTCCTCGTCGACGGCACCCGAGAGCACGGCCAGGACCGCCGCGACCGCGGTGAGGGGAGCGGCGAGGGCGGCGACGGCCAGGACCCAGGCGGCGGCGCGGATCCGCCTGGTCACCCCCGAGCCCTCCTCCGGTGCCGGCGCCGGGACCTCGGCTGCGCGCTGCGCGGTGTCGTCCACGCCCCGACCGTAGGGGCCGGGGCCCGCCCGGCGAGGGGTGGTGCCCCCATGTGGAACCCGGTCCCGCGGGGTCGGGTCAGGCGGTGCTCTCGACGTCCGGGGCGCTGTCCCCGTCCGGCGGGGTGTCCTGGTCCGTGGGCGCCGGGGGCCGTCCGCACCAGAGCACCGCGGCGGCGGCCACGGCGGCGGCCAGGACCTCCTGCCCCGTCTGGACCGCCCACTGCGGGAACACCAGGCCCGTGTCCCGTGGGGCGATGCCGCTCACCGACTGGTCCGGCCCGGTCGACCCGACCACCTCGAACCACGACGTGAGGACGGCCGTACCCAGGGCCCACACCCCGCAGCCGACGGCCAGCCACGTCACCACCGTCCGCCCCTCGGGCGGCGCGAGCCCGCCCGGCCTGCCGCGGACGACGACGAGCGCCAGGGCCAGGCACCCCAGCGCGGTCAGCACGGCCGGCCAGCCGGCCTGGCCGAAGGTCTGCACCGCGTGCCAGCGGTCCTGCAGGCGCAGGGTGGTGGTGGCCGGGATGCCAGTGGTGCTGTGGACGACCTGGTCGTCCTGGAACACGGACGCCGTCACGAGGACGGCGGACAGCAGGGGAGCGGCGGCCGCCACGGCGACGAGGCGGAACCACCAGGGCGAGGACGGGGCCGGGGTCGGTGGCGTCACGACGTGGGCCGCCGGTACCAGGCGCGGTCCTCCTCGGACAGCCGCGGCACCGCGGGGGGTTGGGGGGCCGCGGGTGCCGCAGGGACGGGGACGGGGGTGGCGTCGAGCGGTTCGTGCTCCGGCGCCGGGTCCGGCAGCGGGAGGACGGGAGACGACTCCCCGGCCTCCCGCGGTACCGGTGCCGGTCGTGGGGCCGGCCAGTCCTCGACGGTCCCGCGGGCCCGGCGCAGCAGGAGGAGGACCGCGGCCAGCAGGCAGGCGGCCAGGAGGAAGAGGACGGGGCCGGCCGAGCCGACGAGCTGGACGAGGGCGGAGGGGCCGCCGAGCCCGCCGAAGCCGTGGTCCTCCTCACCGCTCGAGCGTTCACGCAGGACCAGTGGGACGGCGCCCACGCCCACGCCCACCACGGCCGACGCGGCGGCGGCCACGACGGCGACCAGCCGCGCACCGAGGGGCACGGCGGGGCGCCCCCGACCGGCGAGGTGCAGCCCGGCCAGCAGCAGCAGGACGGCCACGGGCCCCAGCAGGACCCGGTCGGCCGACACGAGGTAGTCCAGGCCCTGCCAGCGGTCGGTCAGACCGACGGTGCTCGCAGAACCCACCGGGTTGCCGTTCTGGTCGTACTCGTAGCTGGCGAAGTAGTCCTCGTCCAGGCTCCCGGACAGGACGTCCACGGCGGCGACCGCGGCCAGGAGCGGTGGGACCAGAGCGGCCAGGGCCAGGACCCAGGCCGCCACCCGCAACCGCCGGGGGACCGCGGACGGCCCCTGCGCCGGGACCTCCTCGTCGCCGCGACGGCCGTTCGTCCCCACCGACTCCACACTCCGAACCTACGGGGCCGCGAGGAACTCCGTCAGCACCTCGACGACGAGGGCGTGGTCGTCGGCCTGCGGCAGCCCGGAGACCGCGACCGACCCGACGACCCCGACCCCGCGCACCCGCAACGGGAAGGCTCCGCCGTGGGCGGCGAACGCGCGGGGGTCGCGGCGGGCGTCGACGTCGAAGTCGCCGCCCTCGACGCGGAAGCGGGTGCCCACGTACCAGGAGGAGCGGTTGTAGCGGTCGACGACGTCCATCTTGCGCTGCAGCCAGTCGTCGTTGTCCGCGGCCGACCCCGGCAGCGCCGCGTGGAAAAGGCGCTGGCCGTTGCGGCGGATCGCGACGGCGACGGGGAGCCCGGCCGCACGGGCCCGGGTGACGAGGGCGACGCCGAGGCGCCAGGCGTCGTCCTCGTCGAAGTGGTCGAGGACGAGGCGGTCCTCGTCGGCGGTCAGGCGGTCCAGCAGGTCCTGCGGGGTCTCGTCGTCGCTCACCCGCCCATCCTGCCCGAGGGCTCGGAGGCCCGCGTGAGGTGTCTTTGTCTTGACATGCTTACCATCGCGACCTACGGTTCCCGGTGCCGTCACCGTCGATGAACCGCGGTGAACCCGGACGGACGAAGGAGTTCACGTGTCCACCTCCCACGGTCAGCCGGGCTCGCCCGGTGCCGGTCTGCGCGACGCCCTCCCGCCCCTGACCCCGGGGCCCTACCGGTCGCGCCTGGGTGTCGTGGCGCTGGTCGCCACGTTCGGCGGCCTGCTCTTCGGCTACGACACCAGCGTCATCAACGGCGCCCTGGAACCCATGAAGGCCGAGCTCGGTCTGACGGACTTCACCGAGGGCGTGGTGACGAGTTCGCTGCTCTTCGGGGCGGCCGTCGGCGCGATCGGCGGCGGCCGGCTCTCGGACGCCTGGGGACGGCGCAAGACGATCCTGCTCATGTCGGGGTTCTTCTTCTTCGGCGCCCTCGTCTGCGTCTTCGCCCCGAACTTCGAGGTCATGGTCGTCGGCCGCGTGCTGCTCGGTCTCGCCGTGGGGGCCGCGTCGACGGTCGTGCCGGTGTTCCTCGCCGAACTCGCGCCCTACGAGATCCGCGGATCCCTCTCCGGCCGCAACGAGATGATGATCGTCGTCGGCCAGCTCGCCGCGTTCGTCGTCAACGCGATCGTCGGGAACGTCTGGGGGGAGTACGGCGGCGTCTGGCGGATCATGCTGGCGTTCGTGACGTTGCCCGCCGCGGCGTTGTTCATCGGCATGCTCCGCGTCCCGGAGTCGCCGCGCTGGCTGATCGACCACGGCCAGTTCGACGAGGCCGTCGAGGTCCTGCGGCAGGTCCGGCCCGACGGGCGCGCCGAGGCCGAGGCCCGGCAGATCGCCGGACTCACGCACGCCGACTCCAAGCGCGAGGCCGTCGACTGGCGCAGCGTCCTGTCCAACCGGTGGCTGCGCCGCATCCTGCTCGTGGGCATCGGTCTGGGCGTCGCGCAGCAGCTCACGGGCATCAACTCGATCATGTACTACGGCCAGTCCATCCTGCGCGAGGCCGGGTTCGACCAGAGCACCGCCCTCATCGCGAACATCGCGCCCGGCGTCATCGCCGTCGTCGGTGCGTTCATCGCCCTGCGCATGATGGACAGCTTCAGCCGTCGCAGGACGTTCATCATCGGGTTCACCCTCACCACGGTGTGCCACCTGCTCATCGGCATCGGCTCGCTCGTCCTGCCCGTGGGCAACCCGTTGCGACCGTGGGTGATCCTGTTCCTGGTCGTTGCGTTCGTCGGATCCATGCAGACGTTCCTGAACGTCGCCGTCTGGGTCACGCTGTCGGAGATCTTCCCGCTGAAGATGCGGGCGTTCGGCATGGGGACGTCGGTGTTCGTGCTGTGGCTGGCGAACGCGTTCCTCGGCCTGTACTTCCCCACGCTCGTGAGCACCGTCGGCATCACCGGCTGCTTCTTCGGGTTCGCCGTCATCAACCTGCTGGCCCTGGTGTTCGTCCGGACGCAGGTGCCCGAGACCCGCGGCCGCACGCTGGAGGAGCTCGAGGAGGCCGTCACGTCCGGCCGCATCTTCGACAAGGAGGTCCGCGACTTCGCGTGACCCGGACCTTCCGAGGTCGCGCTCGTCAGCGGTCGACGAGCGTGACCTCGAAGGCGTACCGGCTGGCGCGGTAGACGTGCCGGCCGTACTCCACGACGCGACCGGAGTCGTCGTGCGTGGTCCGCTCCATCGTCAGCAGCGGGGCGCCGCGACGCTCGTCGAGCAGCGTGCAGTCCTCGGCGCTGCCCCGGCGGGCGCCGATGCGCTGGCGCGCGACCCGCATCCCGACGCCCCGGCTGCGCAGCAGCTGGTACATGCCGCGTTCGGTGAGGGCCTCGGCCGACAGGTCCGTGTAGGGCGCCGGCAGCCAGTTCTCGAGCAGCGCGAGGGGCTCGCCGCCGGACAACCGCAGGCGGCGCAGGTGCAGGACGGGTGTGCCCGGGCTGATCGCCAGGCTGCCGGCGACGTCGTCGGCGGCGCTGCTGATCTCGTGCAGCAGCACCTGCGTGGCCGGGAGCTGCCCGGACTGCACCAGGTCGTCGTGCAGGCTCGTCAGTTCGACCGGGCGCGTCACCTGCCCGTGGACGACCTGCGTCCCGACACCGCGCTTGCGGACGAGCAGGCCCTTGTCGACGAGCTGCTGGATGGCCCTGCGCATGGTCGGACGCGACAGGCCCAGCTTGTCGGCGAGGTGGATCTCGTTGTCGAGCCGGGACCCCGGCGGCAGCTTGCCGTGCTCGATCGCCTGCTCGATCTGCCGCGCCACCTGGAAGTACAGCGGGACGGGGCTCGACCGGTCGAGGTCGACGAACAGGTCGTTCACTGCTGCTCCTGGGGTCCGGTGGGCGGGCCGGCCACGTCGACGCTCCGCCGTCGCGCCATCGTAGCCGGGAGGAGGTCCGCACGTCAGGAGGTACATTTGTCCTGACAAAGCTTGACAGGGCCAGGGCCGACGGAGCACGCTCGGACCAGCCTCCGCGCCGTCGCGGCCCGGATCGGCTCGCACAACTCGGCCTTGACCACCGGACTGGGAGGACCTCGCGTGAGCAGCACGGCCGCGCTGGACGTGGTGACCATGGGCAGGGTCGGCGTCGACCTGTACCCGCTGCAGGACGGCGTGGGGCTCGAGGACGTCGAGACCTTCGGCAAGTACCTGGGCGGCAGCGCGACCAACGTCGCCGTGGCCGCCGCCCGGCACGGCCGGTCCGCCGCCGTCGTCACCCGCACCGGCAACGACGCCTTCGGCACGTTCATCCACAAGGCGCTCGCGGAGTTCGGCGTCTCCGACCGGTTCGTCTCGGCGGTCGACGGCCTCAACACGCCGCTGGCCTTCTGCGAGATGTACCCGCCGGACCACTTCCCGCTCCTGTTCTACCGGCTGCCCACGGCGCCGGACCTGCAGATCCGCGCCGACGAGCTCGACCTCGACGCGATCCGCGCGGCCGGGGTGTTCTGGGCGACGGTGACGGGCCTGTCCGAGGAACCCAGCCGCGGAGCGCACTTCGCCGCCTGGGAGGCGCGCGAGCGCCGCCGGTTCACGGTCTTGGACCTCGACTACCGGCCCATGTTCTGGGAGTCCCCCGAGCTGGCGACCGAGCAGGTCCGCAAGGCCCTGCCGCACGTGACCGTCGCCGTCGGCAACAAGGAGGAGTGCGAGGTCGCGGTCGGCGAGACCGAACCCCGCCGCGCCGCCGAGGCACTCCTGGACGCCGGTGTCGAGATCGCGATCGTCAAGCAGGGCCCCAAGGGCGTCCTGGGCGCGACCCGCGCCGACGGCGGTCCGACGGAGTTCGTCGAGGTGCCGCCCACGCCGGTGTCCGTCATCAACGGCCTCGGTGCCGGCGACGGTTTCGGCGGGGCCCTCGTGCACGGTCTGCTCTCCGGCTGGGAGCTCGAGCGCATCCTGCGCTTCGCCAACGCTGCCGGGGCCATCGTGGCCACGCGCCGCGAGTGCTCCACCGCCATGCCGACCACCACCGAGGTGGAGGCCCTGCTCGAGGAGGTCGCGTCCCGTGCCTGACCAGCAGTTCGCCCGCGACCTCGCCGAGGTCGCCGAGATCCGCGCCCGGCAGCCCGAGCGCATCCTGGAACTCTCCCGCGCCCGCCGTCGGCGCCCGCTGCTCGAGGGCGACGGCCGGCTCATGGTCGTCGCCGCCGACCACCCCGCCCGCGGCGCCAACGGTGTCGGGTCGAACCCCATGGCGATGGCCGACCGCACCGAACTCCTCGAACGCCTCCGGGTCGCGCTCGCCGTCCCCGGGGTCGACGGGCTGCTCGGCTCGGCCGACATCATCGAGGACCTCACGCTCCTCGGGGCGCTGGAGGGCAAGGTCGTCTTCGGGTCGATGAACCGCGGTGGCCTGCAGGGCGCCAGCTTCGAGCTCGACGACCGTTTCACCGGGTACGACGCGCAGGCCATCGAGGACATGAACCTCGACGGCGGCAAGTTCCTCACCCGCATCGCGCTCGACGACGCCGGCACGCTGCCCACGCTCACGGCCTCGGCCGACGCGATCAGCGAGCTGGCAGCCCGCAAGCTCGTCGCGATGATCGAACCGTTCTGGTCCAGCCGCCAGGGCGGCAAGGTCGTCCACGACCTGTCGGCCGAGGGCGTCGTGAAGTCCATCAACGTCGCCCAGGCCCTGGGGCGGACGACCGCGTACACGTGGTTGAAGATCCCCGTGGTCGACGACATGGAACGCGTCATGGAGTCCACGACGTTCCCGACGCTGCTGCTGGGCGGGGACCCGACGACCTCCCCGGAGGAGACGTTCGCGACGTGGCGCAAGGCGCTGGCGCTGCCGTCCGTGCGCGGGCTGACCGTCGGGCGCACGCTGCTCTACCCGCCGGACGGCGACGTCGAGGCCGCGGTCAAGACCGCCGTCTCCCTGGTGCGGTGAGGAGCGACGTGAGCAGCGCGGACCTGTACGTCCCCGCGGGGGCCTCGGCGGCCGGGGGCTTCGACCTCGTCGTCTCCCCGGAGTCGGCGGGCTGGGGGTACTCCAGCCTGCGCGTCCTGACGCTGGCCCCGGGTGCCTCGCGCACGGTCGCGACGGGGGAGGACGAGCTCCTGGTCCTGCCCCTGTCGGGTTCCTGCACCGTCGAGGTCGACGGTGAGCGGTTCGAGCTGGCCGGTCGGACGAGCGTCTTCGACGGCGTCACCGACTTCGCCTACGTCGGCCGCGACAGCGAGCTGACCGTCCACAGTGCCGCAGGCGGCGTGTTCTCGTTCCCGGGCGCACGGGCGTCGCGCCGCCTGCCTGCCCGCTACGGCCCGGCGTCCGGCGTCCCCGTGGAACTGCGGGGCGCCGGGCAGGCCAGCCGGCAGGTCAACAACTTCGCCACCCCGGCGGCGTTCGAGACCGACAAGCTCATCGCCTGCGAGGTCCTGACCCCGGGCGGGAACTGGTCGTCCTACCCGCCGCACCGGCACGACCGCACGAGCGACGTCGAGAGCGAGCTCGAGGAGATCTACTACTACGAGTTCCGCGCCCTCGCGCCGGACGGCGTCCCGACCGTTCCCGGGGGCGTCGGGATCCAGCAGGTGTACGGCGACGTCCAGGACCCCGACCGGCCGATCGACGTGCTGGAGGAGGTGCACTCCGGCGACGTCGTGCTCATCCCGCACGGCTGGCACGGCCCGTCGATCGCCTCCCCGGCGTACGACATGTACTACCTGAACGTCATGGCCGGGCCCGAGGACGAGCGGGCCTGGAAGATCTGCGACGACCCCGCCCACGGGTGGGTGCGGTCGACCTGGGACGGGCAGCAGGTCGACGCGCGGCTACCGTTCTACTCCGCCCCGAAGTGATGGCCCCGAAGTGATCGCACCGGACACCGCCGAGAACTGAGAGAACCCGATGAGCGCAGTCCCCCCGAACCCGGCCGTGCAGACGGTCCGGCTGACGGTCTCGCAGGCCGTCGTCCGCTTCCTCCAGGCCCAGTTCTCCGAACGCGACGGTGTCCGTCGCCCGTTCTTCGGCGGGGTGTTCGGCATCTTCGGCCACGGCAACGTGGCCGGTGTCGGGCAGGCGCTGCTCGAAGCGGAGGAGGGGGCCCTCGGCGACGGGTGGACGCCTCCGGCGCGGGTCCCGTACATGACCGGCCGCAACGAGCAGGCCATGGTCCACGCGGCCGTCGGCTACGCCCGCCAGCAGGACCGCCTGCAGACCCTGGCCGTCACGGCCTCGGTCGGCCCGGGGTCCTCGAACATGCTGACGGGTGCGGCGCTCGCGACGATCAACCGCATCCCCGTGCTGCTGCTGCCGAGCGACGTGTTCGCCACGCGCGTCGCCTCGCCCGTGCTGCAGGAGCTCGAGCAGCCCTACGGCTACGACGTGTCGGTGAACGACGCGTTCCGGCCGCTGTCGAAGTTCTTCGACCGCGTGTGGCGGCCCGAGCAGCTGCCGTCGGCCCTGCTGGGCGCGATGCGCGTGCTGACCGACCCGGCCGAGACGGGCGCCGCCACGATCTGCCTGCCCGAGGACCTGCAGGCCGAGGCGTGGGAGTTCCCGGTCGAGCTGTTCCGGGAGCGCACCTGGCGCATCGCCCGGCCCGTGCCGGAGCAGATCGCGGTCGACGAGGCCGCGGCCCTCATCCGCACCGCCAAGGCGCCGCTGGTCGTGGCCGGCGGTGGCGTCGTGTACTCCCACGCGACCGAGGCGCTGAAGGCCTTCGTCGAGGCGACGGGCATCCCCGTCGGGCAGTCGCAGGCCGGCAAGGGCGCGATCCGCTACGACCACCCGCTGTCCCTGGGGGCCATCGGGTCCACCGGGACGACGGGCGCCAACGAGATCGCCGCCGAGGCCGACGTCGTCATCGGCGTGGGGACGCGGTACTCCGACTTCACGACGGCCTCGCGCACGGCGTTCCAGAACCCCGACGTCAGGTTCGTCAACGTCAACGTGGCGGCGATCGACGCCGTCAAGCACGCGGGTGTTCCCGTCCAGGCGGACGCGAAGGTCGCCCTCGAGGCGCTCACCGCCGCGCTGGCGGACTTCTCGACCCCCGACGCCTACCGCGAGCGGGCCGCCCGGCTGAACCGCGAGTGGGACGAGGTCGTCGACTCGTTCTTCCACTCCGGCATCGGCGAACGCACGGGTCTGCTGGCGCAGGCCGAGGTCATCGGCGCCGTCGACGAGGTGGCCGAGGACCGCGACGTCGTGGTGTGCGCCGCGGGCTCGCTGCCCGGGGACCTGCACTGCATGTGGCGCAGCCGCGACCCGAAGCAGTACCACGTGGAGTACGGCTACTCCTGCATGGGCTACGAGATCCCCGGGGGCATCGGTGTCGCCCTCGCCGCCCCCGACCGGGACGTGTTCGTCACCGTCGGGGACGGTTCGTACCTCATGATGCCGACCGAACTCGTGACGGCGGTCCAGGAGGGCGTGAAGCTCATCGTCGTCCTGCTGCAGAACCACGGTTTCGCCTCGATCGGCGCCCTGTCCGAGCAGCACGGCTCCCAGCGCTACGGCACGAAGTACCGCCGCCGCACCGCCGAGGGGCGCCTGGAGGGCGACAAGCTGCCCGTCGACCTCGCGGCGAACGCCGCCAGCCTGGGGGTGCGCGCGGTCCGCGTGGGCACCCGCAAGGAACTCGTGGAGGCGCTGCAGGAGGCGAAGGCGTCGAGCGAGTCGACCGTCGTGCACGTCGAGACCGACCTGTACTCCGAGGCGCCCGACGGCGGCGGCTGGTGGGACGTCCCGGTCTCGGAGGTCTCGCACCTGGAGTCCACCCGCACGGCCCGCACCTGGTACGAGGGCAAGAAGCAGGCCCAGCGCCCGCTCCTCTGACGCCCACGACCCCCTCCGTCCGCGACCTCCCCGGCACCCGCCGGGGAGGTCGCGCTGCGTCCGGCTCCTGACGGATTGCTGACGTCAGAATGTAACGACAATCTCTTGACAGTTCCCGCTGTCCTGCGCCAGAGTTCTCGCAGTCGCCCACCCCGCGCGGGCCGGCGACGAACTCCCGAGGACACACACGAGGACGTGGAGGAAGTTCCCCATGGGCCGCTCCATCACCATCGGCACCGCCCCCGACTCCTGGGGCGTCTGGTTCGCCGACGACGAGCTGCAGACCCCCGCATCCCGCTTCCTCGACGAGGTCGTCGACGCCGGGTACGAGTGGATCGAGCTCGGCCCCTACGGCTACCTGCCGACCGACCCGGCGGAACTGTCCGACGAGCTCGAGAAGCGCAGGCTCAAGGTGTCCGCCGGCACGATCTTCGCCGCGCTGCACCGCCCGGACCACTACGACGAGGCGTGGGCGCAGGTCGAGCAGGTCGCCAAGCTGACCCAGGCCATGGGCGGCACCCACCTCGTGGTGATCCCCGGCCAGTGGCGCAGCGACAAGACCGGCGAGCAGATCGAACCCCGCGAGCTCGACGAGGAGGGGTGGGCGCGGCTCGCCGCCGGCATGGACCGCCTCGGGCGCGACGTCCGCAACGGGTACGGCCTGCAGGTCGCGGTCCACTCCCACGCCGACACCCACATCGACACCCACGCCGAGGTCGACCGGTTCCTCGAGATCACCGACCCCGACGTCGTCAAGCTCTGCCTCGACACCGGCCACGTCGCGTACTCCGGCGGGGACAGCCTGAAGATCATCGCCGACCACCCCGACCGCATCGCCTACGTCCACCTCAAGCAGGTCGACCCGGCGGTCGTGGCCAAGGTCAAGGCGGAGGACCTGCCCTTCGGCGAGGCCGTCGCGCTCGGCGCGATGGTGGAACCGCCGCAGGGCGTCCCCGCCATGCCGCCCATCCTCGACGCGCTCGAGGGCCTGGGGCGCGACATCTTCGCGATCGTCGAGCAGGACCTCTACCCGGTGGCGTTCGACACGCCGCTGCCCATCGCGACCCGCACCCGCACCTACCTCAACTCCTGCCGCTAGACCGCCGGGTTCGGCACGGCGACCTCACGAGAGGACGGATCGATGGAGATTCGCACGAAGGCCGGTGGTGACGCGGGCGCAGGCCCGGCCGCCTCGGCTGCCACCACCCACGCGGGAGGCAAGGCCACGTCGGCCGACGACCGCGTGAGCACCCGGCCGTTGGTGTCGGTCATCCTGTCGCGGCCCGAGATCGGGTCGCTCATCGGGGCCGTCGCCCTGTTCGTCCTGTTCCTCGTCGTCGCGCCGACGCTGCGGTCCGGGGCCAGCCTCTTCACGGTCCTCTACTCCAGCTCGACCATCGGCATCATGGCCGTCAGCGTCGCGCTGCTGATGATCGGCGGGGAGTTCGACCTGTCCGCCGGGGTCGCGGTCACGACGGCGTCGCTGACCGCCTCGACGTTCGCCTTCCAGCTGCACCTCAACGTGTGGGTCGGCGTCCTCGCCGCCCTCGTCGTGGCGCTGGCGGTGGGCCTGTTCAACGGGTGGCTGTTCGTCCGGACAGGGCTGCCCAGCTTCATCATCACGCTGGGCTCGTTCTTCATGCTGACCGGTCTGAACCTCGGGGTGACGAAGGTCGTCTCCGGTGGGGTGTCGTCGCCGACCATCACCGACATGGCGGGCTTCGACTCGGCGAAGGCCTTCTTCAACTACACCCTGCCCGTGGGCAACGGTCTGCGGGTCCCGATCCTGTTCTGGCTCGTCCTGGTCGTCGTGGCGACGTGGATCCTGCTGCGCACCCGGGTCGGCAACTGGATCTTCGCCTCCGGGGGTGACCCGGTCGCCGCCCGCGCGGTCGGCGTCCCGGTGAGGAAGACGAAGATCGGCCTGTTCATGGGTGTGGGCTTCACGGCCTGGCTGCTGGGGATGCACAACCTCTTCGCCTACTCCAACGTGCAGTCCGGCAACGGCGTCGGCAACGAGCTGTACTACATCATCGCCGCGGTCGTCGGCGGGTGCCTCATGACCGGTGGCTACGGGTCGGCGATCGGCGCGGCCATCGGTGCGCTGATCTACGGCGTCGTCACCAACGGCATCGTGTACGCCGGCTGGCAGGCGGACTGGAACAAGCTGTTCCTCGGCGCGATGCTCGTCATCGCGACCGTCGTCAACCTCGTCGTGAAGAACCAGGCGGCCAAGCGGTGAACACGCTCACTCCGAACACCGAGATCTTGTCCCTCAAGGACGTCGGCAAGCGCTACGGCAACGTCCACGCCCTGCGCGGGGTGTCGCTTTCGGTGCGGCAGGGGGAGATCACCTGCGTGCTCGGCGACAACGGCGCCGGCAAGTCGACCCTCATCAAGATCATCGCCGGGCTGCACACCCACACCGACGGCGTCCTCACGGTCAACGGCGAGGAGGTGTCGTTCTCCTCCCCGCGCGAGTCGCTGGACCGGGGGATCGCCACCGTCTACCAGGACCTGGCGCTGGTGCCCCTCATGTCGATCTGGCGCAACTTCTTCCTCGGCCAGGAACTGCTGACCGGGTGGGGGCCGTTCGCCCGGCTCGACGTGAAGCGGATGATCCAGATCACCGGCGAGGAGCTGACGAAGATGGGTATCTCGGTGCCCGACCTCGACCGTCCGGTGGGGGCGCTCTCCGGTGGCCAGCGGCAGTGCATCGCCATCGCCCGGGCCATCTACTTCGGCGCCAAGGTGCTCATCCTCGACGAGCCGACCGCAGCCCTGGGCGTCAAGCAGTCCGGGGTCGTGCTGAAGTACGTCGCCAAGGCGCGCGATGCGGGCCTGGGCGTCATCTTCATCACCCACAACCCCCACCACGCCTACCTGGTGGGCAACCACTTCGTGATCCTCAACCGCGGCAACGTGTCCCTGGACTCCTCCCGGGCCGACATCAGCCTGGACCGCCTCACCAACGAGATGGCCGGGGGCGCGGAGCTGGAGGCGTTGAGTCACGAGTTGTCCGCCGTCACGGCGGCCACGAACGCCACGTCGAACTGAGTCGGCGACCCGAGAGAACTGGAGCGACCCGTCATGAGCACCACGACCAGCACGACCGCCCTGAGCCCGGACAGCGCGCGGCAGGGGTACGACCGGTCCCGTCCGGTCCGGGTCGCGGTGCTCGGGGTCGGCATGATGGGCCAGGACCACGCCCGCCGGCTGGCGACGCTGACGGCGGGGGCGGAACTGGTCGCGGTCAGCGACGTCGACGTGGTCCGCACCGACGCCGTGGCCGCGGAGTTCGGCGTCCGGGCGATCCACGACCCGAAGGCCGCGATCGTCGACCCCGAGGTCGACGCGCTGGTCATCGCGACCCCGGGGTTCACCCACGAGGAGCTGGTCCTGCTCGCGCTGGAGGCCGGCAAGCCGGTCCTGTGCGAGAAGCCGCTGACGACGACACCGGAGACGTCGCGCCGGATCGTCGAGGCGGAGGCCGCGCTGGGGCGCCAGCTCGTCCAGGTCGGTTTCATGCGCCGCTTCGACGCCGGCTACCAGCAGTTGCGGGCGCTCATCGCCTCCGGTGAGTACGGCGCGCCGCTGTTCCTGCACTGTGCGCACCGGAACGCCACGACCCCGCCGAACTTCTCCTCCGAGATGCTCATGCTCGACTCCGTCGTGCACGAGGTGGACGTCGTGCGGTACCTGACGGGGGAGGAGGTCGTGGCCATCCGCGTCATCGCGCCGCGGTCCACGACCTCGGCTCCCGACGGCCTGCAGGACCCGCAGTTCGTCATCATGGAGACCGAGTCCGGCGTCCTGGTGGACGTCGAGATCTTCGTCAACACGACGTTCGGCTACGAGGTCCGCACCGAGCTCGTCGCCGAGAAGGGGCAGGCCCGGATCGGTCTTCCCGGGGGCTTCGAGGGGGGCATGGTCACCCAGTCGGGCCGTGGCTGGGGCGGATCGATCCCGAAGGACTTCAAGGAGCGCTTCGGCGCCGCCTACGACGTGGAGTTCCAGCGCTGGATCGACGCGGTCCGCGCCGGGACGAACGTCGACGGCCCGGGCGTCTGGGACGGGTACGCCGCGGCCGCCGTGTGCGCCGCCGGGGTCCAGTCCCTGAAGACCGGGGAACGGGTCGTCATCGACCTCGGGCCCCGTCCTTGAGCACCACCCCCTGAGCATCCCCACCCGCACCACCCACCGGCTCGCCGCGAGACCGGTTCCGAGCGCCGCTTCCGCACCGTGCGGACGGCACCTGTCGACGAGGATGGGAAACCACATGAAGAGCTCCCGTGCAGGGTTCCGCACCGCCGCCGCACTGGCGGTGGCGGCACTGGGCCTCGCGGCCTGCAGCAGCACCGGCGGTGCAGCCGACAACAGCGACGACAGCTCCGGGGGCGGCCAGGCCGCGAGCACCCCGAAGTACAAGATCACGCTGGTGACGCACGCGGCGGCCGGTGACACCTTCTGGGACATCGTCCGCAAGGGCGCCGAGGCGGCCGCCAAGAAGGACAACATCGAGCTGCAGTACGTGAACAACGACAACGCGTCCCAGCAGGCCACCCTCATCCAGAACGCCGTGGACGCCAAGGTCGACGGCATCGCCGTGACGATGCCGAACGCCAGCGCCCTCACCTCCGCGATCTCGAACGCCGAAGCCGCGAAGATCCCCGTCATCGGCCTCAACGCCGGCTACAACGACTGGAAGCAGCAGAAGCTCATCGGCTACTTCGGTCAGGACGAGGCCATCGCCGGGAAGGCCGGGGGCGCGCGTCTGGCCGAGGAGGGCGCGAAGAAGGTCCTCTGCGTCATCCAGGCCCAGGGCCAGTCGCAACTGGAGGACCGCTGCAAGGCCATCACCGAGGGTCTCGGTTCGGCTGGTTCGGTGGAGAACATCTACGTCAACGGCACCGACTCGGCCGCCACGCAGTCGACGATCACCGCCAAGCTGCAGCAGGACTCGAGCATCGACCACGTGGTGACGCTGGGTGCCCCCATCGCGCTCATCGCGGTCGACTCCCTCAAGGAGGCCGGCAGCAAGGCCAAGCTGGCGACGTTCGACACCAACGGCGAACTCGTCGCGGCCATCAAGGACGGCAGCGTCGCGTGGGCGATCGACCAGCAGCCCTACCTCCAGGGCTACGAGGCGATCGACTCGCTGTGGCTGTACCTGACGAACGCCAACACGATCGGCGGGGGCGAAGCCGTGCTGACCGGTCCCGCGTTCATCGACTCCTCGAACATCGACGCCGTGTCGGAGTACGCCAAGGCCGGCACGCGCTGACCTGACCCCCTCCACGACCGAACCCCGGCGAGCACCTGCTCGCCGGGGTTCCGTCGTTCCGGCCGGTCCCCGTCAGCCGAGCCGGGCGAGCCACTCGGAGAACGTCTGCGCCCCGCGGTCGGCGTCCGGTCCGGGCAGGACGGTCCCGTCGCGCAGCGCGCGGCCGAAACCCCCGGGGAGCGGGACGGCGACGACGCGCCCACCGCGTCCGGTGGACCGGGCGTAGGCCCGCACCATGTCGACCATCCGCAGGTCCTGCGGGCCGGCGAGGTCGCGCACCCGTCCTGCGGGGCCGGCCTCGACGAGGTCCACGATCCGGTCGGCTACCTCGACGGCGGCCACGGATGCGGACCGCATGACGGGGACGAGGTCGACGGGACCGATGCGGGCCTGGCCCAGCACCTGTCCGGCGAACTCGTGGAACTGCGTGGTCCGCAGCAGCGTCCACGGCACGGGACCGTCCGCGACGAGCCGTTCCTGGAGGGCCTTGCCCGCGTAGTAGCCGTGCGGGGCCTGCGCCGCACCGACGATCGACAGGACGAGGTGGTGCCCGACCCCGGTCCGCTGCTCGGCGTCGAGCAGCGCCGTCGTGACGGACCGGAAGAAGGCCTCGGACGCCGCTGCGGAGCGGGTCGCGGTGGACGTGACGTCCACGACCGCGGCGACGCCCTGCAGCGCCTCTCGCACCCCGGTGCCGGCGGTGAGGTCGACGCCGGCGGCGCGGGACAGCACGACCACGTCGTGCCCGCGGGCCCGGGCCGCCTCGACGACGAGGCGACCGACCGTGCCCGTACCCCCGGCGACGGCCAGCTTCACGCGAGCAGCTCGCGGACGATGCCCCGCTGCACGTCGAGCCCGGCCCACTCGTCGGCGTCGTCCGCGTCGTAGACGAGGCAGAACGGTCCGGTGTACCCGTGCTCGAGGACGGTGGACACGCTGCGGCGGTAGTCGTCGGCGTCGACGGCCGCTCCGTTCCAGTGCGCCTTGGCGTGGCAGGTCTCGGCGAAGCGCGTCACGGCGGCCAGCTCGGCGTACTTGCCGGGGCCCGTCCAGTTCCCGAGGTCCACGAGCAGGCCCACGGCGTCGTCGAGGGGTTCCAGGATCGCCGTCACGTCGGCCGCGTCGGCGGTCACGTCGAACCAGTTCTCGGTGACGACGCGGACGGCGCCGGCCCGGGTGGCGATGCGGCCCAGGGCCCGCGAGCTGTCCCGTTGCGCCGTGTCCGTGCGGGTCTTCCCGGCGACCACCCGGGCACGCCGGGCGCCGAGGACCTCGGCGTCGCGGACCCAGTCGGAGATCCACGCCTCGTGCCGGGCGCCCTCGTCGGGGTGGGTCAGGTCCCCGTCGTCGACGAGGAGCGCGTCGAGCGCGACGTCCGCCGCTGCGAGGGCCGCGCGCAGCTCACCGAGGTACCCGGCGTCGCGGTGGGGCAGGTGGAAGTGGCACAGCTGCACCGTCCGGTACCCGCGCAACCGCAGCTGCTCGGGCAGGTCGAGCAGGGGCAGGTGCTGCAGCGTGCGGTCCAGCGACCAGGCGTGGACCGCGTCGGCCCGTCCGGTGGCGGGGATCGTCGGGGCGTCGTCGACCGTCATGACGACAGCTTCTCGCGCGGCTCGACCTCCGGCGTCCCCGCCCCCTGCTCAGACCCCCGCCACCCGCGCGGCCTCGAGCAGGACGCCGGCGGCGACCTGCAGGCCCTCGACGCGGCCGAGCGAGACGTCCTCGTGCTCGATGTTGCAGACCATGTCGGGGTCGACCTCGTGCAGGGCGCGCAGGAACTCCGCCCAGAACGCGACGTCGTGGCCCTTGCCGAGCGCGACGAAGTCCCACGCGGAGTCCTTCGGCCACTCGTTGACCCACTCGTCCCCGCCGAGGTTCGTGCGGTCCTCCGACGGGTCCAGGCGGCGGAACCGGTTGTCCAGCACGCCGTGGACCGCGGCGGCGGGGTTGATCCGGACGTCCTTGGCCGCGGCGTGGAACACCAGCGGGCCGAGGTCGCGGACGACGGCGACGGGGTCCATCTGCTGCCAGAACAGGTGCGAGGCGTCGAGTTCCACCCCGACGTGGGTCGCGCCGGTGCGTTCGACGAGCTCGCGCAGGTTCGCCGGGTTGAAGGCGACGTTCTGCGGGTGCAGTTCGAGGGCCACCTTGACGTCGTGGTCCTGGGCGAGGGCGTCGATCTCGGTCCAGAACGGCACGGCGACGGACCACTGGTGCTCGATGATGTCGAGGTCGCGGGAGTTCCACGCGTTGACGACCCAGGTCGGGACCGTCGCGCCCGGCTCGGCTCCGGGCAGGCCGGACATCGTCACGACGCGGTGCTGGCCGAGTCGCTGGGCCAGCCGCACCGAACGGCGGACGTCCTCGGCGTGCTTCTCACCGATGACCGGGTTGGGGTGCAACGGGTTGCCGTTGCAGTTGAGGCCGGCGATCGAGACGCCGGTTCCCTCGAAGATCCCCAGGAAGTCGTCGCGGGCGGTGTCGCTGACGAGGATGTCGTCGAAGGTCGGGATGTGCACCGGCGGCAGGAAACCACCGGAGTTCAGTTCGATGCCGGTCAGGCCCAGGTCGGCGACGACCTCCAGGGCCTGCGGCAGGGGACGGTCGTGCAGGATCGCGTTGTAGACGCCGAGCTTCATCGCTGGTCTCCGGGGGTTCGTGGTGACGGGGGTCGGGCGGGGTCAGTCGACGGGGACGGGCTCACCCGTGCCGGCCGCGGCCCGGGTGACCGCGTCCAGCACGCGGAGGTTGTGCAGGCCGTGGGCCATCGGCGGCACCACGGGCAGGTCACCCAGGGGGGTGCCGACCCCGCCGGCGACCTCGTTGAGGAAGGCGCGGCACTGGAAGGTGAAGAAGTCGCTCTGGCCGTGCCCGACGCTGGGGAAGTCCATCGGCAGACCACCCGCGACGTAGGGGTGCCCGGGGCCGACGAGGACCTGCCGGTAGCCGTTGACCACATCCGGTGCCGTCGCGTCGGCGATGGTGAACTCACCCGTGCGGTTGAGGTCGAAGGCGCCGGCGCCGTTCTCGGTGAAGATCTCGAAGCCGAGGCCGTTGGGCAGGCCGTGCGCGATGCGCGACACCGAGAAGGTCCCCGTGGCGCCGCCCGCGAAGGAGGCGGTGAAGGTCACCAGGTCCTCGTTCTCGACGTCCTCGAACTCGGTGCCGACCTCGGCCATGGCGTGTCCGACGACTGCGCCGACCGGCTTCGGCCGGCGCGCGGTGACCTGGGAGAAGACCGTGCCGCGCACCGACTCCAGCGGTCCGCAGAAGAACTCGCCGAGGTCCACCAGGTGGCTGCCGATGTCGGCCAGCGCCCCCGAGCCCAGTCCGCCCTTGTAGCGCCAGCTGATCGGGGCGTCCGGGTTGGCGGCGTAGTCGCACCAGTAGTGGCCGTTGAAGTGCCGGACCGCGCCGAGGTGACCGTTCAGCACCTGCTCGCGCAGGCCGTTGACCGCGGGGGAGCGGCGGAAGGTGAAGCCGACGGCGGCGACCTGCCCGGGGTGCTGTGCGGCGGCGGCGACCATCGCCTCGGCGTCGGCGACCGAGGGGGCCAGCGGCTTCTCGCACAGGACGTGCTTGCCGGCGGCCAGCAGGCCCTCGACGATCTCGCGGTGCAGGTGGTTGGCGACGACGACGCTGACGGCGTCGACGTCGTCGGCCTCGGCGACCGCCTGCCAGGACGTCTCGGCCCGCTCGTAGCCGTAGCGGGCCGCGGCCGCCTCGGCGAAGGGGGCGTGCGCGTCGGCGACGGCCACGAGGCGGACGGGCGGCAGGCCCTCGCCGTAGGGGCCGCCGGTGAGCGTGGAGGCGGCGCGGTAGCCGGCGAGGTGGGCGCGGCCGGCCATGCCGGCACCGATGACGGCGACACCGAGGGGACGCGAGCTGGTGGAGGACACGGGAAGCCTTCCGGGAGGGCGGCGGCACGCACCGTCGTCGGTGCGCGGTCGGTTTTCAAACCGGTTTGAAAGACGTCGACTAGAATCGGTTCGACACGTTCCGGTGTCAAGCCGTCGCAGGAGGAACCCGTGCCGCAGGGCCCGACCGGCCGCCCGACCATCACCGACGTGGCCGCCCGGGCCGGCATCTCCAAGGGGATGGTGTCGCTGGCGCTGCGCGGTGCCCCCGGTCCGAGCGCCGAGACGACGGCGCGCGTGCTGCGGGCCGCCGAGGAACTCGGCTACCGCCCGAACCGGGCGGCGAGTTCGCTCGCCCTGCGCCGCACCCGCCTGCTGGGGGTGACGTTGACCGTCCGCAACGCCTTCCACGCCGAACTCGTCGAGGAGCTGCAGTCGGCGGCCGAGGACTCCGGGTACGAACTCGTCCTGGCTCCGGTGACGCGCACGCGGGGGGAGCGGGCCGCGGTCGAGACGCTCCTGGACTCCCGCTGCGAGGCGCTGCTGCTGCTCGGGCCCGAGGCCGGGGCGGGGGAGCTGCGGGACTGGGACGCGCGCGTGCCCACGGTCGTCCTGGGGCGCCGCTCCCGCAGCGGGCCGGGGGGTGGGCCGGACGTCGTCCGCGCCTCCGACGAGCGGGGGCTGCGGCTCGTCGTCGAGCACCTCGTGGCACTCGGCCACCGTGACCTCGTCCACGTCTCCGGGGGGTCCGGGGACATCGCGGCCGACCGTCGGGCCGGCTTCGAGGCCGCGGCGGCGGAGTTCGGGGTGCGGGGGCGCACCCTCGAGGCGGGGTTCGACGAGGAGGACGGCGTCCGGGCCGCCCACCGGCTGCTGGCGGAGGGGATGTCGGCCACGGCGGTCGTGGCGGCGAACGACCGGGTCGCGCTGGGGGTCCTCGACGCCCTGCTGCGGGCGGGTACGGCTGTGCCGCAGCAGGTCTCCGTGACCGGCTACGACGACAGCCCGCTCGCCCGGCTCGGGCACGTCCGGTTGACCTCCGTGGGGCAGGACCCGGCCGGTCAGGCGCGCGAGGCCGTCCGCCTCGCCGTCGAGCGGCTCGAGGGGGCCGACCGCGAGGGCCGCCGTGACGTGGTCGTGGAACCCCACCTGGTCGTGCGCGGGACGACGGCTGCACCGGAGGGACCCGTCATGTCACAATGACAGGACAAACTTCGAGGAGGTTCCCGTGCCCCTGCTCCGCTTCGACGTCGTCGCCGGCCGGTCCCCGGCGGAACTGACCGCCCTGCTCGACGCCGCCCACGCGGCCGTCGTGGAGGCGTTCGAGGTCCCCCACGGGGACCGCTACCAGGTCGTGCACCAGCACCCCGCCGGTGAGCTCGTCGTCCACGACACCGGACTCGGCATCGACCGGACCGACGGGGTCGTCCTGCTGCAGGTGACGAGCCGCGCCCGCCCCCAGGAGCAGAAGGTGGCCTTCCACCGCCTGCTCGTGCGCAACCTCGAGGCCGTGGGCACGGCGGGCAGCGACGTCGTCGTGTCGATCGTGGAGAACGGGGACGCGGACTGGTCCTTCGGTCACGGCCGCGCCCAGTTCCTCACCGGGGAGCTCTAGCCGCCAGGACGGCCAGCGCCTCGGCGTGCGAGGCGGCGTAGGCGATCGGCGCGCCCTGCGCCTCGGACGAGCGCTGCATCTGCATCGCGACGAGCAGGTTGTCCAGGACGATGACCGCGAACGTCATCCGCTGGGCGACGGCCTCGGCCATCGTGCTCTCGATGAGCCGCTGCACCTCCGGCGTCGTCGGGCCGAGCTCGCTCATCGTGCAGACGACGGTCCAGCCGGGGCGGTTGTCGCGGATGGCGGCGATGAGCTCGGCGGCGTACGCCCGGGCGAGCTCGACGTCCCAGAGCCCGGCCATCGTCATCTCGAGGCGGTTCCCCGCACGGTCCCAGCCGATCCGGTAGCTGCCGGGCTCGTCGGCGGCGGCGGGCAGCGTCAGGTCCAGCACCGTGGTCTGCAGCCGGCCCACGAGGCGCTTGACCTCCGACACCGCGAGGTGGCTGCGCGAGGCGGCCGTCGAGGTCGCCGCGGCGCGTTCGTGGACGACGGCCACCGACGACGCGATCGACACGGCCTGGCGGGCCACCTCGGACGTGGAGGCGTTGAGGTCGTGCGTGGTGACGTTCTGCTCCACCACCGCCGAGGCGATGGTGTGCTGGTACTCGCTGATGGAGTCGATGAGGCCGCGCACCACGCGGATGGCCTCGATCGCCGAGGCCGTGTCGCCCTGGATCTGCGCGACGGTCGCGCCGATCTCCTCGGTCGCGCGGGCCGTCTGCTGCGCGAGCTCCTTGACCTCGCCGGCCACGACGGCGAACCCCTTGCCGGTCTCGCCGGCGCGGGCGGCCTCGATGGTGGCGTTGAGGGCCAGCAGGTTGGTCTGGTCGGCGATGGCGGTGATCGTCTTGACGACGTCGCCGACGCGGGCGCTGGACTCCTCCAGCGCCGAGATCGTCGTCTCCGCCGACGTCACGGCCTGCACGCCGTGGCCGGCGGTCTCGACGGCCTGGTTGGCGCTGCGGGAGATCTCCGCGATGGCGGCCTGCATCTGCTCACCGGCCGCGGCCATCGTCGAGACCTTCGCCGACACCTCGTCGCTGGCGGCGGCGATGCGGGCCGCCGAGTCGGTCGTGTCCCGGGCGCCGTCGGCGATGGTGCGTCCGGCGACGTCCATCTCCGCGCCCGCGATGCCCAGCAGGTCGACCGACCCGGTGAGCGGACGGACCCGCTCGCCGAGGGCCGCGAGTGCGGCCCGCAGCTCGGGGTCCGCCCCCTGCGACCCCGTGAGGTCCCCGGACCGCAGGCGGGCCGCGTCCCGGCGCGCGGCGTCCTCGGCCTCCCGCTCGGACCGGCCGGCGCGTGCCCCGAGCGCGGCCGTCCCGCCCGCCGCGAGGGCGGCGAGGGCGGCGGTGGCCAGACCCGGCAGGTCGGTCGCGGCGGCCGCCGCGACGGCCAGGCAGCCGGACGCTCCGGCGATCGTGACGGGGAGCACTCGGGACACGGGGGGCCTTCCGCAAGGGGTGCGGGTGAGACGTTCCACCGTCCTCATCGGCAGGGTCCGTGTCCCGTAGAAGCCCTGCCGGGCGTCGCGTGTGCCACGCTGTCCGGGACAACTGAACACTCGGCCGCTCCGCCCCGGCGGGAGAGCTCCGCCGTCCGCGGCGGGCACCGAAGGAGCAACCACCCCGGAACCTCTCAGGTCCACGTACCGCCACGGGCAGGCCGCTCTGGAAAGCAGGACCGCTCCGGTCCTCACCGACGGGGAAAGCCGTTGTCGCGCAGTGCGTGACGGTGAAGCTCTCAGGTCCCACGACAGAGGGGGTCAGCTCGACCGCGACGTGCGGTCGTGACGAGAGGAGCCCCGTGAGCACCAGCACCACCCCGGTCACCACCCCTGCCGTGAGCCCGCTGGCCCAGGCGCACGCCGAGCTGGGCGCGTCGTTCACCGACTTCGCCGGCTGGTCGATGCCGCTGCGCTACGCCTCCGACCTCGCCGAGCACAAGGCCGTGCGCACGAGCGCCGGGCTCTTCGACCTCTCGCACATGGGCGAGATCCGCGTCACCGGACCCGAGGCCGGCCGCGCCCTGGACGCCGCCCTCGTCGGGCGCCCCTCGGCGATGGCCGTCGGGCGGGCGGCCTACGGGATGGTCGTCGACCACGAGGGTGGGATCGTCGACGACCTCGTCACCTACCGCCTGGGCGAGGAGGAGTTCCTCGTCGTGGCCAACGCCGCGAACGTCGAACCCGTCGTCGTCGCCCTGGCCGACCGCGCCCGCCCGTTCGACGCCCACGTCGCCGACGAGACGGCCCGCTGGGGCTTGGTCGCCGTGCAGGGGCCCGCCTCCGTCGCCATCGTGACCCCCCTGCTGGAGTCCGGGCCGGACCTCGCGACGCTGCGCTACTACCGCTCGGTCACCGCGGTGCTGGCCGGGGTCGAGGTCCTGCTGGCCCGCACCGGGTACACCGGTGAGGACGGCTTCGAGGTGTTCGTCCCCGTCGAGCGCACGCGCGAGGTGTGGGACGCCCTGCTCGCCGCCACCCGCGAGCACGGCGGGGTCCCCGCGGGCTTGGCCTGCCGCGACACCCTCCGCCTCGAGGCCGGGATGCCGCTCTACGGGCACGAGCTGAGCCAGGACACGACCCCCTTCGCCGCCGGGCTGGGCCGCGTCGTCGTCCTCGACAAGGAGCCCGGGGCCGTGGGGCTGGAGGCCCTGCAGCGGCTGGCGCAGGAACCGCCCACGCGCGTCCTCGTGGGGCTGCGCGGCGAGGGTCGCCGGGCCCCCCGCGCCGGGTACGCCGTCGTGTCCGGGGGCGAGGCGGTCGGTGAGGTCACGAGCGGGGCGCTCTCCCCGACGCTGGGCCACCCCGTGGCGATGGCGTACGTCGACGCGGCGCTGGCGGAGCCGGGCACGCGCCTCGGCGTGGACGTCCGCGGGACCGAGCTGCCGGTCGAGGTCGTGGCCCTGCCCTTCTACCGCCGGGAGCGCTGAGCCGTGAGCACCCCGCTGTCCGTCTTCGACATGTTCTCCATCGGCATCGGCCCGTCGAGCTCGCACACCGTCGGGCCGATGCGGGCGGCGCTCGCCTTCGCCGAGGACGTGCAGGCCGCCGGGGACCTGAGTCGCGTGGCGTCGGTGACCGTGGACCTGCACGGGTCCCTGGGCGCCACCGGCCGCGGCCACGGCAGCGACCGGGCCGTCGTCCTGGGGCTGCTGGGGGAGCGTCCCGAACTCGTCGACCCCGACGCCGTCGAGGCGCGGCTGGACGCGGTCGCCCGAGAGCGCGAACTCCCGCTGCTCGGTGTCCACCGCGTGCCGTTCGACCCGGACGCCGACGTCCGGCTCCTGGTCCAGTCGCTGCCGGCCCACCCCAACGGGATGGTCTTCACCGCGCGCGACGCCGCCGGTGACGTCGTCGCCGAGCGGACGTCGTACTCCGTCGGCGGGGGTTTCGTCCGGAACCACCCGCTCGAACCCGACGCCCCCGTGGTGGGGACGGGGGAGGGGTTGCCGCACGCGTTCCGCACGGGCGAGGAACTCCTCGAGCACTGCCGCAGCACGGGCCTCGGCGTCGCGGACCTGGTGCGCCGCAACGAGGAGAGCCTGCGCCCGGGCGACGAGGTGGACGCGGGGCTGCTGCGCATCTTCGCGGCGATGGCGGCCTGCGTGGACCACGGCCTCGTCACCGACGGCGTCCTGCCCGGAGGTCTCGGCGTCCGCCGTCGCGCGCCGCGCCTGCACACCCAACTGCTCGCCGAGGAGGGGAACTCCTCCGACGACGCCCTGCACGCGATGGACTGGGTGAGCCTGTTCGCCCTGGCCGTCAACGAGGAGAACGCCGCGGGCGGCCGCGTCGTGACGGCCCCGACGAACGGGGCCGCGGGCATCGTCCCGGCCGTCCTGCACTTCTACCGCCGCTTCGTGCCGGGCGCCGACGACGCCGGGACCGTGCGGTTCCTGCTGGCCGCCGGGGGCATCGGGATCGTCCTGAAGGAGACCGGGTCGATCTCCGGGGCCGAGGTCGGGTGCCAGGGGGAGGTCGGCTCGGCCAGCGCGATGGCCGCCGCGGGCCTCGCGGCCGTCCTGGGCGGAACGCCCGAACAGGTCGAGAACGCGGCGGAGATCGCCGTCGAGCACCACCTCGGCCTCACGTGCGACCCCGTCGGCGGGCTCGTCCAGATCCCCTGCATCGAACGGAACGCGGTCGGCGCGACGACGGCGATCCACGCGGCCCGCACCGCGATGCGCGGCGACGGCAGCCACGTCGTCAGTCTCGACACCGCGATCGCGACGATGCGGCAGACGGGCGCGCACATGCGCTCGGAGTACAAGGAGACCTCGCTCGGCGGGCTCGCCCTGACGGTCGTCGGGCGGGGAGCCCGGCCCGTGACCGTGGGGGTCAACGTCCCCGAGTGCTGAGGCGCACCTCCTCGACGAACGCCTCGACGGCGCGCCGCACCGGCCGGTCCGGGGTGGCGCGCCGCGTCGCGAGGGCGAGCGACCACGGCGGCGTCGGTTCCTCCAGGGCCAGTTCGCGCACCCCCGGCGGCACCGGCACGGTCCCGGGCACGAAGGCCATCCCGAGACCGGCGGCGACGTAGGCGGGGAACGTCGAGACGTCCGGGACCTCCACCGCCACGGTGCGCCGCGCCCCGACCCGGTCGAACGCGGCGTCGACGAGCAGCCGGTTGCCGAACCCCGGCGGCCCGTCGACCCACCGCTCCCCGGCCAGGTCGGCGAGCGCCACCGGCCGGGCGGTCGGCGCCGGGTGCCCGGCCGGGACGAGGAGCCGGAACGGGGTCCGGACCAGCGGCCGCAGTTCGACGCTGCCCGGCGGCCGGAACGGCCACGACAGGAACGCCACGTCGAGCTCGCCCTCCACGAGCGCGCGCAGCAGCCCGCGGGACCCGTCCGCCACGACGCGCATGGACACCGACACCCGCGGGTGCGCGGTGGTGAAGCTGCTGAGCAGCGAGGGCAGGTCGACGGGGTGCATCGTCGTGACGACGCCGACGGTCAGCGGTCCCGCGGGTCCCGCGTCCGCCTCGCGGACCGCGGTCCGCGCCTCGGCGGCGCCCGCCAGCAGCCGCCGCGCCTCGGGCAGCAGCGCCCGGCCGGCGTCGGTGAGGACGGCCTGCCGGGAGGTGCGGGTGAAGAGGGCGACGCCGAGGTCGTCCTCCAGACCGCGCACGACGGTGCTGATCGTCGACTGCGCCGAGCCCAGCCGACGGGCGGCCGCGCTGATGGTGCCCGCGTCGACCACGGCGAGGAACGTCTCCAGCTGAGCCAGCTCCACGGTGCCTCCCATCGGTTCTTCCGATGGACGGTCCCACCACCCACCGATGGAGCGGAAGGGCCGGGTCGACCCCACGTTGCAGCCCCCGTGACCACGACCAGCACCGACCACCCCGTGACCGGCAGGACGACCCCCGGTCCCCGCCGGCACCGGGTGGGCTTCCTCCTCGTCGCCGCCGCGTTCGCGACGGCCATGGCCTTCGCCACCGTGCCCACCCCGCTGTGGGCGCTCTACCGCGAACGCGACGGGCTGCCGACCGTGGTCGTGACCGTCGCCTTCGCCGTCTACGCGGCCGGGGTGGCCGTCAGCCTGTTCACCGTCGGGCACCTGTCCGACCACCTCGGCCGGCGTCTCGTCCTCGTCCCGGCACTCGCCCTCGAGGCCGTCGCGGCCCTGCTGCTGGTCCTCACCCCGGACGTCGTCGTCCTGGTCGTGGCCCGCGTCCTCACCGGGCTCGCGGTCGGCGCCGTGACCCCGACGGCGACGGCCTGGCTCGCCGAGCTGCACGGACGGACGCCCTCGACCCGGCCCGGGACGGCCGCCGTCGTCGCGACCGCCGCCAACCTCGGCGGCCTCGGCCTGGGGTCCCTGCTCGCGGGGTTCCTCGTCGGGCACCTCGGCGACCCGCTGCGCGTCCCGCACCTGCTGTTCCTCGTCCTGCTGGTCGTCCTCGCGGTCGCCGTGCGGACCGTCCCCGAGACCGTCGCCGCTGACGTCCGCGCCGAGCACCGCCCCTACCGCGTCCAGCGCGTCGCCGTGCCGCGCGACGCCCGCGGCCGCTACCTCGCCGCGGCCCTCGCCTCCTTCGGCCTCTTCGCCGTCCTCGGCCTGTTCAGCTCCCTGGCCCCCTCCGTCCTGTCCACGCTGGGCCACGCCGGTGCCGTCCCCGGCGGGGCGACCGCCTTCGCGGTCTTCGGGGCCGCCGCGCTGAGCCAGGTGCTGCTCACCCGGCTGCACCCCGACCACCAGCTCCGGCTCGGGCTCGTCCTGACGTCGGCCGGGGTCCTCGTCCTGGGCGCCGGGGTCCTCGCGGCCTCCGTCGTGCTCTTCGTCGGCGGCGGGGTCCTCGCCGGTGCCGGGGTCGGTGCGCTGCTCAAGGGCGCGCTCGCGACGGCCGTCGCCCTCGCCCCGGCCGGAGCGCGCGGGGAGGCCACGGCCGGGGTGTTCCTCGCCGGGTACCTCGGGATGGCCGTCCCGGCGCTCGCCGTCGGGGTCAGCTCGAGCGCCGGGGTCGCGTTCGCCGTCTCGGTGCCCGTCCTGGCGGGGGTCGTGCTCCTGCTCCTGGGGGCGGTGGCCGTCGCGCTGCGGGCCACGGGGCGGGTGCGAGCATGAGCCCGTGCCACCGCGTCGACGCACCGATCCCACCGAGGGCCTGGCCGCCGTCCGTGCGGTGACGGCGGTCCTGGACGAGGGCGGGAAGCCCGCCCGGCCCGCGCTGGCGACCGCCGTCCGGTACTGCCTGGAGGAGCTCGCCGCGCGCTACCCCGGCGGCAGCGTCGAGGTGCGGGTGCCCCCGTTCGCGGCCGTGCAGGTCATCGAGGGCCCCCGGCACACCCGCGGCACCCCGCCCGCCGTGGTCGAGATGGACGGCCCCACGTGGATCGCGCTGGCCACCGGCAGCCTGACCTTCTCCGACGCCCGGGCGGCCGGTCGGGTGCAGGCCAGCGGCCAGCGGACTGACCTGGGGGAGCTGCTGCCCCTCGTGCCGCCGGCCCCCGTCTGAGCCCGTAGCGTTCTCCCCGTGAGCGAACCCGTGCAGGACCCGACCCCCGAGGCTCCCGAACGCGAGGAGGAGCGCGAGGGGACGGCGTTCGTGCAGGTCACGCGCCGTCGGGCCCCCCGGTTCCGGTCCTTCGCGCTGACCGGTCTGCTCCTCGCCTTCGTCGTCTCCGGGGCCATCGCGATCACCACCCCGCCGTCGGACGGGTACTCCCAGCAGGCCCTCTTCGGGTACCTGTTCTGCTCCCTCGGCCTCGTGTTCGTCCTGCTCGGTGCCCTCGTCGCGGTCCTCGCCGACCGGCGCACCGGGACCCGGGCGCAACCCCGTAGGCGGAGCCGCAAGCGCCCCGGGGTGTGACACACTCGACGCGTGGCCCGCGGTGACGGACGTCTGAACCACGACCTGCTCCCCGGCGAGAAGGGCCCCCAGGACGCGTGTGGCGTCTTCGGGGTCTGGGCGCCGGGCGAGGAAGTCTCCAAGCTCACCTTCTACGGCCTCTACGCCCTGCAGCACCGGGGGCAGGAGGCGGCCGGCATCGCCGTCAGCAACGGCGAGCAGATCCTCGTCTTCAAGGACACCGGGCTGGTGTCCCAGGTCTTCGACGAGTCGGCGCTGGAGTCCCTGCAGGGGCACATCGCCGTCGGTCACGCCCGCTACTCCACGACCGGTGGTGGCGGCTGGCAGAACGCGCAGCCCACGCTCGGCGACACCGCCGGCGGCACGGTGGCGCTCGCCCACAACGGCAACCTGACGAACCAGTTCGCGCTGCGCGACATGCTGGCCGAGCGCTACCCCAGCGCCCCGCAGCCGCCGCTGCGCGGTCGTCCCTCGCCCAGCGAGATCGCCCGCGGGAACACCACGGACACCGCGATCCTCACGGCGCTGTTCGCCGGCGACCCCGACCACACCCTCGAGGCGACGGCCGCCGAGGTCCTCCCGCACGTGCAGGGTGCGTTCTCCCTCGTCTTCATGGACGAGCACACGCTGTACGCCGCGCGCGACCCGCAGGGCATCCGCCCGCTCGTCCTCGGCCGCCTCGACCGCGGCTGGGTCGTCGCCTCCGAGACGCCCGCGCTCGACATCTGCGGTGCGAGCTTCGTCCGGGAGATCGAACCCGGCGAGCTCATCGCGATCGACGCGGACGGCCTGCGCAGCACCCGGTTCGCCGAGGCCAAGCCCAAGGGCTGCGTCTTCGAGTACGTCTACCTCGCCCGCCCGGACACCTCCATCAACGGCAAGGTCGTCCAGGAGTCGCGCGTGGAGATGGGCCGGGTCCTGGCCCGCGAGCACCCCGTCGAGGCCGACCTCGTCATCCCGACCCCGGAATCGGGCACGCCCGCGGCCATCGGCTACGCCGAGGAGTCCGGCATCCCCTACGGCCAGGGCATGGTCAAGAACTCCTACGTGGGCCGGACGTTCATCCAGCCCAGCCAGACCATCCGCCAGCTCGGCATCCGGCTCAAGCTCAACCCGCTCAAGCACGTCGTCGCGGGCAAGCGGCTCGTCGTCGTGGACGACTCGATCGTGCGCGGCAACACTCAGCGGGCCCTGATCCGGATGCTGCGCGAGGCCGGGGCGGCCGAGATCCACGTGCGGATCTCCTCGCCGCCGGTGAAGTGGCCGTGCTTCTACGGCATCGACTTCGCCACCCGCGCCGAGCTCATCGCCAACGGCCTGACCGTCGACGACATCGCGCAGAGCATCGGCGCCGACTCCCTCGGCTACATCTCGGCCGAGGGCATGATCGCGGCGACCGAGCAGCCGACCGAACGGCTCTGCTCGGCGTGCTTCACGGGGGAGTACCCCGTGCCGCTCAACGACCTCGACCGGCTCGGCGAGCGCTCGATGGACAAGCCGCGCATCCCCATCACCCCCGTCACCCGGCACCAGCACGACACCCCCGAGGGAGCTCAGCAGTGAGTGGAACGACCTACGCCTCCGCGGGCGTCGACGTCGTCGCGGGCGACCGCGCCGTCGAGCTCATGAAGGCGTCCGTCGCCCGCACGCAGGGCCCGGAGGTCGTCGGCGGGTTCGGCGGCTTCGCCGGGCTCTACGACGTGTCCGTGCTGAAGGACTACCGCCGGCCGCTGCTCGCCACGAGCACCGACGGCGTCGGGACGAAGGTGGCCGTCGCCCAGGCGCTCGACGTGCACGACACCATCGGTGCCGACCTCGTCGGGATGGTCGTCGACGACGTCGTCGTCTGCGGGGCCACCCCGCTGTTCATGACGGACTACATCGCCTGCGGTCGCGTCGTGCCCGAGCGGATGGCCGCGATCGTCGCCGGCATCGCCCGCGCGTGCGAGGAGGCCGGGGTCGCCCTCGTCGGCGGCGAGACCGCCGAGCACCCGGGGCTCCTGGGCGCCGAGGAGTACGACGTCGCCGGCGCGGTGACCGGTGTCGTCGAGGCCGACGAGCTGCTGGGCCCCGAGAAGGTCCGCGCCGGGGACGTCCTCGTGGCGATGGCCTCGTCCGGTCTGCACTCCAACGGGTACTCGCTCGTCCGCCGCGTCGTCGCCGACGCCGGCTGGGCCTACGACCGGCACGTGGACGAGTTCGGCCGCACGCTGGGTGAGGAGCTGCTCGTCCCGACCCGCATCTACGCCCGGCCCGCGCTCGCGACGCTGGCGACCGGTGGCGTGCACGCGATGAGCCACGTCACCGGCGGTGGCCTGGCCGCGAACCTGGCGCGCTGCCTGCCCGCCGACGTGACGGCAGAGGTCGACCGCTCGACGTGGACGCCGGGTGCGGTGTTCTCCGTGGTCCGCGACCTAGGGCAGGTGCCGACCGACGACCTCGAGCGCACCCTGAACCTCGGGGTGGGGATGGTCGCGGTGGTCGCCGCCGAGCAGGCGCAGGCCGTCGTCGACACCGTCGAGCAGGCCGGGATGCCGGCGTGGGTGTGCGGTGAGGTCCGGTCGCGGACCGAGGAGGACGGCGCGAGCAACGGCAAGGGGATCGCAGGAGGCGTGGCGCTCCTCCGGGGGACTCACCAGGGCTGGTGAGACCGGGGGAACGCCACGCCTCGTGCGGGTGTGCCGCGAGCTACTGCGCGGACCGGTCGTGCGTCGGGTCAAGCCCGGCGCTTGGACGTCCAGTCGTCGTAGTCGTCCGTGGCGGTGTACTTCGACCAGTCCTCGGGGTTGTCGTCCGAGTCGTCGTCTTCCACGTCAGACTCCGGCGCCTCGGGGGCGGCAGGCCGCCCCGTCTGGCGGTACGGGTCGGGCCCGTGAAGCTCACGTTGCAGAGCGTTGTAGTCGGTGTCGGGGCTGAAGTACTTCAGCTCCCGAGCGACCTTCGTCTGCTTGGCCTTCTGACGGCCGCGCCCCATGGCGTCGACCCCCTCGCGCGTCGGCCGGGGCAGTCAGTGCTGACCCCGGAGCAGCTGTCATCTCTCCGTGCCCCCAACGGTACATGTTCTGCAGACGTTCCGGCATCCCGGTCGCGACGTGGCACCCCGGACGGCCCACGGGGGCCGTCCGGCGTGGGTGACCGATGGTGTTGGGTGGGCCCATGACCAGCGGTGGTGCGGGTGGTGAGCCGGGTGCGGGCTCGGGTGTGGTGGCCGGGATCGACTCCTCGACCCAGTCGTGCAAGGTCGTCGTGCGCGACGCGGCGACGGGGGAGCTGCTGCGGTCAGGCCGCGCCTCCCACCCCGACGGGACCGAGGTGGACCCGGCGCACTGGTGGCGCGCCCTGGAGGAGGCCGTGGCGGACGCCGGTGGGCTCGACGACGTCGACGCCCTCGCTGTCGGGGCCCAGCAGCACGGCGCCGTCCTGCTCGACGAGGCCGGGGAGGTCGTGCGCCCGGCGCTGCTGTGGAACGACGGCCGGTCCGCGGCCGCGGCCGACGCGCTCACCGCCGAGCTGGGCGGGCCGGGAGCGTGGGCCGAGCAGGTCGGCAGCGTCCTCGTCGCGTCGCTCACCATCACCAAGCTGCGCTGGATCGCCGAGCACGAGCCGGACGCGGTCGCCCGCACCGCCGCCGTCTGCCTGCCGCACGACTGGCTGACCCACCGGCTCGCCGGCGGCGGTTCCGCGCGCCTGGTGACCGACCGCGGTGACGCGAGCGGGACGGGCTACTTCGCCCCCGCGGACGGCACCTACCGGAGCGACCTGCTCGAACGCGCCTTCGGCGCGGTGCCCGTGCTGCCGGACGTCCTCGGCCCCGCGGAGGTCGCCGGGCACAGCGCCTCGGCCCTGTCGCGCGGCGCCCGCCTCGGCCCCGGGACGGGCGACAACATGGCCGCCGCGCTGGGCGTCGGCGCGCAGGTCGGCGACGTCGTCGTGTCCATCGGGACCTCCGGCGTCGTGAGCGTCGTCAGCGAGGTGCCGACGCACGACGCCAGCGGGCTCGTCGCGGGCTTCGCCGACGCCACGGGCCGCTACCTCCCCCTGGTCTGCACCCTCAACGCGGCGCGGGTCCTCGACGCCGCCGCACGCATGCTCGGCGTCGACCACGCCGAGCTGTCCCGGCTCGCCCTGTCCGCGCCCGCTGGGAGCGGCGGGCTGGTCCTCGTGCCCTACCTGGAGGGTGAGCGCACGCCCGTGCGCCCCGACGCCACCGGTGCGCTGCACGGGCTCACGCTCGCGACGTCGACGCCGGCCCACCTCGCGCGCGCCACCGTCGAGGGGTTGCTGTGCGGGCTGGCGGACGGCCTGGACGCCCTCGAGGCGCAGGGCTGCACCATCGGCCGCGTCGTCCTCGTCGGCGGTGGCGCCCGGTCGGAGGCGGTGCGGGTGCTGGCCCCCGCGGTCCTGGGACGTCCGGTCGTCGTGCCGGCACCGGGGGAGTACGTCGCGGACGGTGCCGCCCGGCAGGCCGCGTGGGTCCTCGGAGACCTTCGAGGCCGACCCGGTCGCGGGCGTCCGCGAGCGCTACGCCGAGGTCCGGGACCTCACCGCGCGCCAGCTCTGAGCGTCAGCGCGACGTGAGCCGGTCCCCGGCTGCGGCGAGGGCGGCGGCCGCGGCGGTCGTCGTGAGCACCGCGGGCCAGGGGCCGGTCCGGCGCGACAGCGGGTGCGAGAGCCCGACGAGGCCGACCGTGCCGGCGGTGAGCGCGGCGGCCAGGACGGGAGACCCGGCGGCCCAGCGGGGCGCGACGACAGCGAGCCCCGCGGCGAGGGCGACCCCGGCGAGCTTCCGGTTCCCCGTCGAGCGGCCGACGGCGTACCCGCCGAGGACGGCGGCGGCGAGGACGACGGGGCTCGGGATCGCGGGCACGGCAGGAGGCTAGTGGCTGCGCCCGGGAACGACGAAGGGCCCCGGTGCGGTGCACCGGGGCCCTTCGGAAGCTGTTTCCAGGTGGCCAGGAGCGGGGTCGAACCGCTGACCTTCCGATTTTCAGTCGGACGCTCTACCAACTGAGCTACCTGGCCGTGCCGGGCCGGACGAACCGGCACGACGAGCGACCCCGACGGGACTCGAACCCGCGACCTCCGCCGTGACAGGGCGGCGCGCTAACCAACTGCGCTACGGGGCCTCAGAGAGGCCTTGCTGTACTGCTCGGTGTTGCTGTCGTGCGCTTGCAGAGAAGACCTTACCCGATCCGCGCGGTGGTCGTGACCACCTCCCGGGCCGGGGACCCGCTCGTACCCCCAACGGGATTCGAACCCGTGCTACCGCCTTGAAAGGGCGGCGTCCTAGGCCACTAAACGATGGGGGCGTGGCGCCCGGCACTGCTGCCGGAGCCCGTCCAGCATAGGGGACGCGCCGGGGTGCTGCGTCACGCCGCCCGGTCGCCGCCGGGCACCGACAGCCGGGGCGAGGCCAGCCGCGGCACTCGCCCGCGCGCGATCGAGCGGGTGACAGCGGCGGGGTCGGTGTGCAGCAGGTCCTGCACGGCCCGCTCCACGACCCCGTGGGTGGCGGGGTGGCCGAAGGAGGCGTCCGCCCCGAGGTCGTCGAGGACGGGGGCGATGGTGACCCCGTCCCCGAACAGGTCGATGACGCGCGGGTCGATGTAGCTGCTGCGGCACACGCTGGGGGTGTTGCCCAGGTACGCGGACACCTCGGCGCAGGCCCTCGTCACCGCCCGCCGGCGGGCCGTCGGGGTGCCCGCGACGGGCAGCGAGACCGCCAGCGCGACGGCCGCGAGCACGGTGGCGTGCCACGTCCGGAAGTCCTTGGCGCTGACGTCCGGACCGATCGTCTCGTGGAGGAACCCGTTGACGTCCTCGGAGGTCACGTCGTGCCAGCGGCCGCGCTCCTTCCACACGAGCAGGTCCTCGCCGCCGCCGCGCCGGCGCTTCAGGGAACGCACGACGTCGCGGACGGCGGGGTCGGCGATCACCGCCGTGCGGTCCTTGCCCGACTTCGCGACGTACGAGAACACCAGTTCCTCGCCGCGTTGGTGCACGTGGTCGCGGCGCAGCGTCGCGAGGCCGTACGAGCCGTTCTCCTCGGCGTAGGAGTCGCCGCCGACGCGGAAGAACCCCAGGTCCAGCAGCCGGAACGCGGCCGCGAGCACGCGCTCGCGGGTCAGGCCGTCGGTGGCCAGCAGGGCCGTGACGCGGTCGCGGGCCGCCGGCAACCGCGCCGCGACCTCGAGCACGCGGTCGTGCTTGGCCCGGTCCTGCTCCAACCGCCACTGCTCGTGGTAGCGGTACTGGCGCCGGCCCCGGTCGTCCGTGCCGACGGCCTGCAGGTGCCCGTTCGGGAACGGGCAGATCCAGACGTCGGTGTACGCCGGGGGGATCGCCAGCGCGCTGATCCGGGCGATCACGTCCGGGTCGACGATGCGTTCCCCGCCGGTGTCGAGGTACGACCAGCCCCTGCCCCGCCGTCGCCGGGAGAAACCGGGGGAGGAGACCGAGACGCGGCGCAGGCGGGGCACGGATCGATGGTGCAGAGTGGGGGGTCGACCCGCATCCGGAGGCTGGGAGGAACCGCCGTGGACCCCGTGCACGCGTTGCGCCGCACCGCGTTCCTGCTGGAACGCGAACAGGCGAGCAGTTTCCGGGTGGAGGCGTTCCGCAAGGCCGCCGCGGTCCTGCTCGCCCTCGACGCCGACGAGTTCGACACCCGCCTCGGGGCCGGCACGCTCACCGACCTCAAGGGCATCGGGAAGTCCTCGGCCGAGATCGTCGTCCAGGCCGCGCAGGGCCGGACGCCGGAACGCCTGGCGAAGCTGGAGGACGCGGCCGGCCCGCTCGTGGAGGGCGGGGAGGAGTTGCGGGCCCAGCTGCGCGGCGACCTGCACACCCACACCGACGCCAGCGACGGCGGCAGCCCCCTCGCCGAGATGGCGTTCACCGCGGCCGAACTCGGCCACGAGTACATCGCGGTCACCGACCACTCCGAGGGCCTCAAGGTCGCCAACGGCCTCGACCGCGGCCGCCGGGAGGCGCAGCTGGAGCAGATCGCGGCGCTCGCCGCCCCGCTGGCCCCGTTCCGGCTGCTGTCCGGCATCGAGGTGGACATCGGCAAGGACGGCACGCTGGACTGCCCGCCGGACCTGCTGGCCCGGCTCGACGTCGTGGTCGCGTCGGTGCACTCCGAACTGCGGATGCCGGCAGACGCGATGACCCGGCGGATGCTGGCCGCGATCCGGTCCGGGCGGATGGACGTCCTCGGCCACTGCACGGGGCGCATGGTCAAGGGCGGTCACGGACGGGTGGGGGAGAAGGGCCGTCCGCCGAGCGAGTTCGACGCCGCCGCGGTGTTCGCCGCGTGCGTCGAGTTCGACGTCGCCGTCGAGATCAACGCCCGGCCCGAACGCCTCGACCCGCCCCGGGCGTTGCTGCGGCAGGCCGTCGAGGCGGGCTGCCTGTTCACGCTGTCGACCGACGCCCACGCGCCCGGGCAGCTCGACTGGCAGCCCTACGGGTGCGCCAGGGCGGAGGAGTGCGAGGTGCCGGCCGACCGGATCGTCACGACGTGGCCGGTGGAGCGGTTGCAGGAGTGGGTGTCGACGCGGCGCGCTGCCCACGCGTGACGCGCAGGAACTCCAGCTTCTCCGCGTCCACCGACCCCGTCGCAGCGCTGTAGACGACGAGCCGGACGTCGGAGCCCGGCACCGTCAGCACGTCGCAGTCGCACGTCACGTCCCCGACGTCGGGGTGCTCGATCGTCTTGCGCGCCGAGACGTGCCGGCCGACGGCCCCCACGTCCCACAGCCGGGAGAACTCGGGGCTGTCCCGGCGCAGGTCGGCCACGAGCCCGGCCAGCGGCCGGTCGCGGGGGTGGTCGGCCAGGGCTGCTCGCAGGTCGGCCACGATCGCGGCCGGCATCCCCGGGTCCGCGTGCCGGACGGGGTGCCGGGCCAGTCCCGTCCCGCCGAACAGGGCCCGGGCGAGGTTGCGGTCCTCCGGCGGCAGCGTCGTGGGGTCGCCGATGAGCGCCTCCCACGACGGTGTCCAGTGCAGCAGCGTCCACGCCGCGTCGAAGACCCCGACGGGGAACTCCTGCAGGCGGGACAGGATGCGCTGGACGCCGGGCGGGACGTGCCGGGACACCGTGCCGTCCGCGGGCGGGAGCAGACCGGCGAGGCGGAACGCGTGGTCGCTTTCGTCGGTGGACAGCTGCAGGGCGCGGGCGAGGGCCGCGACGACCTGCGCGGACGGGTGCTCGGCGCGGCCCTGCTCCAGCCGCACGACGTAGTCGACCGACAGACCCGCGAGGTCGGCGAGCTCCTCGCGGCGCAACCCGGCCGCGCGGCGGCCGGCCCGGACGGGGAGCCCCACGTCGAGCGGGGAGAGGCGGTCGCGCCACCGGCGCAGCGCGCCGCCGAGGTCACCGAGGTCGTCCACGCGACCATCGTGCCCCGCCGGTGACCGTGCGCACGGGTCCGAGCCTGGTACTGCCCGTCCCACCGTCGGGCAGGGCCCTGGCGGGGTTCCCGGGGCGGGGTGAGGGTGGACCCATGACCACCACGTTCATCACCGGGGCCAACAAGTCCCTCGGCTACGAGACCGCCCGACGGCTCCTGCAGGCCGGCCACACCGTCCTCGTCGGCGCTCGCGACCCCGAGCGCGGCCGCGCCGCCGCCGAGGCGCTCGGCGCCCGGTTCGTCCAGATCGACGTCACCGACGACGCGTCCGTCGCAGCCGCGGCGGCCGACGTCGCCGCGCACGAGGGGACCGTCGACGTCCTCGTCAACAACGCCGGGATCTCCGGTCCGCAGACGCCGGCCGAGGACCTGACGGCCGACGACGCCCGCGCCGTCTACGAGACCAACGTGTTCGGGCCGCTGCGCGTCACGAACGCGTTCCTGCCGCTGCTGCGGACGTCCGAGAACCCCGTCGTCGTCAACGTGACGAGCGGCCTGGGGTCCTTCGCCGCCACCCACGACCCCGACCGCGTCGAGTCGCAGGTGACGGCGCCGCTCTACACGTCCTCCAAGTCCGCGCTGACCATGCTCACGACGCAGTTCGCCAAGGCGCTGCCCGACGTGAAGTTCAACGCCGTCGACCCCGGCTACACGGCCACCGACCTCAACGGGCGCAGCGGTCCCCAGACGGTCACGGAGGGGACCGACGCGATCGTGGAACTCGCCTCGATCGGGAAGGACGGCCCCACGGGTCAGTTCCGCGACCGCGCGGGGGTCGTGCCCTGGTGACGCGCGGCTGAGCGCAGGACGAGCTCGACGGCAGGGCTCGTCGCGGTCGCGGGGGGTTCCCAGCCGGCGGCCAGCGCAGCGTCGGTCACGGCGTCCAGGTCGGGGGCCAGGAAGGTCGCCCCGGTCGGTCGGGTGACGGTGTAGCCCGAGACCCCCCAGGGCGCCACCCGCCAGCGCAACCCGGTGAGCAGGTCCTGCAGGGCCCGGGTGCGGGCCGCGAGTTCCCGCGGCCCGCGCCCCGCGACGACGTCCTCCCAGGGACCACGAGCCCGGCCCGTGCCGCAGGCCCCGCACATCAGGGCATCACGTCGCCGGAGTTCGGCCCGAGCGTCTGCCCGACGTACAGGTTCCCGCCGGGGTCGCTCGCCAGCAGGACGGCCGTCGGCGCGATCTCCTCGGGGAGGCCGAACCGGCCGAGGGGGAGTTCGGCCTGCTTGGCCCGCTTCCAGTCCTCGCTGAGCCCGTCGACCAGAGGGGTGCTCACGGGGCCGGGGGCGATCGCGTTGACGAGGACCCCGTGCGGGGCGAGTTCGCGGGCCGCGGCCTTGGTGAACCCGATGACCCCGGCCTTGGCGGCGCTGTAGTGGGTCAGGGACTCACCGCCCTTCAGGCCGAGCTGGGACGCGACGTTGACGACGCGGCCCCACCCCTGCCGGACCATGTGCGGTGCGGCCCAGCGGGTCAGGAGGAACACGCTGCGCAGGTCGACGTCGATCATCCGGTCCCACGTCTCGACGTCCATCTCCACGAGCGGCACCTCGGTGAGGATGCCCGCGCAGTTGACGAGGACGTCGATCCGCCCGTGCTCGGCGGCCACGCCGTCGACGAGCTGCCGCGTCGCGTCGGCGTGCGTGACGTCGACCGTGCGGGCCTGCGCCCCGAGCTCCGTGGCGAGCCCTTGCACGCGCGCGGCGTCGCGGTCGACGAGCACCAGGTCGGCGCCCTCCGCCGCGTAGGCACGGGCGATCGCCGCCCCGATGCCGCTGGCCGCTCCCGTGACCAGCGCGGTCCTGCCCTGCAACTGCACGTTCCCCTCCTCAGCTCGGCCAGCGGACGGTGAGTCCGCCGTCGACGACGATGCTCTGCCCCGTGACGTAGGCCGCGTCGTCCCCGGTGAGGAACCGGATGACGCGGGCCGCCTCGTCGACGGTCCCGACCCGGCCCCGCGGGATGCCCGCCCCGGCCGCGGCGAGGCCGTCCGGTCCGAGGGAGTTCACGGGGTCCAGCGACTGCGGGCTCTCGATCAACCCGGGGATCACGGCGTTGACCCGGATGTCCCGCAGGGCGAGTTCCACCGCGAGGGAACGGCACAGACCCAGCACCCCGGCCTTGGCCGCGGCGTAGTGCGCGTGGTCGTCCCAGCCGTAGACGCCGCCGGCGATCGAGGACACCGCCACGAGCGCCCCGCCGCCGGTCATGGCGCCGGCGCAGGAGCGGAACGTCCGCAGCACCCCGGTGAGGTCGACCGTGAGCATGGCGTCCCAGGCGGCGTCGTCGAGCTCGGCGAGCGGAGCCCGCCGCAGGATCCCCGCCGCGGCGACGCCGACGTCGAGCCGGCCGAACTCCTCGACGGCCGCGGCCGCGAGCGCGTCGACCGAGGCGGCGTCCGCGACGTCGACCGCGACGGGCAGGCAGCGTCCACCGGCCGCCTCGACGGCCGCCACGGTCTCGGCGACGTCGTGCGGGTCGCCCGGGAAGTAGCCGGCGACGCTGTGCGCGCCGGCCCGGGCGTAGGCCACGGCGAGGGCCCGGCCGATGCCGCTGGCCCCGCCGGTGATGACGGCGACCTTGCCCTCGAAGCCGTCGTCGCGGACGGTCACGCGACCGCCTCCTGGTCGAGTTCGACGGTGCGGTTCCCCGTGTTCCGCGCGCCGAGCATGACGATCCCCGACAGCAGCATGAACACCGATCCTGTGACGAGCGCGGCCGTCCGCATCCCCGTGCCGGCGGAGAGCAGCACGGTGAGCAGCGCGGAACCCGCGATGCCGCCGACGGGGCCCATGACGTGGGCGACGTTGGTGCCCATACCGCGGACCTGTGCGGGGAACGACTCGCCCATGTAGAACAGCAGCGCGGCGTACGGGCCGGTGAGGAAGAACAGCGACAGCGAGTACGTGACCATGACCCAGGCGCTGGAGTCCGGGCCGAGCAGCATGGCCGCGGTGACGACGGCGCCGACGGTCCAGCCGCCGATGATCGTCGTACGGCGGCCGATCCGGTCACCCACCCAGCCGTGGAAGATGTAGCCGCAGAACCCGACGGCGTTCGCCAGCACGAGGACGACGAGGGAGTTGTCGAAGCTGAACCCCTTGGCGCCGGTGAGGACGCTCGTGCCGAGCACCGAGAACACCTGGATGGCCATCCAGTTGAACAGCCACGCCAGCGACAGGCAGATCGTGTGCCGGCGCAGTTCCGGGGTGAAGACGTCGCGGACGCGGGAAGGACGGTGGTCGGTGTCCGACAGGCCGTGGGCCCGGGCGATCTCCGAGGCGGCGGACTCGTCGCCCGCGGCCCGCAACCGGCGGACCTCCTTGAGGGCCGCGTAGGCGGGCGACTCGGGGAGCCGTGTGGCGGCGATGGCGACGAGGACCGCGGGGAGCATGGCGACGACGAACGTCCACCGCCAGCCCAGGTGCGGCAGCATGAGTGCGGTGAGCCCGGCGGCGACGAGGGCGCCGACGGGCCAGCCCGACTGCACGAAGCTGTACATGAACCCGCGGCGCTTGGCCTTGGCGTACACCTCGTTGAGGTAGACCGCGTTGACGACCTCCTCGGAGGCGCCGAACCCGGAGAACGCGCGGATGAGGACGAGGGACACCGCGCCGGCGGCCAGACCCGTCAGACCGCTGGAGATCGCCGCGCCGATGACGGTGATGATGAGCGCGCGCTTGCGCCCGAACCGGTCGAGCAGCGATCCGACGACGAGCGAGACGAGGAACACCCCGACGGTGACCCACGTGTTGACCCCGGCGGCGTACGCCGGCGACCAGCCGAAGTCCTCGGCGATGACGGGCAGCAGGGTTCCGAAGAGGGTGAAGTCGTAGACCGAGAACACCCACGCGAAGAAGCAGACGATCGAGACCGTGAGCAGGGTGCGCGGCGTGATCGTCCGGTTCCAGGGTTCGACCGGTGCGGGCCGGGTCGGCGCGCTCACGCGGTCACGTCCGTGCGGGGGAAGCGGGCGGTGAAGTCCTGCGCGATCGCGTCGAACGTCGTCCAGGTGACACCGGAGTGGCCGCTGATGTGCTCGATGAGCCGTTCGAGGGCCATGAGCACCTGCGGCCGGCCGGAGACGTCGGGGTGGATCGTCATCGTGAACACGGCGTAGTCGTTCTCGCGGTAGACCCAGTCGAACTGGTCGCGCCACATCTGCTTGATGTCGCGCGGGTTCACGAAGCCGTGGCTGTTCGGGCTCGACTTGATGAACATCATGGGCGGCAGGTCGTCGAGGTACCAGTTCGCGGGGATCTCGACGAGGTCGGTCTCCCGGCCGCGCACGAGCGGCTTCATCCACTCCGTCGCCGGCTTGTCGTAGTCGATGGGGGTCCAGGAGTCCCCGACGCGCACGTAGTACGGCGTGAAGTCGCGGTGCATGAGGGAGTGGTCGTAGCGGATGCCGCGGTCCAGCAGGATCTCGTTGGTGACGCCGCTGAACTCCCACCACGGAGCGACGTACCCCGTGGGACGGGTGCCGGTGCGCGAGGAGATCAGGTCGATGCAGTGGTCGAGGACCGTCTCCTCCTGCTCGCGGGACATCGCGATGGGGTTCTCGTGGCTGTACCCGTGGACGCCGATCTCGTGGCCGGCGGCCACGCAGGCGTCGAACTGTTCGGGGAACGTCTCGACCGAGTGCCCGGGCCAGAACCACGTCTGGGTGAGGTCGTGGCGGCGGAACAGTTCCAGCAGTCGGGGGACGCCGACCTCGCCGGCGAAGATCCCGCGAGAGATGTCGTCGGGGGAGTCGGCCCCGCCGTACGAGCCGAGCCAGCCGCCGACGGCGTCGACGTCGGTCCCGAAGGCGACGAAGATCTCCTTGGCCATGGGGGTGGGTCCTTCCTGGGGTGGGGGAGGTGCGGGGGTGGTGGTCGGTCAGGTCCGGGCGAACGCGGCCGCGCAGGCCCGGACCGGGTCGTCGGGGTCGGCGGCCAGGGCGACCGCCAGGACGGTGCGCGCCTGCCAGGGGGACAGGTCCCCGGCGAGGACGGCGCCGCCGCGCTGCAGGGCGCTGCCGCCGCTGCCGTAGAGGGGGGCGACGGGTCCCTCGGGGACCCGGGACGTGATGACGACGGGAACACCTGCGGCGCAGGCCTCCTCGACCGCGGTGGTGACGCCGGGCGGGGTGTTGCCCGCGCCCATCGCGGCCACGACGATCCCGGCGGCCCCGGCCGTCCGGGCGGCGGTGAGCAGCGAGCCGTCGGCGCCGAGGTGGGTCGCGACCACGTCGACGCGGGGGAGGTCGACGACGTCGGCGGGCAGGGACCAGCCCGCGCGCCGGACGGAGCGTCGGAGCAGGTCGACGCGGCCTGCGGCGACGCGGTGGGTGGGACCCAGTCCGGGGGCGGCGAAGGCGCCGGCCCGGACGGTGTGCACCTTCCGGACGCCGCGGGCCGCGTAGGCCTCACCGTCGAAGACGACGAGGACACCGCAGCCGCGGGCGTCGGGGTGGGCGGCGAGTTCGAGGGCGGCGGCGAGGTTCGCCGGTCCGTCGGGGGCGACGGCGTCGGCGGCCCGCTGTGCCCCCGTGAGCACGACGGGCCGGTCGTCGTCGTGCAGCAGGTCGAGCAGGAGGGCCGTCTCCTCCATCGCGTCGGTGCCGTGGGTGACGACGACCCCGTCCACGCCCTCGTCGAGGGCGGCCCGCACGGCTCGGTGCAGCCGCAGGAGGTCGCGACCGGTGAGGGCCGAGCTGACGACCGTGGTGAGGTCCAGCGTCCGGACGTCCTCCGCGCTCGGCCGGGTGAGGGTGGCCAACAGCTCGTCCGCGCCGAGGCGTGCCTCGAGAGCGCCCAGACCTCCTGTGCTGGAGATGGTTCCGCCGGTGGCGATGAGTTGCAGGGACACGTCGGACCCTTCCGCGTTCAGGACGGCTGCGTCCGTCGAAATCGATTGCGAGCAACGTACGCAATCGATTTCGAGCCCACAAGACCCGCAACACGGATTTAACGTGCGGGGTCCTGGCGTGGACCGCGCCCGGGATCGGGTACACAGGTGCGGTGACTTCGAGCGGCCGGCGTCCGGCGACCCTGGCCGACGTGGCAGCCGCAGCCGGCGTCCACGCCTCGACGGCGTCGCGGGCCCTCGGCGGGGGTGTCGGCATCTCGCCCCGGACGGTCGAGCGCGTCCGCGTCGCCGCCGCCGAGCTCGGCTACCGTCCCGACCCGGCGGCGTCGTCCCTGCGCACGCGACGCAGCGGTCTCATCGGCGTCCTGGTGCCGCGGCTGACCGACATCGTCCTGGCGACGATCTACGAGGGGCTCGACGCGGCAGCCGCCGAGGCGGGCTACCAGACGTTCGTCGCGAACACCTCCGACGACCCCGACGTCCGCCGTCGCCGGCTCGGGGCGCTGCTGGACCGCCGGGTGGACGGCCTGGTGTTCGGCGACGCCCGACTCGACGACGACCTGCTGCCGGAGATCGCCGCCCGGGGCCTGCCGTACGTCCTGGTGTCCCGGCGCAGCCGCGGGCACCTGTCCGTCACGACGGACGACCTCGCCGGGGGCCGACTCGCGGCCCAGCACCTGCTCGAGCTCGGGCACACCCGGGTCGCCGTCGTGGCGGGTCAGCCGTTCTCCAGCACCGGCGTGGAACGCACGCAAGGGTTCCGGGAGGAGTTCGCCGTCGCGGGACACCCCGTACCCGACGACCTCGTCGTGACCTGCCGGTACGACGTGCCGGGCGGCCACGCCGCGGCGCTGCGGCTGCTGGCGGCCCGACCCCGTCCGACGGCGGTGTTCGCCGTGAACGACTTCAACGCCATCGGGACCATGGGCGCGTTGCGGGAGAGCGGGTTGCGCGTGGGGGAGGACGTCGCCGTCGTCGGCTACAACGACGTCTCGCTCGCCGCGGAACTGCCCGTCCCCCTGACGACCGTGCGGTCCCCGATGGTCGAGATGGGCCGGCAGGGCATGGCGCGCCTGCTCGCCCGCGCCGCCGGGACCCCCGTGCGCTCGCTCCGGCTCAAGCCCGAGCTCGTCGCCCGCGAGTCCTCCGGCGGCCCCCTGTCCTGAGGCGGGGCCGCCGGTCACGAGTGGGTCTCAGTGCGTGCGGCGGCGCGCGGCGTAGGCGTCGAGCTGCGCCGAGACCTCGTCCGCGCTGAGGTCCTGCTCCAGCGCCTGCGCGAGCAGTTCCGTCTGCGACAGCGGGGTGAGGCCGCCGACGTTCGGGTCCAGGTCGAGGTTCGTCGGGAACGGGTACCCCTCGGACGCGGCGGAGACGGCGTTGGCCAGGAACTCCGGCGAGGCCCCGGACGCCTTGCGGGCCAGCAGGGCCGGGTAGACGGCGCGGGCGGTGCGCACCCGGTCGACGGACTCCATCGCGCGGCCGAACGCCGACGACACCTGCAGCAGGTTCGCGCAGCGCTGCACGTCGGCGGACACGTTCGTCCCGGCGCCGTGGAACAGGGCGGGGTTGAAGAAGGCGGCGTCACCCGTGCGCAGCGGGAGCTGCACGTGGTGGGCGGCGAAGTGCTCGCGGAACTCCGGACGCCGCCACGCGAGGTAGCCCTGCGGGTACTGGTGGGAGTACGGCAGGTACATCGTCGGGCCGCTCTCGACGGGCATGTCGCTGTGCGCCACGGCGCCCTGCAGCGTCAGCACGGGGGAGAGCAGGTGGACGTGCGCGGGGTAGCGGGCCGCGACGGAGTTGGAGAGGAACCCGAGGTGGTAGTCGCGGTGCGGGTCCTGCGCCTTGCCGCCGGGGCGGACGAGGTTCACCTGGGACGTCACCTGGTACCCCGGGCCCAGCCACGCCGTCGAGACGAGGGCGAGGACGTCGTTGGCGTAGTAGTCGACGAACGCCTCGGGGTCGCGGACGGCGAGCTTCTCGAGGGCGTTCCAGACGCGGTCGTTGGCGCCGGCGGCGGCGAAGTGGTCCCCCTTGGCCGTGCCCGCCGCCTTCTCGTCGGCGATGACCGCGTCGAACACCGCGCTCACCCGGTCGACGACGGCGACGTCGGGGTAGGCGCCCTCGAACACCACGACGCCGGGCCCGTCGGTGAGGGCGCGGACGAGCTCGGCCTCGACCTCCTCGCGACCCTCGGCGTCCGCGGTCGTCCGGCGCAGCAGGTCGGCGTCGTAGACGAGCACCTCGTGGCGGACGTCGGCGGCGTGCGGGTAGTCGGCCAGGTCCGTGGTGCGGTCGACGAGGCGGGCGAACTCGGCCACGTCGCAGTCGGTCTCGCGGAACCGCAGGGGGGTCGTCCGGGGGGTGGTGGGCGTGCTCACGGCGGTCTCCTCGTCGAGCTCGTGGGGTGGTCCTGCCCTCTCAACGTAGCCCGGGGACGGCGCCGGGTGGCATCGTGAGCACCTCAAGAACACCTCAGCGAGAGGGGCGTCGTGGCCCACCCGTACCGCCTGCGCGAGATCGCCCAGCAGGCCGGTCTCAGCCTCGCCACCGTCGACCGCGTGCTGCACGGCCGGCCGGGGGTGCGGGCGGCGACGGTCGCCGAGGTGCACCGCGCGATCGCCGACCTGGACCGGCAGGCCTCCCAGGTCCGTCTGAGCGGCGCGACGTTCTTCGTCGACGTCGTCGTCCTCGCCCCCGACCGGTTCAGTCGCGCCGTGCGGGCGGCGCTGGAGGCCGAGTTGCCGACGTTGCGCCCGGCCGTCGTGCGGGCGCGCTTCCACCTGCGCGAGGACGGTGGCGTGGCCGACCTCGTCGCGGACCTCGACCGCATCGGGCGTCGGGGGTCGAGCGGGGTGCTGCTCAAGGCCCCCGACGACCGGGCCGTCGTCGCCGCCGTGGCGCGGCTGGAGGAACGGGGCGTCCCCGTCGTCACCTTCGTCACCGACGTCCCGGCGAGCCGCCGCGTCGCCTACGTGGGGATGGACGACCGGGCGGCAGGCGCGACGGCGGCCTACCTGCTGACGTCCGTCGCCCCGGACGCCGGGGGCGTCCTCGTCTCGTTGAGCCGCAGCTCGTTCCGCGGCGAGGGGGATCGCGAGCAGGGGTTCCGCGCCGCCTTGCGCGACCTCGCCCCGCACCTGCCCGTGCACGTCGTCGAGGGCGGCGACGGCCTGGACGCCTCGACGCGCGCGACCGTCACCGCAGCGCTGTCCCGGGACCCGGCCGTGGACCTCGTCTACTCCGTCGGTGGCGGCAACCGGGCCGTGCTCGCCGCGTTCGACGCTGCGGGGCGGCACGTCCGGGGTTTCGTCGCCCACGACCTCGACGCGGACAACGTCGCGCTGCTGCGCGAGCGCCGGCTGACGGCCGTGCTGCACCACGACCTGCGCGCGGACGTCCGGCGCGTGTGCCGGGCGGTGATGCAGGTGCAGGGGGCGTTGCCCGGGAGGCCGAGCTCGGTGCCGTCGCAGATCCAGGTCATCACGCCGTACAACGAGCCGGCGGCCTTCGGCGGGGACGCCTGACGGGTTGACAGTTCCGCTATCGATAGCAATTCTGTCGATGTGCGCATCTCCGAGCTCAGCACCCGCAGCGGCGTCAGCCAGGCGTCCATCAAGTTCTACACGCGTGAGGGGCTGCTGCCCGCGGGGGATCGCACGGGCTACAACCAGACCGACTACTCCGACGACCACCTGACCCGGTTGCGCCTCATCCGCTCGCTCATCGACGTCGGCGGTCTGCCCGTGGCGGCCGTCGGCCGTGTCCTGGCCGCCGTCGACGCTCCCGACCTGCCCCTCGTCGAAGTCCTCGGCGTCACGCAACAGGCTCTGCCGCAGCCGGTGACACCGCCCACAGACTCTTCGCGCCGGCACGTCCTCGCGTTCGCGGCCGAGCACGGCTGGGACGTCCACGAGGAGAACCCCGGCGTGCGCGTCGTCGCCGGCGTGCTCGACGGCTGGAACGCCGTCGACCGCGGAGACCTCGCCGCCCTCCTGCCCGCCTACGCCCGGGCGGCCGACCTCGTGGCCGCCGCCGACCTCGACGCCGTCTCCGGATCGATCGAGGACGCCCGGCAGGGCGGCGACCGCGAGGCCGCCGCGCAGACGGTCGTCGTCGGCACCGTCCTCGGTGACCAGCTCTTCGCCGGCCTGCGGCGCATCGCGCAGCAGGACACCGCCTTCCGCCGCTACGGCCCCTCTCCCGGAGGAGACACCCCGTGACCACCCTGCTGCCCCCCGCCCGGCACGACGTGCCGCTGCCCTCCCGCTGGCACCGCCCGCTCCTGCTCCTGGCCGCGGCGATGGCCGTGCTGACCGTCCTGACGGCCGTCCTGGCCGGTGTCGACGCTCGGCCCGTCCTCGGCCAGGACGCCTGGTTCAAACCCCTGAAGTTCGCCGTCTCGATCGGTCTCTACTCCCTCACGCTCGCCTGGCTCGTGGGTCTGTCCGGGCTGCCCCGGCCCCGGCTGGCCTCGGCGTTGGCCTCCGTCGCCGCGGTCGGTCTCCTCCTCGAGATCGCGGTCATCGGCGGGGCCGCCGCCGCGGGGACGACCAGCCACTTCAACGTCTCCACCCCGCTGCACAGCGCGCTGTGGGCGACCATGGGCACGTCCATCGCCGTCGTCTGGGTCGTGACGGCGGTCATCGGCGTCCTGGTGTTCCGCACCCCGCTGCCCGACCGGGCCCGCACGCTCGCCGTCCGCGCGGGGCTCGTCCTGGGGCTGGTCGGGATGGCGCTGGCGTTCCTCATGACAATCCCCACGACGGCGCAGGTGCAGGACTTCCAAGGCGTCGTCGGGGCGCACGCGGTCGGAGTGCCCGACGGTGGTCCCGGCCTGCCGTTCCTCGGCTGGAGCACGCAGGGCGGGGACCTGCGCATCCCGCACTTCGTCGGGCTGCACGCGCTGCAGGTGCTGCCGCTCGGGGCGCTGCTGCTGGAGCGCCTCGCCCGCCGGTCGGCCGCCCTGCGCGACGGAACCGTCCGGTTCCGCCTCGTCGCTCTGGCCGCCGTCGGCTACGCCGGGCTGATGGGCTGGCTCACCTGGCAGGCCCTGGCGGGGCAGGCGCTGCTGCACCCGTCCGCGACGCTCGCGGTCGTGGGTCTCGCGGCGTTGCTCGGGCTCAGCGTTCTGGCGGCAGGAGCGCTGCGCCGAGGGCGGTGAGGAGCTCGACGACGTCGGCCCGGTCCAGGCGCACGGTCGAGACGCACGTCGCGTCCTGCCAGGTCGACAGGACGACCCGCCCCGCCTCGGGGTGGGTCGTCACGCGCAGCGCGCGACCGGCCCGGTCGGCGTCGCGGACGACGCCCGTGCGGATCCCGCGCTCGACGGCCTTCTCCATCTCCTGAGTCTGCTCCCCGGCCCCGCCCCTGTCCACGTGATCGGGGAAGAGGGGCTGCAGGAGTGGTGGAGGTCCTACGCTCGCCGCGGTGAACCTGCGCTCCCTCGACCTCAACCTGCTGCTGCCGCTGGACGCGTTGCTGCAGGAGCGCAGCGTCACGCGCGCGGCGCAGCGTCTCGGTCTGAGCCAGCCCGCGTTGTCGGCCTCGCTGGCCCGGCTGCGCCGGCACTTCGACGACCCGCTGCTCGCCCGCGTCGGCAACGAGCACGAACTGACCCCGCTGGCGGTCCGGCTGCGCGAGCAGGTGCGGGTCGCGTTGTCCGGCGTGGACCGGGTGTTCCGGGCCGAACCGGACTTCGACCCGGCGGTCTCCGAACGGGACCTGCGCATCGTCAGCAGCGACTACGCCGAGACGGTCCTGGGCGCGCCTCTCCTGGCGTTGCTGGCGGCCGAAGCGCCGCGCATGCGGCTGCGCTTCAGCGTGAACACCCCCTCTGTCGTCGAGGACGCCGAACGGGTGCTCGTCGACGCCGACCTGCTCCTGCTGCCGCACGGTTTCCTCGCCGACCTGCCGCACGCCGACCTGCACCGCGACCGCTGGGTGTGCCTGGTCGCCACGGAGAACCCCGACGTCGGCGAGGAGCTCAGCGTCGACCAGCTGCGCACCATGCCGTGGGTCGTCACCTACCACGGGCCGGTGGCCTCGACCCCGGCCGCGCTGCAGATGCGGATGCTCGGCGTCGAACCCCACGTGCAGGTCGTCACCGAGCACTTCCTCGCCGTCCCCGCCCTGGTGGCCGGGAGCGCGCGGATCGGGTTGCTGCAACAGCGGTTGGCGGACCGCCTTCCCCCGGACTCCGGGGTCCGCGTGCTGCCTCCGCCCGTGGACGTGGGCCTGCTGCTGGAGGCGATGTGGTGGCATCCCGTCTACACCGGAGACCCGGAGCACACGTGGTTGCGCGACGTCGTGCGGCGGGCCGCCGCGTCCCTCCCGGACGTCGGAGGTCATCCACCCCGCTGATGGGGGGCCTCAGCGATTGGCGCTGTGCTGGGGTGCCGGACCTCGCTGAAACTCGCGGTACCCGCCTGCGACGGAGCAGGTGTCCCGAGGAGGTCCCGTGTCCGCATCCCTCTCCCACCCCGTCCCGCAGCCGGACCCGCAGTCCGCGCAGGCGTCCCCGTCGTCCCGGCCGGCCGGCCCGCTGCGCGCCGGCGTCCCGCAGGCCACCCTCCTCGTCGCGCTCAGCACGCTGTCGGTGCTCGGGGCGGTCCTCATCGCCCCCGTCCAGCCCAGCATCGCCCGCGCGTTCGCGGGACAGCCGGGGGTGGACGCCCTCGTGCCGCTCACCCTGACGGTCCCGGCCCTGGCCATCGCCCTCCTCGCCCCCGCCGCGGGCCGGGTCGTCGACCGGATCGGCCGCGTGCGCGTGCTGACCGGTTCCCTCGTCCTCTACGCGCTCGTCGGCACGGCGCCGCTGTGGCTGGACTCGCTGCCGGCGATCGTGGTGAGCCGCGCGCTCGTCGGCATCGCCGAGGCCGGGATCATGACGTGCTGCACGACACTCCTCGGGGACCTGTTCGAGGGGCAGCGGCGGCACAGGTACTTCGGCCTGCAGACGATCGCGACGAGCTTGTCCGCGGTGGTCTTCATCGCGGCCGGCGGCGCCCTCGCGGCCCACCACTGGCGCACGCCGTTCTGGCTGTACGCCGTGGGCGTCGTCGGTGCGGTCCTCGTCCCCGTCCTGCTGCGCGAACCCGTTGCCGTGCAGTCCGGTCCGCTGCCACGCCTGCACCGGCGAGCCCTGCGCACACCGCTCCTGGTGACGCTCGTCGGAGGGGTGGTGTTCTACACGCCGATCGTCGAGCTGTCGTTCGCGCTCGACCGCCTGGGGGTCGAGTCGACCGCCACGATCGGCGGGGTGAGCGCCGCCGCCGCGGTCGCCACCTGCCTCGGGGCCGCGTCCTTCACCCGGTTGGTGCGCCGCGGCGCGGGATCGCTGCTGCCCGTGGCCTTCGGCCTCGCCGGGGTCGGGCTCGTGGTGGTGGCCCTGGCGGCGTCGGTCCCCGTGCTGCTCGCCGGGGCCGCGGTGGCCTCGGCGGGAACGGGGCTGCTGCTCCCGGCCCTGCTGACGTGGGCCCTCGGCGGCACCGCCACCGACCAGCGCGGCCGGGTCACGGGGTGGTGGACGTCGGCGCTGTTCGCCGGGGAGTTCGTGTGCCCGCTGCTCGTCCTGGCCCTGACGGGGGCCCTCGGGGGGTTGTCGGCGGCCCTGGGGGTCGTCGCCGCCCTCTCGATCGTCCTGGCGGCGGTGCTCCTCCGTGCCGGTCATCGACAAGGGTGATGCCAGGTATCGCCAACTCGCTCTTCCCTGATGCGGCGGGTGGGCGGAGAGTTCTCGCAGGCTGCGGCGCAGCGCCTCCGGGACGGCCCCCGGTTCCCGCGCCGCCACCCCACCCGACGATCCGGCCCGACACCCGGAGCAGACCGACCGAGAGGACCGTTCGATGACGAACCTGCTGGCCCACCTCGCCCACCTGGAGATCTCCTCGCCCGACGTGGAGGCGTCGGTCGCCTTCTTCGAGAAGGGTTTCGGTCTGCGTGAGGTCCACCGCGACGACGAGGGCAGCGTCTACCTGCGTTGCTGGGGCGACTACTACCCGTACAGCCTCGTGGTGACGCCGGGCGAGCAGCCGGCCCTGCTGACGATGGCGTGGCGCACCACGAGCGAGGACGCGGTGGAGGAGGTCGCGCGTCGCGTGGCCGCCAAGGGTGTCGAGGGCTCGTGGTCCGACAAGCGGCAGGGCCACGGCCGCTCGTTCCGGTTCACCGGTCCCTACGGGCACACCATGGAGGTCTACTGGGACGTGCCGAAGCACTCGGCGCCGGCCGAGCTGCGCTCGGTCTTCCCGGACCGCCCCGAGAAGCGTTCCTCGCACGCGGCCGCCCCCCGGTTCCTCGACCACGTCACGGTCGCGGCCACCGACGTCAGGGGTTTCGCCGCCTGGTACTCCGAGGTCCTCGGGTTCCGCACCATGGCCTTCACCGAGCTCGACCACGCCCCCGTGACCGTGTTCGGCGTGCTCACGACGAACGAGAAGTCCCACGACCTCGGCTGCGTGCTCGACTCCTCCCAGCTCGGCGGTCGGGTCAACCACATCGCGTTCTGGACCGACAGCCACCAGGAACTCCTCGTCGCCGCCGACGTCCTCATGGAGAACGGCGTCGACATCGAGTACGGCCCCTCCATCCACGGCGTGGGCGAGCAGACGTTCCTGTACTTCCGCGAACCCGGGGGCATGCGCGTCGAGCTCAACACCGGCGGCTACCGCAACTACGTGCCCGACTGGGAGCCGAACGCCTGGAAGCCGTCGCTGGGCTCGAACAGCATCTACCGCAACGGCGCCATGCCGATGTCGATGACGGAGTCGTTCCCGCCGGACCCCGGCCACCCCACCGCCACGGAGGAGGGCGTCCTGCCGGGCACCGAGGACGCGCTGCTCAACCCGTACGCCCTCCAGGGCCAGGGCTGAGGGGGCGTCGTGTTCCAGCACTTCCCCGGGAACTACGTCTGGAACCTCTCGGTCAACCTCGCCATGGAGATGGGGGCGCGCATCGGCGAGGTCGACCGCGTCTGCCGACCGTTGCTGGAGGCCGCCGCCCGCGGCGAGGACGCCGGGACGGCCGACCTCATGGCCGGCTGGGAGGCGCAGGGCGACACCCTCGTCGGACTGGCCGCCGAGGACGAGGCCGCCGGCCGACTCCTGTCGGCGGGGGAGAAGCTGGGGCGCGCGGCGACCTACTTCCTCACCGGTGAGCGCATGCAGGCCGCCGGGTACGCCCCGCGCGTCGCGCTCTACGCCAAGTTCCGGCGCACCTTCGACCGCGGGGTGGAACTGGCGCAGGAGAACGCCGAACGCGTCGAGATCCCCTACGAGGGGGCCGTCCTCTCGGGCATCCTGACCCGGGCGCCCGGTGACGGGCCCAAACCCCTGCTCGTCATGGTCAACGGCCTGGACTCGACCAAGGAGATGCTCTTCCGCACGGGACCGGGCGCCAAGCTCGCCGCCCGCGGCATCTCCTCCCTGGCCCTGGACCAGCCGGGCACGGGGGAGGCGCTGCGGTTGCACGACCTGCACGCCGTCCCGGAGTCCGAGCGCTGGGCCACGCCGGTGTACGAGTTCCTCGCCGCCCGCGACGACGTCGACGCCGACCGCATCGGCCTGCTCGGCGTGTCCCTCGGCGGGTACTACGCGCCGCGGGCCGTTGCCTGCGAGCCCCGCTTCGCCCTCGGCGTGGCGTGGGGTGCGAACCACGACTGGCGTGCGGTGCAGAAGGCCCGCCGCGACCGCGAGGGCGAACGCCCCGTTCCCCACTACTGGGACCACGTGCAGTGGGTCTTCGGGACGAAGGACCTCGACGACTTCTTCGAGGTCGCCGAGCGGATGCACCTCGACGGGGTCGTGGAGAAGATCCGGGTGCCGTTCCTCGTCACCCACGGCGAGCACGACCGGCAGATCCCGCTGCAGTACGCGCACCGCACGTACGAGCAGCTCGTGAACTCCCCGTACCGCGAACTCGTCGTCTTCACCGACCGCACGGGCGGCACGGCGCACTCCAGCGTGGACAACGGGTCGGTCGCCACCGACCTCATCGCCGACTGGGTCGCCGAACGTCTCGGTGGGCACCCCGACGGCCATCTCGACGGGCACGCCTCGTGACGGCCGAACCCGTCACCCTCGACCGCACCGACCCCGAAGGGGCCGTGGCGGCGACCGTCGCGCGTGTCTCGAACTGGGGTCGCTGGGGCCCCGACGACGTGAAGGGGACGCTGAACCTCGTCACGGACGAGCACCGCCGCGCCGCGGCCGCGCTCGTCCGGCGGGGACGGGTGTTCTCCCTGGCCCAGCAGTTCTCGATGGACGGGCCGCAGAAGGGCTGGCGCCGCAGGACCAACCCCGTTCACACCATGCTGGACACCGGGACCGACGCAGAGGCGGGGGTCCAGGGGTTCCCGCACGGCATCGGCGGCGCGGACGACGTCGTCGCCATGCCGCTGCAGTGCTCGACGCAGTGGGACGGCCTCGGGCACATCTTCGACCACGGCCACGCCTGGAACGGCCGGCGGGCCGGGGAGGTCGTCACGTCCCTCGGCGACGGGGTGACGGGCATCGAGACCGTCGCGGCGGACTTCGCCGGACGGGGGGTGCTGCTCGACGTCGGACGGGTGTTCGGCGACGACCCGGCGGGCACGGGCGGGGAACTGCCCGACGGTTTCGCGATCCTGCCCGAGCACCTCGACGCCACCTGTGCCGCGCAGGGGGTCGAGGTGGGACCGGGTGACCTGCTCCTCGTCCGCACGGGTCAGTACGGGCGGGTGCTGCGCGAGGGGTGGGGCGACTACGCGGGGGGCGCCGCGCCCGGGATGTCGTTCGCGACCGCCGACTGGCTGCACTCCCACGACGTGGCGGCCGTCGCGACCGACACGTGGGGTTTCGAGGTCCGCCCCAACGAGTTCGACGTGGCGTTCCAGCCCCTGCACCAGGTGGTCATCCCCAACATGGGGTTGTTCGTCGGGGAGATGTGGGCGCTGGAAGAGCTCGCCGCGGACTGCGCCGCGGACGGGATCCACGAGTTCCTGCTCGTCGCCGCCCCGCTGCCCGTGACGGGGGCGGTCGGTGCACCCCTCAACCCGATGGCCCTGAAGTAGTCCGACGATCCTCTGGAGGTGGGGCGATGACGCCCGCCGTTCGTTCCGTCCTCGTCGTGGGGGCCGGCGTCGCCGGCTGTGCGGCGGCGATCTTGCTGGCCCGGGCCGGCGTCGAGGTGGACGTGGTCGAGGCCCGACCGGGCACCACGGACACCGGGTCCGGCATCACCCTGCAGGGCAACGCCCTGCGCGTGCTGCGCGACCTGGGCGCCTGGCCGCAGGTGTCGGCCCAGGGGTTCGCCTTCGACTCCCTCGGGCTGCGCGCCCCCGACGCCCACGGGACCCTCCTGGCCGAGGTGCCGGACGTCCGCACGGGCGGTCCCGACCTGCCCGCGACGCTCGGCATGTCGCGCCCCGCCCTGGCGGGCATCCTGCTCGACCTCGCCGCCGAGGCCGGGGCGAAGGTGCGGCTCGGCGTCGCGGCCACGGGGCTGGACCAGGACGCCGACGGTGTCGACGTGACGTTCTCCGACGCCTCGACCCGTCGCTACGACCTCGTCGTGGGCGCCGACGGCATCCGCTCGTGGACGCGCCGTACCGTCGGGATCGACGCCGAACCCGAGGGGACGGGCATGGGGATCTGGCGGGTGAGCCTGCCGCGCCCCGCGGACGTCGTCCGCACCGACCTCACCTACGGCGGCCCCTGCCACATCGCGGGGTACTGCCCGACCGGCCCGGACTCCGTGTACGCCTACCTCGTGGAGGACGTGCAGGACCGGTCCGGGCTGACCCCGGCGGAGCAGGTCGAGGTCGTGCGCGGGCTCGCGGCGGCCTACCACGGCCCGTGGGACGCGTTGCGGGAAAGCCTGTCCGCTGACACGCCCGTGAACTACACGCGCTTCGAGACGCACCTCGTCGAGGGTCCGTGGCACCAGGGGCGCGTCGTGCTCGTCGGGGACGCCGTGCACTCCTGCCCGCCCACCATCGCCCAGGGTGCCGCGCAGGCGCTCGAAGACTCCGCCGTCCTGGCCGACCTGCTCCTCGGGACGTCGGGGTGGGACGAGGACGTCCTCGTCCGCTACGCCGACCGGCGGCGGGACCGGGCGCGCCAGGTCGTCGAGGCGTCGGTCCAGATCGGGCGCTGGATGCTCGACCGGACCCCGCGCGAGCAGGCTGACGTCCCGGGTCTGCTACGCCGGATCTCCTCCCTCGTGGAGGTGCCGGCGTGAGGTTCGCACGAGCCCTGGTCCAGGGCCAGGAGGTCACCGCCGCCGTCGCGGGGGAACCCGGTGCGGAGGTGCTGCACGCGTTGCGCGGCACGACGACCGTCGTCGACCTCGCCGGCGCGCCGCGCGGTGCGGCTCGCGAGGCGACCGACTGGGCGCTGCGGTCCAGCGACGCCGTCCCGGTGTCGTCCGTGCGGTTGCTGCCCCCCGTCACGCCCCTGGCCGTCCGCGACTTCGTGGCGTTCGAGGAGCACGTCGAGGGAGTCCGGCGCAGCATCGACGGCGAGGGCGGGGTCGTCGCCGAGTGGTACGAGGCGCCGGCGTTCTACTTCACGAATCCCCACGGCCTGATCGGGGCGCACGACGACGTGCCCGTCCCTCCGGGGTGCGGGGCGCTCGACTTCGAGCTCGAGGTCGCGGTCGTCGTGGGGGCGCCCGGCCAGGACGTCGACCCTCGGCACGCCGCCGACCACGTCTTCGGCTACACCGTCTTCAACGACTGGTCGGCCCGGGACCTGCAACGGCGGGAGATGAAGGTCAACCTCGGCCCGGCCAAGGGCAAGGACTCGGCGACGACGCTCGGCCCGTGGATCGTCACGCCCGACGAGCTCGAGGAGTTCCGTGACGACGACGGGTTCCTCGCGCTGCGGCTGGAGGCGTCGGTCGACGGGGAGCGCGTGGGGCACGACCTGTTGTCGAACGCGGGCTGGACGTTCGAGGAGCTGATCGCCTACGCCTCGCGCGGGACGTGGGTCCGCCCCGGGGACGTCCTGGGGTCGGGGACCTGCGGCAACGGGGGCTGTCTGGCGGAGCTGTGGGGCCGGCGGGGACGGGAGGACCCGCCGCCGCTGCGGCCGGGCAACGTCGTCCGGCTCGACGTCGAGGGCATCGGCAGCGTCGAGAACCGCGTCGTCGCCGGCAAGGACCTGGCGCACGTGCCGGTCGTCCCCCCGGCGCGGGCCCGGTCGCGGCAGCGGGAACGCGGCGGGAGGGTGGCCTCGTGAGCACGGTGCTGGGAAGTCCTGCGCAGGCGCTGGCCGGTGTCCTGCGCGACGGCATGACGATCGCGGTAGGGGGCTTCGGGTTGTGCGGTGTGCCGTTCGCCTTGGTGGACGCCGTGCGCGACTCCGGGGTCCGTGGTCTGACGATCGTGTCGAACAACATGGGGGTCGACGGTCAGGGGCTCGGCGTCCTGTTGGAGAACGACCAGGTGACGAAGGTCCTCGCCTCCTACGTGGGGGAGAACAAGCTCTTCGCCCGGCGGTTCCTCGACGGTGACCTCGACGTGGAGTTCGTGCCGCAGGGCACGCTCGCGGAACGGTTGCGCGCGGGCGGCGCCGGCATCCCCGCGTTCTACACCCCCACGGGTGTCGGGACGCCGGTCGCCGAGGGCAAGGCGACGGCGGAGTTCGACGGACGGACCTACCTGCAGGAGCGTGGGATCGTCGCCGACCTCGCCCTGGTGCACGCCGCGACGGCCGACCGGGCCGGGAACCTGCGGTACCGGCTCACGGCCCGGAACTTCAACCCCCTCGTCGCGACCGCCGCCCCGGTCGCGGTCGTCGAGGCCGAGCACGTCCTGGACGAGGGTGAGTTCCTGCACCCTGACGACGTCCACACCCCGGGGGTCTTCGTGACGTCCGTGGTGCGGACCGACCGGGACCGGCCTGTGGAACAGCGCACGGTGCGCCCGCGCGAGGAGGTGGGCGTGTGACCTGGTCGCGCGACGAGATGGCCGCCCGCGCCGCCGCGGAACTGCGCGACGGCGACCACGTGAACCTCGGCATCGGCATCCCGACCCTCGTGGCGAACCACCTGCCGCCCGGGGTGCACGTGGTGCTGCAGAGCGAGAACGGTCTCCTCGGGATGGGGCCGTACCCCTACGAGGGGGAGGAGGACGCCGACCTCGTCAACGCGGGCAAGCAGACCGTGACGATCCTGCCGGGCGGCAGCGTCTTCGACTCCGCGACGAGCTTCGGGATGATCCGCGGCGGTCACGTCGCGGTGGCGGTGCTGGGCGCACTGCAGGTGTCCGCGTGCGGGGACCTCGCGAACTGGCAGGTGCCGGGGAAGATGGTCAAGGGCATGGGCGGGGCCATGGACCTCGTCGCCGGGACCCCGCACGTGGTCGTCGTCATGGAGCACGTCGCCCGCGACGGGTCGCTCAAGCTGGTTCAGGAGTGCGACCTGCCGCTGACGGGTCAGGGCGTCGTTGACCGCGTCATCACCGACCGGGCCGTGTTCGACGTGACCCCGGACGGGCTGGTGCTCGTGGACCTCGCCGACGGGGAGGACGTGGAGTCCCTGCGGGCGTTGACGGGGACGGAGTTCACCGTCGCGAGGTAGCCGTCAGGGGACGCGGCCGATCCACTCCGGCGTCGCGAACTTCGTCCGCACGAGCTCGTCGGCCGCGGCGAGCTCGGCGTCGGTCAACGGCGCGTCGGTGAGGCCGTACTGGCGGCGGAACGTCGCGACCATCGAGTCGATGACCTCCTCGCGCGGCAGACCCGTCTGTCGGCGCAGGGGGTCGACGCGCTTGGCGGCGCTGGCCAAGCCCTTGCCCGACAGCTTCTCGCGGCCGATCCGCAGGACCTGCACCATCTTCGCGGCGTCGATGTCGTAGGACATCGTCACGTGGTGCAGGACGGTGCCGTCGCCGAGCCGCTTCTGCGCGGCGCCGGCGATCTTGCCCTGGTCGGTCGTGATGTCGTTGATCGGCTGGTACCAGGCCTTCACGCCGAGGTCGCCGAGGGCGACGAGCACCCAGTCGTCGAGGAACGCGTAGGACTCGGTGAAGCTCAGACCCTCGACGAGCGAGCCGGGGGCGTAGAGCGAGTACGTGATGGTGTTGCCGGGTTCGACGAACATCGCCCCGCCGCCGGAGATGCGGCGCACCACCTCCACGTCGAACCGGTCGGCGGCCTCGCGGTCCACCTCGTTGACGACGGACTGGAAGCTGCCGAGCACGACCGCCCGGCTCGCCCACTCCCACACCCGCAGCGTCGGACCGCGCCGGCCGGCGGCCACCTCCCTCGTCAGCACCTCGTCGAGGGCCATGTGCGTCAACGGCGACTGCGGACCGGTGTGGACGAACTGCCAGTCGTGGTCGAGCCAGCCCGTGGCCCCGCCGACCGCGCGTCGGACGGTCGTGGCGACGGCCTCGGGGGTGAACCCGAGGAGCACCGCGTCGCGGGGGAGGGCCGAGCGGACGCGGCCCGCGACGTCCGCCGCGTCGGCGTCCGCGGGCAACCCGGTGAGGGCCGCGTCGATCGCCTCGAGGGCGTCGTCGGGTTCGAGGAAGAAGTCCCCGCTCAGCTGGACGTCGGCGAGCCGGCCGTCCCGGACGTCGAGGTCGACGACGACGAGCTTGCCGCCCGGAACCTTGTACTCACCGTGCATCCCGGCAGGCTACGTCCCCGCGGTCTCGGGACGCGGACGGGATGTCTGCACGCTGAGGCCTGACACGCCGGTGCAGCGTCGTTCCGGGCGTCGGGGTGCAGACATCCCGCACACGGATGCCGATCCGCAGGGCTCAGCCGACGAGGCGCGACCCCAGCCAGTGCCGCGGAGTGCCGAACCCGGCGAGGAGTTCCTCGGTGCGGGGACGGAGCTTGCGGCACAGCGCGTTGACGGCGCTCGTGATGGCCTTGGCGCGCAGCGTCGTCATGCGGCGGTGCTCGAGGTACCAGCCCTTGTCGGCCTCCAGCAGCCCCAGGACGTGCAGGTCGCACACGTCGGCGAGCAGGGCCGCGACGGCCGGGTCCTCGCACCGCGCGATGGCGGCGGCGAACGCCTCGGCGACGATGCGGTCGGTGTGGGCGCGACCGGCGAGCAGCAGGTGGTCCTGCAGGTCGTCGATGGCGGCGAAGCGCTCGGCCTCGGGCTTGCTGCGGGCCTTGCGCATGCGCTTGGCCAGCGACTCCACGACGTGGCGTTCCCGCTCGGCCAGCATGCGGATCTGCCAGGCGCGGTCGTGCAGGTCGTCGGGGATCCGGCCGGCCTCGACGACGTCGGCCACGAGCGAGGCCGCGGGGCTGCGCCCGGCGTAGGTGGAGATGAAGTCCCGCGTCGCGAACCGCGCCATGCCGAGGGTGTCGAGGTCGGAGAACTGCTGGGCGTAGCTCGTCAGCAGGCCCTTGGCCACGAGCTGCAGCAGGACGGTGTTGTCCCCCTCGAAGGTGGTGAACACGTCGGTGTCCGCCTTGAGCAGCGGCAGCCGGGAGTCCGCGAGGTACCCGTTGCCACCGCACGCCTCGCGGCACGTCTGGATCGTCCGCGTCGCGTGCCAGGTCGACGCGACCTTGAGCGCGGCCGCGTGGGCCTCGAAGGCGCGCTGGCGCGCGGAGTCGGCCTCGCCGCCGGTGAGTTGCACGCGGAGCAGGTCGTCCATCTCGCCCATGAGCTCGTCCTGGGCGAACGACAGCGCGTACGTCGTGGCGAGGGGGATCAGCAGCCGACGCTGGTGGGCCAGGTAGTCCAGCACCGTGACCTCGTCGGACCCGCCCGGGCGCTTGAACTGCTTGCGCTCGGCGCCGTACCGCAGCGCGATCTCCAGGGCGACCTTCGTCTGCGACTGCGCGCCCCCGGAGACGCTGACGCGGCCCTTCACCAGCGCGCCGAGCATCGTGAAGAACCGCGCGTTGGCGCTGGCGATGGGGGAGGAGTACGTCCCGTCCTCGGCGACGTCGGCGTAGCGGTTCAGCAGCGCCTCGCGCGGGATGCGGACGTGGTCGAAGGCGAGCCGTCCGTTGTCGACGCCGTTCAGGCCCATCTTGCGGCCGTCGTCGCCCCGCCAGATCCCCGGCAGGTCGACGCCGTCCCGGCGCAGCGGGACGACGAACGCGTGGACCCCGCGGCCCTCCCCGCCGGTCACGAGCTGCGCGAACACGACGGCGACCTCGGCGTCCTCGGCCGCTCCGCCGATGTAGTCCTTGCGGGACAGCTCGTCCGGGGTGTTCACCACGAACTCCTGCGTGGCGGGGTCGTACGTGGCCGTCGTCCCGATCGAGGACACGTCCGAGCCGTGCCCCGACTCGGTCATGCCGAAGCAGCCGACGAGTTCCAGCCGCAGCAGCGGGCCGAGGAGTTCGGCGTGGTGGCGCTCGGTGCCCAGGGCCTGCACGGCGCCGCCGAACAGCCCCCACTGGACGCCGGACTTGATCATGAGCGAGGCGTCGCCGAAGCCCAGCATCTCGAACTGGGCGACCTGCCCGCCCGGGCTGTCCCCGCCGCCCCAGCGCGAGGAGAACCCGAGTTCGTGCCCGCCGAGCTCGGCGAGCGTGCGCAGGCGGGCCCGTGTCACGTCGCGGTGCTCGGAGGTGCTCAGGTCGTAGGACGCGCTGAAGAGGTGGTCCGGCGCCTCGGCGCGGAACTGCTCCTTCACGTCGGCGAAGCGGCCGTCCAGGACGCGGCGCAGGACGTCGGTGTCCACCGGTACGCTCGGCGCGGCGGCGGCAGCGCTCGTCTCGGCGGGGGCCTCGACGGGAGTTCCTGCGGGCAGTTCGACGGTGGTCACTGAACCTCCTCCGGGGTCAGGACGGCCTGCAGGCCGCCCCAGGCGAGTTGCGTGAGATCGGAGACGAGCGTGTCGGCGGAGACGCGGTCGGGGCTGGAGATCCACCGGTCCGCGGCGGTGCGGATCATCGCGATGATCCCGTGCGCCAGGACGTCCGCGGATGCTCCGCGGGCGCCGCCCACCCGCAGGTGCGCGGTGATGGTGCGGGCGGTCTCGGCGGCGATGGTGCCCGAGATCCGCTGGACGGGGTCGGTCGTGAGGGGACGTTCGAGGAACGGGTGCGAGACGACGAACCGGTAGACCTCCGGGTCGGCCTCGACCAGGCGCACGTAGGCGCCGATGATCGCGACGAGGCCGTCGCGGGGGTCGCTCGCGCTGTCGACGGCCTGGGCCAGTTCGCGCAGGATGCGCGCGTTCACCCGTTCGGCGACGGCGAGGTAGAGGTCCTCCTTGTCCGCGAAGTGGCGGTAGAGGACGGTCTTGCTGGTGCCGGCCACGGCGGCGACCTCGTCCATGCCCACCCCGGCCCCCTTGGCCGTGATGGCGCGCAGGGCGGCGGTCACGAGTTCCTCGCGGCGACGACGGCGGTGCTCGGCCCAACGGGTCCGGCGTCCGTCCTCGGTCGCGGCGGGTGCGACGGCGGTGCCGTCCTCGATGACCTCCACTCCTCGAAGGTACCTCGGACGACGGGTATCGGGTACCCCGAGTACCTGTTAACTTCGGAGAACTTCGCCCACTCGGACCGCACGGGGGACCACGTGACACGCAGAGCCGCGATCGTCGGAGGCAACCGCACACCGTTCGTCCGCGCCGGACGGCGGTACGCCCACGTCTCGGCGCAGGACCTCCTCGTGGCCGCGCTCGACGGCCTCGTCGCCCGCTACGGCCTGGCCGGCGAACGCCTCGGGGAGGTCGTGGCGGGTGCCGTCCTGAAGCACAGCCGCGACCTCAACCTCACGCGCGAGGCCGTCCTGTCCACCGCGCTGGACCCGGCCACCCCGACCTACGACGTGCAGCAGGCCTGCGCGACGGGTCTGGAGACGGCCGTCCTGGTCGCCAACAAGATCGCCCTCGGACAGATCGAGGCGGGCATCGCCGGCGGGACCGACTCCGCGAGCGATGCACCCATCGCCGTCGACGACGGCCTGCGCCACGTGCTGCTGGAGCTGTCCCGGGCCCGCACGGTCGGCCAGCGGCTGGCGGCCGTCTCGAAGCTGCGCCCGGGCCAGCTGCGCCCGCTGCCGCCCCGCAACGCCGAGGCGCGGACGGGGTTGTCCATGGGTGAGCACGCGGCCCGCACCGCCCTGGCGTCCGGCGTGAGCCGCGTGGCCCAGGACGAACTGGCCCTCGCCAGCCACCGCAACCTCGCCGCCGCCTACGAGCGTGGCTTCTTCGACGACCTGCTGACGCCCTACCTCGGAGTGCGCCGGGACGACCTGCTGCGGCCCGACACCACGCTGGAGAAGCTGGCCGCGCTGAAACCGGTGTTCGGGCGCGACCTCGACGGCGAGGCGACGATGACGGCGGGGAACTCGACGCCGCTCACCGACGGGGCCGCCGCCGTCCTGCTGGCCTCGGACGAGTGGGCCGCGCAACGCCGCCTGCCGGTCCTGGCCCACCTCGACGACGCCGAGACCGCGGCCGTGGACCACGTCCACGGCGAGGGGTTGCTCACCGCGCCCGTCGAGGCGGCCCCGCGGCTGCTCGCACGGCACGGACTGACGCTGGCCGACCTCGACCTCGTCGAGGTGCACGAGGCGTTCGCCTCGACGGTCCTCGCGACGCTCTCCGCGTGGGAGGGCAAGGGCCTGGGCACCGTCCCGCGCGAGAAGCTCAACGTCGCCGGGTCCTCGCTGGCGACCGGCCACCCGTTCGCGGCGACCGGGGCCCGCCTGCTGGCGACGACGGCGAAGCTGCTGCACGAGCGCGGCGGCGGCAAGGCGCTCATCTCCGTCTGCGCCGCAGGCGGTCAGGGCATCGTCGCGCTGGTGGAGGCCTGATGGCCGGCGCGCCGGCGGGCGACCCCTACGGCACCTTCGTCCGCACCGGACCGGGCAGGTTCCTCGCCGCCCGCACCGGCCTGCCCCGCCCGCCGCGGTTGCGCCGGTACGAGGAGGGCCAGGACCTGCTGACCGGACCCGCCCTCGTCACGGGCCTGAGCGGGGCCCGCCACGTCGACACCGTCCGCGAGACGTTGCGGGCCGCCGGAGCGAGCCTCGACGCGGGCACCGGGAACCTGGGCGCGCTCGTCGTCGACGCGTCCGGACTGCGGACGGTGGACCAGCTCGGCGAACTCCTGGCCACCGCGCCGGAGTTCAAGCGCACGCGGGGCCGCGTCCTCGTGCTGTCCGCGGTGCCGGCGGACGTGGAGGACCCCGAGGCGCGCGCCGTCCAGCAGGGTCTGGAGGGTTTCGTCCGCAGCCTCGGCAAGGAGGCCCGCGGCGGCACGACCGTGAACCTCCTGCGCGTCGCCGACGGCGCGACGACGTCCCTGCGCAGCGCGGTGCAGTTCTTCTGCTCGGCCCGCTCCGCCTACGTCGACGGGCAGCCGCTCGTCGTCGGCCCCGGTGAGCCGCGGCCCGTGCGGGACCAGCGCGTCGCCGTCGTCACCGGTGCGGCGCAAGGCATCGGCGCCGCGACCGCCGAGGTGCTGGCCCGCACGGGGCACCACGTCGTCTGCGTCGACATCGCCGCGTCGGGGGAGAAGCTTGCGGCCGTCGCGAACCGCGTCGGCGGTTCCACGCTGCACCTGGACGTCACGGCCGACAGTGCGCCGCGGACCCTCGCCGAGCACCTCGCCGACCGGTTCGAGGGCGCCGACGTCGTCGTGCACAACGCCGGCATCACGCGCGACCGGTCGTTCGTGAACCTCGACGAGGCCGCGTGGGGTTCCGTCCTCGCCGTCAACCTCGGCGCGCCGATCCGCCTCACCACCGCCCTCCTGGACCACCCCGGCGCCCTGGCACCGGGGGCGCGGTTCGTGTGCCTGTCGTCGATGAACGGCATCGCGGGGGCGAAGGGGCAGACGAACTACTCGACGAGCAAGGCGGGGCTGATCGGGCTCGTCCAGGCGCTCGCCGGCCCGCTGTCCGAGCGGGGTTTCGCCGTCAACGCCGTCGCGCCGGGTTTCATCGAGACGCCGATGACGGCCGCGATGCCTCCCGTCCCGCGCGAACTCGGGCGCCGCACGTCGAGCCTGCAGCAGGGCGGGCTGCCCGTCGACGTGGCCGAGACGATCGCGTGGCTCGCCCAGCCCGACGCGGCGGGGGTCGACGGCCAGGTGCTGCGGGTGTGCGGCCAGAACCTGCTGGGGGCGTGATGGACACCCGCGAACTCACCGCGCCGCCGTCCTTCCCGGCGCTCTACGCCCGGTCGGTGCTGAGCCGCCCCTCGCGGCGGCTGGACTTCCCCCGCACCCGGGTCGTGCTGCGGGACCAGCGGTTCGACTCCGGCCGGCTGACGGAGTTCTGCCGTCTCACGGGGTTCCCGGTGCGCGACGAGGTGCCGCTGCCCTTCCCTCAGGTCGTCGCGTTCGGCCTGCAGGTGGACCTCATGGTCCGCGAGCCGTTCCCGTTCTCCGTCGTCGGTGTGCTGCACGTGCAGCAGGAGTTCGAGCAGACCCGCGCCCTCCACGCCGGCGAGCGGTTCGACCTGTCCGTGCGCGCGGTGGGGATGCTCCCGCACCGCCGCGGGGCGACCGTCGAACTGCGCACCGAACTCACCGTCGCCGGGGAGCGCGCCCCCGTCTGGACGGGGCGGAGCAGCTACCTCGCACGGGGCGTGGACTGGCCGGGGATCCCGCGCGACGCCGCCCGGCTCGACGCGCCCGCGGGGGAGGGCACGGTCTGGCGCGTCCCGGCCGACCTCGGCCGCCGCTACGGCGCGGTCAGCGGCGACGTGAACCCCGTCCACGTCTCCCCGCTGACCGCGCGGGCGTTCGGGTTCCGCCGGGCCATCGCGCACGGGATGTGGACCGCCTCGCGGGCCCTGGCCGACCTCGGCGGCCCGGCCCTCGGCGCGGCGCGGTACGAGGTGGACTTCGGCTCCCCCCTTTACCTGCCCTCGACCGTCCGGCACGTCGCGCGCCGCGAGGCCGACGGGTGGAGCAGCGCCGTGCGCAGCCGGGACGGCGAGAAGGTGCACCTCGCGACCCGGTTGCGTCGGGAGGTCACTGCTCCGCGAGGTAGGTGAGGACGGCCAGCACCCGGCGGTGCTCGGTGCGGGACGGTTCCAGCTGCAGCTTCGTGAACACGTTCGCGATGTGCTTCTCCACCGACCGTTCCGCGATGCCGAGGGTCCGCGCGATGGCGATGTTCGTCGCCCCCTGCGCCATCCGCTGCAGCACCTCGAGCTCGCGGTCGCCGAGCCGGGCCAGGGGTGAACCGTCGGCCGGACGGCGACCCACGAGCAGCTGGATGACGCTGGGGTCGATGACCGTCCCGCCCGCCGCGACCTGCTCCAGGGAGCGCACGAACTCGCGGGTGTCCGCCACGCGGTCCTTCAGCAGGTAGCCCACCCCGGTGCTGGAGGCCTGCAGCAGCCGCTGGGTGGTGCGCCACTCGACGTACTGCGAGAACAGCAGCACGGGGAAGTCGGGGACGGCCGTCCGGCAGTCGAGGGCCGCCTGCACGCCCTCGTCGGTGAACGACGGCGGCATCCGCACGTCGAGGAGGGCGACGTGGACCGTCCCGGCGACGACCGCCTCCACGAGGCCGGCGGGTTCCGGGTCCGACAGCACGACCCGGTGCCCGTGGGCCGTGAGCAACCGGACGAGGCCGTCGCGCACGACCCCGCTGTCCTCCACGACGGCGACGGCGAGACCTCGCGGCTCGGTGTCCTCGGTCACGGCGACCTCCTCCCGGCGTCGTGCACCGCTCGTCCCACCCGCACGGGCAGCACGACGTCCACCGTCGTGCCCCGGGCCTGCGGGCTGTCGACGACCATCGTGCCGTCGACGGTGGCGACGCGGTCCCGCAGCCCGCGCATTCCGCTGCCGCGCCCAGCGTGGGCGCCCCCGCGGCCGTCGTCGCGCACCTGCACCTGCAGCACCCCGTCCTGGGTGCGGGCCCGGACCCGGGTGCGGGTCGCGCCGGCGTGCCGGCGCGCGTTGGTGAGGAGTTCGGCGACGCAGTAGTAGGCGATGAGCCCGACCGTGTCGTCGGGTTCCTCGAACGGTTCGCCGATCTCGAGCTCCACCCCGCCCCCGGCGGTTCCGACGAGTTCGCGCAGGGCCGCCCCGAGGCCGTCGTGCAGTGCGGGGGGCCGCACACCGTGGACGATGGTGCGCAGTTCCTCGATCGTCGTCAGCGTGGCGGCGTGGGCCTCGTCGACCAGCCCCGCCGCGGCCGAGGCGGGTGTCAGGCCGGGGGCGTTGCGGGCCAGGTCGAGGGTCAGGACGAGCGCCGTGAGCCGGGCCTGGGTCCCGTCGTGCAGGTCCCGTTCGAGGCGGCGACGACCCGCGGCGGCCTCGGCGAGGAGGTCCGCCCGCTGGGTCTCCAGCAGCGCCGCGCGGCCGACCTGGCGACGGGCGACCCCCGCCAGGGCCCGGCCGGTCCGCAGTTCGAGGACCGTCAGCCCGGCCCCGAGGGCGAACGCCAGCAGCAGGACGACCACCCGGGACGCCACCGCCCCGGCGTCCAGCGTCGCCGGGTCCGTGCCGTCCAGGAGGAGCGTCCCCACGACGAACGCCGGCAGGTACACCGAGGCCAGACCCAGCGGGATCTTCACCAGGAGGTAGCCGCCCGCCCACCAGCCGTGGGGGTCGCCGACGAGGCGCCACACCCGCGCCCACCCCCGGACCGGTGGCCGGCCCGCGTCCGGCCACTGCCACCGTTCACCGAGGACCTGGGCCACGAGCCAGGTGTCGAGGCGGGCGACGAGCCGGGCGGCCCGCAGCGTGAGCACGAGCAGCACCACGCCCAGGACGGTCACCGACGTCACGGCCGAGACGATGAACAGCCCCACGACGCCGACGGCCAGCAGCAGGACGGGGATCGAGGCGAGGCGGTACGCCACGAGGCGCAGCACCCGGCGGCGGGCCGTCCCCGCCCGGGCGCCGGTCGGACCGGTGGCCACGGCGCTCACCACTCCTCACCGGTCGGGACGGACCTCGTCCAACGGGTCCGACGGTGCTCCCGACGGTAGCGGCCGCACCCCCGGCAGGGTGAGCCACACCATGGGGTCGCGGCCGGTCCCGCGGGCCCCGGTGATGCCCGCCTCGCGGCGCAGGTCGTGCAGGGCGGCCCGCAGCCAGGGTGCCCGGGCGCGCGCGACCGTCAGCAGACCGACCCCGCCGCGCAGGGCCCAGTCCTCCAGCACCCGACCCTCGCTCACGGGCAGCGTGGTGCGGTGCCGGTACACGTCGTGGACGCTCACCGGGGTCCCCGGCGGCACCTCGGTGAAGAGGGTCGAGGTCACCCACCGCCCGAAGGCGCGCGTGTGCGCCGCGTCCACGAACACGAGGTCCGGGCGCAGCTCCCGGACCATGGCCGTGCGGTCGCGCACGTCCGCCCGGTGGAAGGTCCACCGCGGACGCAGGGCCGCCTCCACGACCCGTTCGACGTGCGGCACCCGGTCGACGCTGTGCAGATGGCCGGACCCGTTGTCCCGCAGCGCTGCCAGCAGCCACGTCGTCGACCACCCCCAGTAGCAGCCGATCTCCAGCACCGTCCGCGGCCGCAGGTGCCGCACCAGCGCGTACGTCAGTTCCGCCTCGAGGTCGTCGAGCTGGGGCCGCAGGGCCGGCGTCGTCCCCAGCCGTCGGCGCTGCTCCTGCACGACGCGGGCGACGTCCTCGACGTGGTCGCGGTAGGCGGTGAGCAGGACGTCGTCGCTCAGTGCGGTGGAGGGACGCCGGGACGTGAGGGTCATGGCCACGAGCGTGTCCGCCGCGGGGCCACCCGCCCAGCGTGCTGGCCGTCCCCGTCCGCACCGTGCTGGCACGGTGTGGACGGCCCCCGCACACGGGGCCGGTTCCCCCTCCGCCGCAACGGGTCAGCACGGTTCTGCCCGACCCTCTCCGCGACGCACGCTCGGTGACGTGCCCGTTGCAGGAGGAACCCGGTGAGCGTCCTCGAGACCCCACCCCGCGCTGAACCCCGCGCTGAACCCCGCGTCGAACGCCGCGTCGAACCCCGCGCCGAACCCCGCGCCGTCCGCGGGGCGCGGGTGCACCGGCCCGCACCCGGGCCGGTCGGGGCGCTCCTCGCGGCGGCGGTGGTGCTTCTGCCGTCCCTGTTGCCGCGCGATCCCGTCGTGCAGGCGGTCCTCGTCCTGGTGGCCGCGCTGCACGGGCACGTGGCGGGTGTGCTGGTGGGGAGGGTCGCGGGTCGGTGGGGGCGGAGCGGGAGCCGGCTCGCCGTCCCGTTCCTGCCGGGAGCCCTCACCCTCCTCGTGGTGAGCACCGCGGTCAGCTTCCACCGCCAGGTCGCAGACGCCCGCACCGTGCACGCCCCGGCGCCGGACCTGTTGCAGCACAGCGCCTCCGTGGCGGCGGGCCTGCTGCTGGCCGCGGTGGTGGTGCACATGCTGCGGCGCGTCCGCCGCCGCACCGCGGTCCTCGCCGCGCTGATCGCCGTCGTGCTCGGGGCGGGTGCGGCCGTGCACCTCGCAGCTGTCCCGTCCGGGCTGAAGGGGGCGCAGTTCCTGGCCGCGACCCCGACCGCGGCGCGCATCGAAGCCGCTACCGGACGCCCTGCGGTGCAACCGGTCCGCGTGTACGCCGGGCTGGACGCGGCGCCCACGGCCCGGGGCCGCGCGCAGCGGGCCGTCGCCGACCTCGTGCGCGAAGGGGGTTTCGACCGCTCGCTGCTCCTCGTCGCCGTTCCCACCGGCACCGGCTGGGTGAACCCGGCGGCGCCGGCCGCCGTGGAGTTCCTCCACGACGGCGACACCGCGGTCGTCGCCCAGCAGTACGCCGCGTCCTCCAGCTTCGTCGCCTACGTGGGGGGGGACGGCCGCTGTTCAGGAGTCCACCCGCGCGCTCGTCGACGCCGTGACCGGCGAGGTCCGGCGGCGGCGGGCCGAGGGACGCCGGGTCCCGGCCGTGGTCGTCACGGGGGAGAGCCTCGGGGCTCTGGGCGGCCTGCGGGCGCTGGCCGGACGCCCCGACCGCCCGCGAGGTCTCTGGGTCGGCGTCCCGGCACCTGCGCGCCACCTCCTCGGAGCCGGCGACCACGTCCTCCTGCACCCCGAGGACCCCGTCGGGGCCTGGTCCCCGGACCTGCTGTGGCGCCCCACACCCACGCGGGACCTGCCGTGGGTCCCCCTGCTGTCGTTCTGGCAGGCCACGGGGGACCTCGTCGGCGCCGCCCGGGTGCCGGCGGGGCACGGGCACCGCTACGACGCGGAGTACCTCGACGCGTTCGCCGCCCTCACGGGCACCGCGCCGACGCCGGGCGGCGACGCGTCCACGGGTGGACCCTGAGGTTCCTCACGGGTGACCCGTGCGCCACGGGCGCGAACTCGTGACGGCGGGCACGGGACCGGGCGCCGGACCGGCGGCAGCCTGGAGGACATGGACGCAGTCGAGGTCGAGAACCTGCAGCGCACGTACTCCGGAGGGGTCCGGGCCGTGCGTGGCATCAGCTTCACGGTGGGGCGCGGGGAGGTGTTCGGGCTCCTCGGCACCAACGGGGCCGGCAAGACCTCCACGGTCGACGTCGTCACCGGTCTCGCCCGGCCGAGCGCGGGCTCGGTCCGGGTCCTGGGGCACGACCCGGTGCGCGAGCGCCGGCTGGTCCGGCCGCGGACGGGCGTGGTCCTGCAGTCGGGGAACCTCCCGGGCGAACTGACGGTCGCCGAGAGCCTGCAGATGTGGCGCGGAACCCTCAGCCGCAGCCGCCCCACGGCCGAGGTCGTCGAGGTGGTCGGCCTGCAGTACAAGCTCGACGCGACCGTGAAGTCCCTGTCCGGCGGGGAGCGCCGCCGCGTCGACCTCGCCGTCGCCCTTCTGGGCCGTCCGGAACTCCTCGTGCTGGACGAACCCACCACGGGTCTGGACGCCCAGTCCCGCCGTGCCGTCTGGGGACTCGTGCGCGACCTCGTCGACGCCGGCACCGCGGTCCTGCTGACGACCCACCACCTGGAGGAGGCCGAGGAACTCTCCGACCGCCTCGCCGTCATGCACCGCGGCGTCGTCGCCGCCGAGGGCACCATCGCCGACGTCGTCGCCGGGTACCGGTCGGAGGTCCGCTGGGACGCCTCCGCGGGACGGCCCGACCCCACCCACCTCGACCCCGGCGACACCGTCACCGTCGACGGACGGCACGTCGTCGTCCGCACCGACCACCTGCAGCGCAGCCTGTCCCGCGTCCTGGCCTGGGCCGACGGGCAGGACCTGGCGCTGCCCGGTCTGCAGGCCGTCCCGGCCTCGCTCGAGACCGCGTTCCTCGCACTCGCCGCCACGGAGGAGGCCGCCTGATGTCCACCACCACCAGCACCAGCACCAGCACGACGGAACCCGTCGTCAGCACCACCAGGGGAGCGGGAGGCCGGTTCGCCGGAACCCTGCGTCGCACCTGGTCCCTGTCGCACGCCGAACTGCTCCTGCTGCGGCGCAACAAGACCCTCATGTCCATCGCGCTCGTCATGCCCGTCAGCGTCATCGGGCTGTTCAGCACCCTGGAGGGGGTCGGTGACGGCGGCGACGCCGCGGCGCTCGCCACCGCGTCCCTGGTCGGGATGCTGCTGCTGTTCGTCGTCTACTACACGGTGCTGTCGACGGCCGTCGCCCGCCGGGAGGAGGGCGTGCTGCAGCGGCTGCGCACGGGGGAGGCCGCCGACGGCGAGATCCTCACGGCGCTCGCCGTTCCCGCGGTCGCCATCACGCTCGTGCAGACACTGGTGCTGGCCGTCGCCGGGGCCGCCGCCATCGACCTGCCCCTGCCGCAGAACCCCCTGCTCAGCCTCGCCGGCGTCCTCGTCGGCTGCGTCGTCTTCACCGGGCTGGCCCTCGTGACCGCGGTGGCGTCGAAGACCCTCGAATCGGTGCAGGTCACGAGCCTGCCGGTCATCGCCGTCGCCGCCCTGGGCGCAGGCGCCGCCCTGCCGCTGGACCTGCTGCCGGGGAACCTGTCCCGCATCGCGGAGTTCACCCCGCTGAGCCCCGTGCTGACCCTCGTGACGGCCGGCTGGACGGGCGACCCGTCGGGTGCGGACGTCTGGCGGGCCGCCGCCGTCGCGACCGTCTGGGCGGTCGCGGTCCTGGTCGCCGTCCGCGCCTGGTTCCGCTGGTCGCCCCGGGTGTGAGGGGCTCTGGCAGAGTCGGGTCCGTGGACCTGCTGGGACGCTGGCGCGCCGCGGACGACCCGCGGCGCGTCGAGCTGTACACGCACTGGTCGCTCGTGCCCATGGCGTTCCTCGGCCCGCTCGTCGTCGCCGGTGTCACCGCGGGGACGGTCCCGGACGCGGGGGCCGCGGTCGCCGTGGCCGTCGCCGGCTCGCTCGTGCAGGCGCTGGCCCTGGCCGTCCTGCTCAGCCGCGCCGTCCGGCGCCGGCCCACCGGTCGCACCGTCGAGGGCGCGTGGGTCCTCACGTCCCTGCTCGCCTGGGCGTCCGGCGTGCTCGCGCTGCGGAACGCCCCCGGCGGCGGCGAGGTCGTCGACGTCGTGGCCGCGGTCGCCGCGGTCGCCGCAGTGGTCCCCCTGGGGCGGGGACGCTTCCGCCGCTACGCCCCGCACGTGGTGCTCGTCGTGGGGGCGGCGACGTTCCCGTTCACCGACCGGTTCCCCATGGTCCTCACCTACGCCTTCTACGGCGTGTTCCTCGCCGCCGTCGTCCAGATGTCGTTGTGGATGCTGGAGGTCGTCCGCCGCCTGGCCGACGCCGAACGCGACCGCACGCGGCTGGCCGTCGCGGAGGAGCGGTTGCGCTTCGCCCGGGACCTGCACGACGTCGTGGGCCGCGACCTGTCGGCGATCGCCGTGACGAGCGACCTCGTCGCCGAACTGGCCCGCCGGGGTCGTCCCGAGGCCGTGGGGCGCGCCGAGGAGGTCCGCTCCATCGCCCAGGGTTCCCTGGAACGCATCCGCACCGTCGTCCGCGGCTACCGCGCCGTCGACCTCACCACCGAGCTCGAGGGGTCCGTGGCGCTGCTGGAGTCCGCCGGGATCGCGTGCACCGTGGAGCACCTCGACCAGGACGGCCCCCTGCCCGAGGACCTGCGGTCGGCCGCCGCGTGGGTCATCCGCGAGGGCGTGACGAACGTGGTGCGCCACAGCACCGCCACGTGGTGCCGCATCTCCGTCCGGCGGGAGGCGGCCGAGCTCGCGGTCAGCCTCGTGAACGACGGTGTGCCCGACCGGCCCGCCGGCCGAGGTTCGGGGCTGCTGGGTCTGGCCGAACGCCTGCAGCCCGTCGGTGGCCGCCTCGAGACGCGAGGGACCGACGGGACGTTCACCCTCCACGCCCGCTGGGAGCTCACGTGACCACCTCTCCCGTGCACCGCGTCCTGCTCGCCGACGACGAGCACCTCGTCCGCAGCGCCGTCGCCGGCCTGCTCGACCTGCAGGACGACCTCGAGGTCGTCGGTCAGGCCGCCAGCTGCGCGGAGGCGCTCGCGGTCGCCCGCAAGGTCTCCCCGGACGTGGCCGTCCTGGACCTGCAGATGCCCCCGGGCGGCCCGCAGGCCCCCGCGGACGGGATCGCGCTGGCCGAGCGCCTGCACGCCGAGGTGCCCGGGACGACGACCCTGCTGCTCACCAGCCACGGGCGCCCCGGCCACCTGCGCCGGGCGCTGGAGGCGGGCGTACGGGGCTTCCTGCCCAAGACGTCGTCGGGGGCCGTGCTGGCCGACGCCATCCGCACCGTCGCCGGTGGCGGCCGGTACGTCGACCCCTCGCTCGCCGCCGACGCCATCGCCGCCGGTGCGAGCCCCCTGACGGCCCGCGAGGCCGACGTCCTCGAACTGGCCGCCGACGGGGCCGGGGTGGAGGAGATCGCGGTCAAGGTCTCGCTGTCCCCGGGGACGGTGCGCAACCACCTGTCGGCCGCGTCGGGGAAGCTGGGGGCGGCGAACCGGCACGAGGCCGTCGCCATCGCGAAGAAGGCGGGCTGGATCTGATGGCGAACGGTGCACCGGACCCCGTGCTCGTCCTGGGCGGGCGCAGCGAGATCGGTCTGGAGGTGGCCGAACGGCTCGTCCGCGCGGGCGCCCGCACGGTCGTCCTGGCGGCACGCCGGGCCGGGGAGCTGACGGCGGAGTCGGCGCGGCTGCAGGCCCTGGGCGCCACCGTCGAGACGGTGGAGTTCGACGCCGACGACCTGCCCTCGCACGGTGCGCTGCTGGCCGGTCTCGTCGCCCGGCACGGCGCGCTGGACGTCGTCGTCGCGTTCGGGGTCCTCGGCGACCAGGCCCGCGCGGAGGTCGACGTCGCGCACGCGCTCGCCGTGGTGCACACGGACTTCGTCGCCCAGGTCAGCGTCCTGTCCCACCTCGCGACGCTGCTGCGCCCCCTGCGGGGCGGACGCCTCGTCGTGTTCTCCTCCATCGCCGGCGCGCGGGTGCGGCGGGCGAACTACGTGTACGGCTCCGCCAAGGCAGGCCTGGACGGATTCGCCTCCGGCCTCGCGGACGCGCTGCACGGCAGCGGGGTGCGGCTGCTGCTCGTGCGCCCGGGGTTCGTCGTGGGCCGGATGACGGCGGGCATGTCGCCCGCGCCGCTGTCCTGCACTCCGGCCCAGGTGGCCGACGCCGTCGCCGCCGGGCTGGCCGCCGGGCGCGGGGTGGTCTGGGTGCCCGGATCGTTGCGCGCGCTCGCCGCGGCCATGACGCTCACCCCGCGTCCGGTGTGGCGGCGCGCACCCCGCTGAGTTTCGCCGAGCGGTGCCGCTGAGGCGTGCCTAGCGTGAGCGGCATGGATCTCGAACTCACGGGACGCACGGCCCTGGTCACGGGCGGCGATTCCGGGATCGGCTGGCACACAGCACGTCTGCTCCTCGAAGAGGGGGCGAAGGTCGCGGTCACGGACGTCGACGAGGAGTCGCTGCGGGCCGCGGCGGCGAAGCTCCCGGGTGAGGTGCTGGCCGTCGCGGCCGACCTCACCGACCCCGACGACGTCGCCCGGCTGCACGGCGAGGTCGTCGCCGGGGTCGGCCACCCCGACGTCCTCGTCCACGCCGCCGGCGTCACCGGCGCCCAGGGCCTGTTCCACGAGATCGACGAGGACGGGTGGCGCTCGACGCTGGAGATCGACTTCTTCTCCGCCGTCCGCGTCGTCCGCACGTTCCTCGACGGCATGCGCGGCAAGGGGTGGGGCCGCATCGTGCTGCTCGCCTCCGAGGACGCTGTCCAGCCCTACGCCGACGAACTGCCCTACTGTGCGGCGAAGGCCGCCGTCCTCAGCCTCGTCAAGGGGTTGTCGAAGACGTACGGGAGCGAGGGGATCCTCGTCAACGCCGTCTCGCCCGCCTTCATCGCGACGCCCATGACCGACAAGATGATGGAGAAGCGGTCCTCCGAACTCGGCGTGGGCGTCGAGGAGGCCATCTCCAGCTTCCTCGACGAGGAGCGCCCGTTCATGGAGCTCAAGCGGCGCGGGGAACCCGAGGAGGTCGCGGCCGTCATCGCGTTCCTCGCCTCCGAGCGCGCGAGTTTCGTCAACGGCAGCAACTACCGCGTGGACTCGGGGTCCGTCGCCACGATCTAGGCTCCTCCTGTGAGCCAGCCCGCCACCGTCTCCGAGCGCCTCGACGCCCTGCCGTTCACAGCGCGGCACCGCCGGTTGCTGCTGGGGTCGGGGGTGGGGTGGGCGCTCGACGCCTTCGACGTCGGCCTCGTCGCGTACGTGCTCGTGGCGTTGAAGGCGCAGTGGGACCTCAGCGCCACCGAGCAGTCCTGGATCGCGTCGGTGGGTTTCGCGGGCATGGCGCTGGGGGCGACCCTCGGCGGGCTGCTGGCCGACCGGATCGGCCGGCGGCAGGTGTTCGCGATCACCCTCGTCGTCTACGGCCTGGCGACGGGGGCCGCGGCACTGTCGTGGTCGTTGCTGGCCCTGCTGGTGTTCCGGTTCCTCGTCGGGCTGGGCCTCGGCGCGGAACTGCCCGTCGCCTCCACCCTCGTCAGCGAGTTCGCGCCGCGGCGGATCCGGGGCCGGGTCGTGGTGGTGCTCGAGGCGTTCTGGGCGGTCGGCTGGACGTTGGCCGCGCTCGTGGGGTTCTGGCTCGTGCCCACGTCCGACGACGGCTGGCGGTGGGCGCTGGCCCTGGGGGCGCTGCCCGCCCTGTACGCGGTGGTCGTGCGGTGGGGACTGCCGGAGTCCGTGCGGTTCCTGCTGGCCCGCGGCCGGACGCAGGAGGCGGAGCGCGTCGTCGCGCAGTTCGAGGCGGCCGCCGGTCGCAGCTCGGACGTCCCGCTCGTCCCGGACCCGCCCGCCCCTGTCGCGCAGGGGATCTGGTCGGACGGCCTGCGCCGCCGCACGGCGGGTCTGTGGCTCGTCTGGTTCTTCGTGAACTTCAGCTACTACGGTGCGTTCACCTGGATCCCGAGCCTGCTCGTGGCGGACGGTTTCACCCTCGTCCGCTCGCTGGAGTTCACGCTGCTCATCACGCTGGCGCAGCTGCCCGGCTACGCCGTGGCGGCCGTCCTCGTCGAGGCGTGGGGCCGGCGGCGGACGTTGTCGGCGTTCCTCGTCGGCTCGGCCCTGTCCGCCCTCGCCTACGCCGCGGCGGACACCCCGGGGGCGGTCCTCGCCGCCGGGGCCGCGCTGTCGTTCTGCAACCTCGGGGCGTGGGGTGCGCTGTACGCGGTGACCCCGGAGGTGTACCCGACGAGCGTCCGCGGCCGGGGTGCCGGGGCCGCGGCGGGGTTCGGTCGCATCGCCTCGATCCTCGCGCCGCTGTCCGTGCCGTTCCTGTCCTCCGGGGGCGGGACGGCCCTGGTGTTCGTCGTCTTCGGGGTCGCCTTCGCCGTCGCGGCCTCCGCGAGCTTCCTGCTGCCCGAACGGCGGGGGATGGCGCTGGACTGACCGGCCCTCAGACGTCGACGCGGTAGCTCAGGTCGAGTTCGTCGCCCGGCAGGCCGCGGATGCCCCAGTCGTGACGAGGGATCTCCACCAGCACGATCTCCAGGTCCACCGGCTCCAGGCCGAGCTGTGACCGGGCGTCGGCGAACAGCCGGCGCAGGAACGCCTTCTTCGTCGCGACGCTGCGGCCGGGGAACAAGAGGACCTCGACGACCGTGTACCGGTGCGAGCGGCCGGCGGGGGTCGGGAAGTCCTCGGGGTCCATCGGGAAGAACCGGTGGAAGCGCTTGTCCTCCGGCAGACCGAGGACGTCGACCGCCGCGCGGTGCAGCAGGTCGGACAGTTCCCGGCGCACCGGGCGCAGCACGTCGGCGCGGCCGTGGACCTTGACCTGGGCCATGACGTCAGCGCCCGACGAGGCTCGCGGCGGCCTCGGCCTCGAGGGCGGCGAGGTCGACGAGCAGGCTCGCCGCCCCGTACAGCCGGTCGCTCAGGGCGCTCGTCCCCGGTGAGAGCAGGGTGAGGTCCCCGCGCTCGGCGAGGTCGGCGAAGATGCCGTCGTTGCTGACGACGACGAACTCGACCGGGTCCGGCACCTTGCGGGCCGCGGCGAGCAGCGCGAGGTCCGCGACGTCGGCGCCGTCGGGGACCGGCTGCGCGCGGTCGGCGAACTCCTCCAGCCACGGCCGGGACCGCGCGACGGCCCCGACCTGTCCGGCCAGGGAGACCCGGTCGGCCTGCCGGGCCAGGTCCAGGACGACCGAGAGCCGCGCCCGCAACCGGGCCGGGCCCGCCCGCAGGTTGTCGAGGTCGACGAGCAGCACCCGCGTGGCGCCCTGCCCGGCCCACACGGGGTACCCCGCGACGAGCTCGCGCAGGGCGTCGCTCAACGGGTCCGGCCCCGCACGCACCACCTCGGCGGCGGGCACGTCCTCGAGGCGGAACCACTCGTAGTCGGCGTACTCGCCCGGCCCGCCGCCCAGTCCCATGGACCCAGGTTCCCATCCCCGCTCCACGTCTTGACCCTCGGGCGACCCGAGACTCGAGACTGGCCGCGTGCTCACGATCGGGACGTTCTCGTTGGTGACCGGACTGTCGGTCACCTCCTTGCGGCACTACGCCGACGTCGGGGTCCTCGTGCCCGCCGACGTCGACCCCAGCACCGGCTACCGGCGCTACGACCTCGGACAGGTCCGCGCCGGCCGCACGGTGGCCCTGCTGCGGCGCCTCGGCGTGTCCGTGGACGGGTTGCGGCGGGCCGTGTCCGAGGGACCCGACGCCGTCCTGCGCGAGCACCGTCGACCGCTACCTCCAGGAGGGACTGCCCGTGTCCGCTGTCCGCATCAGCCAGGTCACCGTCGTCGCCGACGACCTCGACACCTGCGTCGCGTTCTACCGCGACGCCTTCGACGCCGTCTGGCAGCCCGAGATCGGCTCGCTGCAGTTCGGCCGCTACCCCGACGACGACTTCTTCCTGCTCACCGTCGCGGACCCGGCCACGCACCCCTGGGCCGGGGGACCGGTGAAGTTCGGGCTCACGGTGCCCGACGTCGACGCGGCCCACGCCCGGGCCCTCGTCGCGGGCGGCGTCCAGGTCGCCGCGCCGGTGGACCGGCCGTGGAAACCCCGGTCCAGCACGGTCGCCGACCCGTCCGGCAACCACGTCGACCTGTACGCGGGCGGTTGACGGGTCAGGGGGTCGGTGGCGGCCGGAGCGACAGCGTCATGCGCTCGAGCACCGAGAACGCCTGCCGCTGCTCGGACGCGCTCAGCTCCTCGAGCATGCGTCGTTCGACCTCCCGCACGGCCGCCGAGGCGGCCGTCAGGCGCCGCCGCCCCTGAGCGGTCAGCGAGGCGGGCAGCACCTTCCCGACGCACGGTGCGGCCGGCCGCTGCACGTCGCCGTCGCGTTCGAGCTGCTGCAGGAGGGTGTTGACGGACTGCCGGGTGATGAAGGTGGCGCGGGCCAGGTCCGACCCGGACAGCCCGGGGCGCTGGGCGAGCAGTTCGAGGCAGGAGTACTGGGTGACGGTGAGACCCAGCGGCCGGAGCGCGTCCTCCATCGCCGCGCGCAGCGCGCTCGACGCCTGCTTGAGCAGGTAGCCGAGCGACGTCCCGAGGTCGATGCCCTCTTGACTCATGTCAGAATTCTGACACACTCTTCTGTGTCAGCTTCCTGACACACACACAAACTCCCCGGAGGTTCCCCGTGCCCGTCACCGGTCCCGACTTCGTCTCCCTGCAGGTGCGCGACCTCGCTGCGTCACAGGCGTTCTACGAGCAGTACCTCGGGCTCGTCCGCTCGCCGGCGGGCCCCCCGCACGCCGTCGTGTTCTCCACGACGCCCATCGCGTTCGCCCTGCGCGACGTCGTGCCCGGCACGGACCTGTCGGCGGGGGACCACCCGGGCGCCGGGACCGCGGTGTGGTTGCACGCCACCGACGTCCAGGAGGTCCACGACGCCCTCGTCGCCGACGGCCACCCGGTCGTCGCCGCGCCGGTCGACGGCCCGTTCGGGCGGACCTTCACCTTCGCCGACCCCGACGGCTACCGGATCACGCTGCACGACCGGCACTGACGGCTGTCGTACCCGCCTGCCACGATGGCTCGGTGCGCCACGTGAGCGACGACGAACGCCGGGCCCGTCTCGCGGTCCGGCACGCCCTCGCCCCCGCCCACCGCGTTGGAACCCCGGAGGCGGCGACCCGCGCCGTCGGGGTGCTCCACGCGACCGAACCCGCCACCGTCCACCTGTCGTGCCGGGCCCGGGTTCCCGACCTCGAGGTCGGGGACGTCGTGCGGGCTCTGGAGGTCGACCGCTCGCTGGTCAAGCAGCTCGGCATGCGCCGCACGCTGTTCGTCGTCCCGCGCGACCTGCTGCCCGCCGTCCTGCCGAGCGCGTCGGCGCGGGTGGCGGCCACCGAGCGGGCCGTCATGGCGAAGGAGGCGGCGAAGTGCGGTGTGGCGGACGGGAACGCCTGGGTCGACGCGGCGCGCGCCGAGGTGCTCGCGCTCCTCGCCCGGAACCCTGGTGGCTTGACCGCGCAGGCCGTCCGCGAGGCCGTCCCGATGCTCGACGGCAGCGTCTCCGTCAGCCCCGGGACGTCCTCGGCGTCGCGCATCCTCACGCACCTGGGGCTCACGGGTGACGTCGTGCGCGGGACGAACACGGGGCACTGGCGGGTCTCCCGGCCGCGCTGGACGTTGACCCGGGACTGGATCCCCGAGCCCGTCACGTTGGGTGCGGCCGACGGCTGGCGCGAACTCGTCCGGCGCTGGCTCGCGGCGTTCGGGCCCGGCACGGAGGACGACGTCGTGTGGTGGCTCGGCGCGACGAAGGGGATCGTCCGCGCCGCCCTGGCCGAGCTGGGCGCGGTGCCCGTCACCCTCGACGGCGGGGGCACGGGCTGGCTGCTGCCCGACGACCTCGACGCCGCCCCCGACCCCGGACCGTGGGTCGCGCTGCTGCCGGTCCTGGACCCGACGGTCATGGGCTGGAAGGGACGGGAGTTCTACCTCGGCCCGCACCGGGACCAGTTGTTCGACCGGAACGGCAACGCCGGCACCACGGTGTGGGTCGACGGCCGGATCGTGGGGTGCTGGGTCCAGGACCCCGCCGGTGGGGTGCACCTGCGCCTGCTCGACCGCGTCCCGGCGCGGGCGCGCAAGGCCCTGGAGGCCGAGGCCCGGCGGCTCACGGACTGGCTGGGCGGCACGAAGGTGGGGACCGTCTACCCCTCGCTGGCGATGAAGGACCCGGTCGTGCTCTGAACCCCCCCCGCGCGGTCACCAGCCGCGCTCGCGCCAGGAGGCCAGGTGCGGCCGCTCCGCACCGATCGTCGTGGGTGCCCCGTGGCCGGGGTGGACGACGGTGTCGTCGTCCAGGACGTCGAACAGGCGCTCGGTCACGTCGGCGAGGAGCTGGAGGAACGCCTCGGCGCTGCCGAAGGTGTTGCCCACCCCGCCGGGGAAGAGCGAGTCGCCCGTGAACACGTGGTCGGGGCCGTCGGCGTCGCGCAGCAGCAGGGCGACGGATCCGGGAGTGTGGCCGCGCAGGTGGACGACCTCCAGCACGACGTCGCCGACGCGCAGGACGTCCCCGTGCTCGAGCCGTTGCTGCACCGGCAGCGGCAGTTCGTCGGCGTCCAGCTCTCCCGCGGCGGTGCGGGCCCCGGTGGCCTCGACGACGGCCGCGAGCGCCCCGACGTGGTCGTGGTGGCGGTGCGTCGTGACGACGACGTCGAGTTCACCGTCGACCAGCGCCAGCAGCGTCTCGGGTTCGGCCGCCGCGTCCACGAGGAGCCGGCGCCCGGTGGTGCGGCACCGCACGACGTAGGCGACGTTGTCCATCGTGCCGACGTGGGCCTCGTCGAGGACGGCGGTGGCGGTCGTGGTGGTGGCCATGGCGCGACGCTACCGAGGGGCCTGCGGACCCTCGCCGGTGGAGGTCAGTGCCGCTGGGCCATCCGGGCGGGGGCCTCGTCGCGCAGGTCGATCACCACGGGCCGGCGGGCGGCGTGGGTGGGCCAGCGCCGGGCCAGTGCGACGGCGAAGGCCATCGTGCACAGGCCGTAGAACACCGCGCGGGCGGCCTCGCCCTCGGCGGCGAAACCCCCGGTCAGCGCGAGGCAGCCGAGGGCACCGATGAGGTGCACGAGATCGATGAACGACTTCCAGACGGCCACCCCACGATGGTGGCGCGCGGAGGGGCCCGTCGCAGCGCGGGAGGCCGGAGTCCACCGGCCCGGTCGACGCGGTCTCACACCCCGTTCCCCTCAGTCACGCTCCGTGACTAAGGGGAAGGGGCTCCGAGGACCGGCGTGAACTCCCGATGCCCGGGTGTGCCCCTCAGCAGCAGCGTTCCCGCCATGGAGATGCACGGGAACACGTACGCGGTCGACTGGGAACTGCGCGAAGGGCTCGCGCTGCGCGTCGCCGAGGCCACGGCCGCGGCCGAACGGGAGCGGCTGGTCCGCGAGCTGCGCGCCGCCCGGCGCGCCCGTGGGGCCGGGGCGGCACGTCCCCGCTGGTGGGCGCGCTGGTCGCCGCGGGCGGGCGTCCGGCGCCACCCGGTGGTCCGCTGAGCGCCGGCCCGGGCCTGGCGCGCGGGACCGGCGCCGTGTCGGGACCCGGTGCCACGATGACGGGCGTGCCCGTCCTGCCGCCCGCGCCCGCCGGCGCCGCTCCCGCCCTCGTCGGGCGGGACGAGGAGCTCGCCGCGCTCGACGCGGCCCTCGCGGCCGCCTCCCGGGGGACGTCGGGCGGAGTGCTGGTCGAGGCCGACGCCGGTGTGGGCAAGTCCCGCCTGGTCGCCGAGCTCGTCGAGCACGCCCGCTCGGCGGGCGGCACGGTCCTGCTCGGCCACTGCGCCTCCGGGGGTGGGGAGGCCCTGCCCTACCTGCCCTTCGTCGAGGCGCTGGAACCGTTGCGGGGCAGCGGGTCGGCGCCGGCTTTCTGGTCCGCCACCGCCCCCGGCGAGGCGGCCGTGGACCTGTCGCAGCTGCAGCTGTTCGACACCGTCGCGGCGGCGCTCGTCGCGGCCTCCCGGTCCGCGCCGGTGCTGCTCGTGCTCGAGGACCTGCACTGGGCCGACGCGGCCAGCCGCGACCTGCTGACCTACCTGCTGCGGCGCGTGCGCGACGAACGGCTGCTCGTCGTGGCCACCGTCCGCACCGACGACCTGCACCGCCGGCACCCGCTGCGACCGGTCCTGAGCGAACTCGGCCGGCTGCCCGGTGTGCAGCGGGTGCTGCTCGAGCCCTTCTCGGGCGAGGAGACCGCGCACTTCCTGCGCGCCCTGGCCGGTCGCGACCTCCCCCCGGCGACGGTCCGGCGCATCCACGGCCGTTCGGAGGGCAACGCGTACTACGCCGCGGAACTGCTCCTCGCCGGACCCGCGCGGGGCGGGCGGCTGCCCAGTGGGCTCGCCGACGTCGTCCTGACCCGGTTGGAGACCCTGCCGTCGCCGGTGTCCGACCTCGTCCGCACCGCCGCCGTCGGGGGCCGTCGCGTCCGGCACGACCTGCTCGCCGCGGTCACGGGACTGCCCGCGCCCGAGCTGGAGGCGCGGCTGCGGGACGCAGTGGCCTTCCGCGTGCTGGAACCGGACGGTGACGAGGGCTACGCGTTCCGGCACGCCCTGCTCCACGAGGCGCTCCTGGACGACCTGCTGCCCGGGGAACGGGTCCGCTGGCACGCCGCCTACGCCGACGCCATCGCCACCCACGGGCTGGCCCCCGCGGCCCGGCTGGCCCACCACGCCCGCCAGAGCAACGACCTCCCGCGCGCGCTGGTCGCCGGGCTCGCGGCCGCGGACGAGGCCGAACGGCTGCGGGCACCGGGCCAGGCGTGGCGGCACCTGGAGGAGGCGTTGCCGTTGTGGCGCAGCGTTCCCGACGCACACGAGCGCACGGGGACGACCCTGCTCGCGGTCACCGTCCGGGCGTCCCGGCTGGCCGCGTCCGCGGGGGAGGTGGCCCGGTCGGCGCTGACCGCCCTGGACGCCGTCGACCTCCTGCCCGACGACGCCACCCCGGCCCAGGCCGCCGAGGTGCACCAGCAGTGCGCGTCGGCGCTGTGGGCGTGCGACCGCTTCGAGGAGGGCATCGCGCAGGCCCGGCTCGCCGTCGCCCGCGGCGGCGACGACCCGCAGGCCCGGCACGCGGTGGCCTGGGCGGCCGCGGTCGCCGCGCGGTGCCTGCTGGGGCTCGACCGGTTCGCGGAGTCGCAGGCCCAGGCGCAGCTCGCCCTCGACCTGGCCCGCGCCGACGACCTCGCCTCCGCCGAGGCGGACGCGCTCATCACCCTCGCCGGCCTCGACAACCTCGCCGGCCGCCTCGCCGACGCCGACGCGCTGTTCACCCGCGCCGCCGCCACCGCCGAGGCGGGTGGGCACCTCGGCACCTCGCTGCGCGCGCGCTACAACCTGGCCGCCGACCGCTACGACCGGGGCGACCTGCGGGGAGCGGCGCAGGTGCTCGACTCCTCGTGCGCGTGGGCGGCCACGGTGGGGCTGTCGTGGTCCCCCTACGGCCTCACGCTCCTGTCCCTGCAGGCGCGGACGAGCTTCGTCACCGGGGAGTTCGACCGGGCGCTGGCCCAGGCGCGGGCCCTCGGTCCGCAGGCCCCCGTCCTCGCGGCCCTCCCGGTCGGCATCGTCGCCGCGGAGGTGCTGGCCGCTCGCGGCGCCTTCGAGGAGGCGGAGGCGGTGCTGGAACCGGACTGGTTCGACGACGTCGAGGAGGGGTTGCCCGCGGCCGCGGCCCGCGCGGAGGTGCTGCGCGGGAGGGGTGACGCGGCGGGTGCGGCGTCGGTGCTGCTGGAGGCGCTCGGCAGCTTCCCGGGGATCGAGCACCCGCAGCACCTCCTGGGACTGCGCCTCGGTGCGCAGGCTGTGGGGGCGCTGGCCGACGCGGGATCGCGCGACGACGCCCTGGTGCGCGGGGTGCAGGAGCGGGTGGCCGAACTGCTCACCCTGGGGCAGCCCCGGGCCGGTGTCCTCGGGCCCGAGGGACGTGCCTGGACGGACGTCCTGGGCGCCGAGGTGGCCCGCTTCCGCGGTGCCCCGCCTGCCGAGCAGGTCCTCGCGTGGGAGCGGGTCGTCGAGGCGTTCGGCTACGGCAACGTCCCCGAACGCGCCCGGTCCCGGTGGCGGCTGGCCGAGGCGCTCGTGGCCGCCGGTCGCCGGGAGGACGCGCTGCCCGTCCTGCAGGAGGCCCGGCGCACGGCGGAGCGGTTGCACGCGAAGCCCTTGGTCGCGGTGCTCGACGACCTCGCGCGGCGGGCCCGCGTGGCGGGCCCCGCACCGCTCCCGGGTCGCGGACCGTTGACGCCGCGGGAACTGCAGGTCCTGGAACTCCTCGCCGCGGGCCGGACCAACCGGCAGGTGGGGGAGGCGCTGTTCATGGCCGAGAAGACCGCCAGCGTGCACGTCTCGCGCATCTTCGCCAAGCTCGGAGCATCGTCCCGCGCCGAAGCGGTCTCGATCGGTCTGCGCAGCGGGATCCTGACCGGTCCGGACCCCGACGGCGAGTGACGGCGATCGAGCCCCGAGCGGAGGAGCCGCCGTGCACCGCAACGCAGTCACCGTGGCCCGCGCGTTGCGCGAGGCGGGGGCCGAGGGGGAGGTCGTCGAACTCACCGCGTCCGCCCGGACGGCGGCCCAGGCCGCGCAGGCCCTCGGCTGTCCCGTCGGGGCCATCGCCAACAGCCTGGTGTTCCTCGCCGACGGCGAGCCGGTCCTCGTGCTGACCAGCGGCGGGCACCGCGTCGACGTCGACGCGACGGCCGCAGCCCTCGGCGCGTCCGAACTCACCCGGCCCAAGGCGCCGGCGGTCCGCGCCGCCACCGGGCAGCCCATCGGCGGGGTGTCGCCCGTGGGTCACCCCCGCCGCCTGCGCACGGTCATCGACGTCGACCTGCTGCGCTACGACGTCGTGTGGGCCGCCGCCGGAACACCGCACGCGGTGTTCCCCACGAGCTTCTCCGAACTCGTCCGGCTCTGCGACGCCGAACCCGCCCGCGTCGGCTGACGGGGCGGGTCCGGTCCGCGCAGCCGGGGCTCAGTCGGTCCCGGACTCCATGGCCGCGCGGTCCAGGAGTTCGTCCTCGCTGGTCTCGCCGCGGGACGCGATCGCCTGCGCCCCACCGGACTCCAGGGCGCCGATGAGGCTGACCTGGGCGTTGCCGACCATGCCCAGGCCCGCGTACTGCTCGAGCTTGGCGCGGGAGTCGGCGATGTCCAGGTTGCGCATGGTCAGCTGGCCGATGCGGTCGACGGGCCCGAAGGCGGAGTCCTCGGTGCGTTCCATCGACAGCTTGTCCGGGTGGTAGCTGAACGCCGACCCCGAGGTGTCGAGGATCGAGTAGTCCTCCCCGCGGCGCAGGCGCAGCGTGACCGACCCGGTGACCGCGTTGCCGACCCAGCGCTGCAGCGACTCGCGGAGCATGAGGGACTGCGGGTCCAGCCAGCGGCCCTCGTACATGAGGCGGCCCAGGCGCCGCCCCTCGTTGTGGTAGCTGGCGACCGTGTCCTCGTTGTGGATCGCGTTGACGAGGCGCTCGTAGACGGCGTGCAGCAGCGCCATGCCGGGGGCCTCGTAGATGCCGCGCGACTTGGCCTCGATGATGCGGTTCTCGATCTGGTCGGACATGCCGAGCCCGTGGCGGCCGCCGATGGCGTTGGCCTCCAGGACGAGGTCCACCGCGCTGTCGAAGGACGCGCCGTTGATGCGGACGGGTCGGCCCTGCTCGAACTCGACGGTGACGTCCTCGGGCGCGATCTCGACCTCGGGGTCCCAGAACCGGACACCCATGATCGGCTCGACGAGTTCCACGCCCACGTCGAGGTGCTCGAGGCGCTTGGCCTCGTGGGTGGCGCCCCAGATGTTCGCGTCGGTGGAGTAGGCCTTCTCGGTGCTCGCGCGGTACGGCAGGTCACGGGCCTGCAGCCACTCCGACATCTCCTTGCGCCCGCCGAGCTCGGTGACGAACGCCGCGTCGAGCCAGGGCTTGTAGATGCGCAGGGCCGGGTTGGCCAGCAGGCCGTAGCGGTAGAACCGCTCGATGTCGTTGCCCTTGTAGGTGGAGCCGTCGCCCCAGATCTGGACGTCGTCCTCGAGCATCGCCCGCACGAGCAGCGTGCCGGTGACGGCGCGGCCGAGCGGGGTGGTGTTGAAGTAGGCGCGGCCGCCGGAGCGGATGTGGAACGCGCCGCAGGTGAGGGCGGCCAGGCCCTCCTCGACGAGGGCGGCGCGGCAGTCGACGAGGCGGGCCAGCTCGGCGCCGTAGGCCTCGGCGCGGCCGGGGACCGAGGCGATGTCCGGCTCGTCGTACTGGCCGATGTCCGCGGTGTAGGTGCAGGGCACGGCGCCCTTCTCCCGCATCCAGGCTACGGCGACGGAGGTGTCGAGACCGCCGGAGAAGGCGATGCCGACGCGCTCGCCGGCGGGCAGGGAGGTGAGCACCTTGGACATGCGGAACAGTATGCACACGACTGCATGAACATGCAACGCGGTCACAGCGTCCAGGGGTAGCGTCGCAGGCGTGAGCGCCGAGGACGACATCAGCCGCTGGAACGCCGTCGCCGACGCCTACGCCGACGCCACGGGACCGGCCGGGGACAGCTTCTACCGGCGGCTGCGGCCCTTCCTCGACGAGCAGCTGCCGGACCTGCCCGGTGCCCGCGTCCTCGACCTCGGCTGCGGGCACGGCTGGCTCGCGGGGGAGCTGGCCGCCCGCGGGGCGGACGCCGTCGGGGTGGACGGGAGCGGCGCCCTCCTCGACCGGGCGCGGACGGAGCACCCCGGGGTGCGCTTCCTGGAAGCCGATCTCGTCCAGGGCCTGCCCGCAGGACTGGTGGCGGAGGGCTTCGACGCGGTCGTCGCGCACATGGTGGTCATGGACGTGCCCGAGCTCTCGGCCCTGTTCGCCGACGTCGCCCGCGCCCTCGCCCCGGGCGGGGTGTTCGTCGCCTCGCTCCTGCACCCGGCGTACTTCAGCCACGACGTCGACGGGCCCGACCAACCGCGGCCCTGGCGGCGACACGTGAGCGGGTACCTCGACCACGAGGAGCGGTGGATCGCCGCGTTCGGCGGTCACCGGCACTACCACCGGCCGCTGTCCTGGTACGTCGCCGAACTCGCGGCGGCGGGGTTCGCCGTGACCGGACTCGTCGAACCGCCGTCCCTGCCGCAGCACGGGCGCCCGGAGGGGGAGTGGACCGAGCACGAACGCTGGTTCAGCCGGATCCCGACGATGCTCGCGTGGAGCGCCGAGCTCAGATCCCCTTCCCGGGGTTGAGGATCCCGAGCGGGTCGAACACGGCCTTGATGCCGCGCTGCAGCCCCAGGGAGTCCTCCCCGAGTTCCCGGGCCAGCCACGTCCGCTTGAGCAGGCCAACGCCGTGCTCGCCCGTCAGGGTCCCGCCCAGCTCCAGCGCCAGGTCGAACACCGCGCACGCCGCCTCCCAGGCCGGGCCCTCGGTCACGGTGCCGCCGCGCTCGACGACGACGATCGGGTGCAGGTTCCCGTCGCCCGCGTGCGCGATCGTGGCGATGCGCACGCCGGTGCGCGCGGAGATCGCCTGGATCCCCGAGACCGCGGCGGCGAGCCGGGAGCGCGGGACGGCGACGTCCTCGATGAACACGTCGCCGGTGGCCTCCAGCGCGGGCAGCCCCGCGCGCCGGGCGGCGAGGAGTTCCTCGGCCTCGACGGGGTCGCTCGTCGCGCGCCACGACGTCGCGAACGAGGCGACGACCTCGGCCACGGCGTCGATGTCGGCCCGCGCGCCCCGGCCGTCGCACTGCACGACGAGCGCCGCCGCGCCGAGGGAGCGCAGCGCCGAACCCCGTGCCGCGTCGACGGCCTCGAGCGTCACGGCGTCGACCAGTTCGAGGACGGCTGGCTGCAGGCGGGCCGCGGTGATCGCCGCGGCCGCGGACGCGGCGGCCACGACGTCGTCGAAGTGCGCCGCGAGCGTCGCCGTCTCCAGGGGTTTCGGACGCAACCGCAGCGTCGCGCCGACGACCACGGCCAGCGTCCCCTCCGATCCCACGACGAGCCCGGTGAGGTCGTAGCCGGCGACGCCCTTCACCGTCTGGCGGCCCGTCGACACGCGGCGGCCGTCGGCGAGCACGAGGTCGAGCCCGAGGACGGCCTCGCGCGTCACGCCGTACTTCGCGCAGCGCAACCCACCCGCGTTGGTGGCGATGTTCCCGCCGATCGTGGAGATCGCAGCGCTCGCCGGGTCGGGGGCGTAGAACAACCCGTGCTCGGCGGCGGCCGCGTCGAGGTGGGACGTGATCACACCGGGTTCGACGACGGCCACCTGGTCCTGCGGCCGCAGGTCGAGGATGCGGTCCATGCCCGACAGGTCCAGGACGACCTCGCCGGCGCTCGCGCTCGCCCCGGCCGCCAAACCCGACCCGCCGCCGCGGGTCACGACGGGGGTGCGGTGCGCGCTCGCCCAGCGCAGGGTCTCCACGACGTCCTGGACGTCGCGGGCGCGCACGACGCCGTCCGGCAGGGTGACCGGGCGGTGGCCGGAGCGGTCCGTCGCCACGGCGTCCCGGCTGTCGTGGTCGGTCAGGAGTCCCGGGAGCAGGCCGGGAAGCGTGCTCACGCCACGCCCTCGACGGCGGGGACAGGTGGCGTGCAGTGCTCCACGACGTCGGTGAGCGGGAGGTCGAGCGCGGTCGCGAGCGCGACGACGGTGAAGAACGCGGGCGTCGGCACGCGGCCCGCCTCGATCTTGCGCAACGTCTCGGCGGGGACGCCGGACAACGCCGAGACCTGGGGGATCGTGCGGTCCCCGCGCGCCGTGCGGAGGAGTTCCCCGAGGCGGCGGCCGCGGGCGCGCACCTCGTCGGGCAGCGGAGGACGGACCATGGCGTGATACTAATACCGGGATAACTTTCCCAGGAGGTTCTCGTGGTGGAACTCAAGACCCCCGGTGAGGTCGAGGCCATGCGCGCCGCCGGCCGTGTCGTCGGCCAGGCCCTCGTCGCCGTCCGTGAGGCCGCCGCGGTCGGCGTGCGGCTCGACGAACTGGACGCCGTGGCGCGCGAGGTGATCTTCGGCGCCGGCGCGACGTCACCCTTCCTCGGCTACCAGCCGCGGTTCGCGGACTCCCCGTTCCCCGGCGTCATCTGCGCCTCCGTCAACGACGCGGTGCTGCACGGCATCCCGGACCGCTACGCCCTGCGCGACGGCGACCTGCTGAGCGTCGACTGCGGCGCCGTGCTCGACGGCTGGGCGGGTGACTCCGCCACGACGTTCAGCGTCGGCACCCCCCGACCCGAGGACGAGGCCCTCGTCGCCGCCACCCGCGAGGCCCTCGCGGCCGGCATCGCCGCCGCGGTCGTCGGGGGCAAGATCGGTGACGTCTCCGCCGCCATCGGGGCCGTCGGCCACGCGCACGGCTGCGGCGTGAACACCGAGTTCGGCGGCCACGGCGTGGGCCGCACCATGCACGAGGACCCCTCCGTCCCCAACGACGGCCGGGCGGGGCGGGGACTGACGCTGAAACCCGGTCTCGTCATCGCGATCGAACCCTGGTTCACCGCCGGCGGGAACTCCTCCTACCGCACCGACCCGGACGGCTGGACCATGCGCAGCGTCGACGGCAGCCGTGGCGCGCACGAGGAGCACACGGTCGCCGTGACGGCCGACGGGCCCGTGGTCCTCACGTTGCCGTGACCCCCGCACCGCCCGAGGTCTGGGGCGTTGCCCGGTACGGGAACCCCTGCGCCGAGTGCGGCTGGAGCTGGCCCGCCGCCGAGGAGGCCGTCGAGTTCGTCGAGGGCGTCGCCGACGAGTTCGCCCACGCGCTCGCCGGCCGGGACGGCGGCACCCGGCACCCCGACCACGGCTGGACGGTCGCGGGGTACGTCGCCCACGTGGGGGAGAACCTGCGGCAGTGGGCCGAGCGCCTCGTCGAGGCCGTGGCCGGGCAGGAGCGCCTCGTCGACGCGTACGACCCCGACGCCCTCGGCCGCGCCCGGGGCTACGACCGGATCGGCGCGGCCGGAGCGCTGTGGTCGTTGCGGGGCAGCGCGTCCGCGTGGGGCGAGGTGCTCCGCGACGCGCTGCTCCACGACGTCGTCCTGCAGCACGCCACCCGCGGCGAGCAGCGTGCCGCCGACGTCGCCGGCAACAACGCCCACGACGCCTTCCACCACCTGCACGACGTCCGCCGCGCGCTCGGCCTGACCGGGCGCTCGGTTCCCCGGGGGCTGCGGTCGGGAACCGTGGCGCTGCGGCCGAGCACCCCCGACGACGCCGACGCCGTCACGGCCTGGTTGGCCGACCCGGCCGTCCACCGGTGGTGGGGAGGACGTCCCCTGTCCCGCGAGGAGGTCCTCGCGAAGTACTGCGGCGCCCGCGAACCCGACGTCACCGTCTTCGTCGTCGAGGTGGCGGACCGGCCCGCCGGCGTCCTGCAGGTGTGTCAGGACGCCGACCGCCCGGGCAGGGGAGGAGTGGACCTGTTCCTCGCCGCCGCCGAGCAGGGTCGCGGCACCGGGCCCGCCGCAGCCCGGCTCCTCGCGACCCACCTCCTGCGCCGGGGGTGGACGTCGGTCACGGCCGATCCGGCGCAGGAGAACGTCCGCGCGATCGCGGCGTGGCGGCGGGCGGGTTTCGTGCCGACCGGGGCCACGGGGGAGGACGACGGCCACCGCACCGTCCTGCTGGAGTTCCGGCCCGGCTGAGCGGGGGTGGACGACGCGCGGGGTCTGCGCTGCACTGGTCGCCGTGGAGGAAATCGCGACGCCCCGGTTGCGGCTGCGGGCGTTCGCGCCCGGCGACGAGGAGGCCGTGCACCGGTACGCCGGCGACCCCGAGGTGTGCCGGCACGTCACGTGGGGACCGAACTCGCCCGAGGACACCCGGCGCTTCGTCGCTGACGCCGTGCGGGCGGCGCGGCACGACGGCCCGCCGGACTCCTGGACGTGGGCCGTCGTCCTCGACGCGGACCTGGTGGGCAGCGTGGCACTCACCGTGCGGAGCCGGGGGAACGCCCGCGGCGAGATGGGGTACGTCCTGCGCCGCGACCGGTGGGGTCAGGGCATCACGACGGAGGCCGCCGCGGTGGTGCTGGGGTTCGCACTCACCCGCGCGGGTCTGGCCCGGGTCGAGGCGACGTGCCGACCGGAGAACTCCGGGTCGCGGCGGGTCCTGGAGAAGATCGGGATGCAGCACGAGGGGTTGCTGCGCTCCCACGTGGTCGTCGCCGGCGAACGCCGCGACAGCCTGCTCTTCGCCGCCGTCCGCTGATCTTGGGCGGTGGTCCCGTGCGATGCTCGGGCGCGACGACCACCCGCACCACACTCGACGAGGAGTCCCCACCGTGCACGCAGCGTTTCTGCCAGGGAACCGCGAGGTCGACCTGCGCGAGGTGCCCGATCCGAGCCCCGGCCACGGCCAGGTCGTCGTGGCCACCCGCGCCTCGACGATCTGCGGGTCGGACCTGCGCGCCATCTACCGCGAGCACCTCGGGGAGGGCCCGGAGGCCTACCAGGGTGTCGTCGGCGGCCACGAACCCGCCGGCCGCGTCGTCGCGGTCGGGTCCGGGGTGGACCGCATCGCCGTCGGTGACCGCGTCGTCGTCTACCACATCAGCGGCTGCGGCCAGTGCGACGACTGCCGCCGGGGCTACCAGATCAGCTGCAGCGCACCGTCCCGCAAGGCCTACGGCTGGCAGCGCGACGGGGGCCACGCCGACCTGCTGCTCGCCGAGGAGCGCGACCTCCTCGTCCTGCCCGACGAACTGACGTTCCTCGACGGCGCGTGCGTCGCCTGCGGTTTCGGGACGGCGTACGAGGCGCTGTGCCGGCTCGCCGTCTCCGGTCGGGACCGGCTCCTCGTCGTCGGGTTGGGCCCCGTCGGGCTCGCCGCGGGGTTGCTGGCCAAGGCGATGGGCGCCTCCCGTGTCGTCGGCACCGACCCCAGCCCGGACCGGCGGGCCCTGGCCCTCGAACTGGGCGCGGTCGACGCAGCGCTCGCGGGCACGGACGAGGAACTCGACGCGGCCCTCGGCGACGGGGCGGAGGCGTCCGTCGACTGCTCCGGGAACGGGCGGGGTCAGCTCACCGCGCTGCGGCACACCCGGCGCTGGGGGCGCGCGGCCCTCGTGGGGGAGGGCGGGCAGTTGTCCGTCGACGTCAGCGAGGTGCTGATCCACCGCCAGCTCACGGTCCACGGCTCGTGGGTGACCTCGACCGTCCGGATGGGCGAACTGCTCGAGAACCTCGCGCGCTGGGGCCTGCACCCCGAGACGGTCGTGACCCACCGGTTCCCGCTCGCCCAGGCGGCGGAGGCCTACTCCGTCGCCGACTCCGGGGTCGGCGGCAAGGTCGGCATCGTCTGGGAGGACTGAGCACGGCTCAGGACCCCCGCGGCGGCCTCGGCGGGGGACAGCCTGCCGAGGTCGACGCGTACCCGGTCCGTCGTCCAGGGCGTGAACTCGACGCGTTCGACGTCCGCCCACGTGGGTTCGGGGTGGCCGGGGATGTCGGCCACCCGGTCCTGCACCCGACGTCGGTGCAGGACGGTGTCGCCGCAGACGACCTCGACGTCGAGCCACGGACGGTCCGCCGCGCGCGCCACGTCCCACCACAGCTCCCGCGTCACGGGCAGCGGGTTCACCCCGTCGGCCACGACGAGGTGCCCCTGCCGCAGCAGGTCACCCGCGACGGCGCGCGCGACGTGGTGGCCGACGGGGCCGACCGGGTGGGTCGCGGTGCCGGCGTCGACGAGCGCCTGCTCGACCGTGTCGAGGCGCACGTGCACGGCGCGGGCGGCGGTGACGAGGGCGCGGGCCAGGGAGGTCTTCCCGCTGCCCGGCAGGCCGGAGAGGACGATGAGCACCTCGCCAGTCAACCCGTCCCTGTGGACGGTCGGACATGGCTGCCTCGCTCGTCGGCATGTCCTGCCGTCTCACCACCGCCTAGCCTCGACCCGTGCTCAGCGACCTGTTCGCGGGGACTGCCACCGACGTCACGCTGTCCCACCTGCGCGACCCCTGGGGTCTGCGGTTCGAGACGCCGGCCGTTCTCGTCGTCCACGTGCTCGTCCGCGGTGCGGCCCGGTGCGCGGACCACCCCCTGCGCCCCGGGGACGTCGCGCTGGTCCGGGGACCGCACGAGCTGACCGACCCCGCCGGCACGACGCCGGGAGCGGTCGTCGACGGACCGGGCCGGTCCCGGGAACCCCACGAACCGGCCCACCTCGCAGGCGACCGCTGGCGGTTGCCGGGGGCGCGCAGCTACGGCGACGCGCTCGACGCCCCGACACTCCTCGTCCACGCCGCGTACCTCGCCGGGGACCCCGTCGGGCGCCGTGCCCTGGCCGGGTTCCCACCGGTGCTGACCGGGCGGGCGCCCGAGCACCTGCTGGCGCTGCTCGCGCAGGAGTCCGTCCGGGACGGACCCGCGCAGCGCGCGGTGCTCGACCGGCTCGTCGACCTGCTGGTCCTCACCGTCCTTCGTGGGCGCCGCGACGTCGGGTCGATCAGCGCCGCAGCCGATCCGGTCGTCGGACCGGTGCTGGACCTGCTGCACTCCCGGCCCGCGCAGCGGTGGACCGTGGCGGCGCTCGCGGAACGGGCGGGCGTGTCGAGGGCCACCTTCGCCCGGCGCTTCGCCGAGGTGGTGGGCAGCCCGCCGCAGCGCTACCTGACGGAACTGCGCCTCGACCTGGCCACCGACCTGCTGCGGCGCACCGACCGGACGCTCGCCTCGATCGCCGCCGAGGTCGGGTACGCCGACGCGTTCGCGTTGAGCACGGCCTACCGGCGGCGGCGCGGCCGGCCGCCGTCGGCCGAGCGGGGTTCCTCCACCGCCCGGTAGGTCCGTTGCAGCGCGTCCCCGGCGCGGTCGCCGAGGCGTTGCACGACCGCGACGTACAGGCAGTCCAGGACGAGCGCCGTCGCGGCCCGGCTCGCCATCGCGCCTGCGCGGTAAGCGGTCTCGCGTCCGGTGGCGAGGAGGACGTGGTCGGCCGTCCCGGCCAGCGGGGACCCCGCCGAACTCGTCACGGCGACGACCGTGGCGCCCCGGTCGCGGGCGCGGCCGGCCGCCGCGACGACGTCGGGGGTGCGGCCGGAGTGGCTGACGACGAGCGCGGTGTCGTCCGGACCGAGGGTCTCGGAACTGACGAGCGCCGCGTGGCCCTCCGTCCGCAACCGCGTCAACAGCCCGACGCGGACGGCCTTGTGGTCGAAGTCCGCGGCCAGCAGGCCGGAGGCCCCGATGCCCCAGCAGTCGACGGCGCGCGCGCCCTGGACGGCGTCGGCCGCTGCGCCGAGGGCGGTCAGGTCGATCGTGCGCGCCGTGGCGTGCAGGGCCTCGCTCTCCAGGGCGGTGAGCGTCGCGACGACGCCGGCGAGGTCGGGCGCGTCCTCGGGGGACTCCGTCAGCAGCGCGGCCGGAGCCGGGGCGGGTCCGGCCGCGGCGAGGGCCAGGCGCAGCTGCGGGTACCCGGCGAACCCCAGGGAACGCGCCGTCCGCACGACGGTCGCCTCGCTCGTCCCGGTACGGGCCGCGAGGTCGGTGACGGTGAACTGGGCGGACGCGACGGGGTCCTCGAGCAGGGCGGTGAGCACCCGGGCGCCGGACGCCGTCGCCGCGGGGACGGCGGCGAGCAGGTGGGCGCGCAGGGCGTCGGGGTCGGGTGCGGTCACAGGGCTCCGTCCAGGGTCTGGCGAGAACTTTCGCCGGGCGCTACCGTCGTGTCAACTTCCTTCACCGGAATCCCACCTCCCGTCTGGAGACCCGTTGAGCCCCGCCCGTGGCCACCTCGTCCGTTCCGAGATCGCCGAACAGCCCGCCGTCGCGGACCGGATCCTCACCGCCGCGGACGGTGAGCTCGCCCGGATCGCCGGTGTCCTTCGGGACAAGGCTCCGCGCGCCGTCCTCCTGACCGCGCGCGGCACGAGCGACCACGCCGCGCTCTACGCCAAGTACCTGCTGGAGATCGGCCTCGGCCTGCCCTGCGGGCTCACCTCGACCTCGACGCTCACCGTCTACGAGGCGACGCCCGACCTGCGCGACGTGCTCTGGATCAGCATCAGCCAGTCCGGCGGGTCCCCGGACCTCGTCGAGTCCACCGCCGCGGCCCGCCGCGCCGGGGCCATCACGCTCGCCGTGACGAACAACCCCGCGTCGCCGCTCGCGCAGGCCGCCGAGCACCACCTCGACGTGCACGCCGGCCCGGAACTGGCCGTCGCGGCGACCAAGAGCTACACGGCCCAGCTGCTGACGCTCTGGCTGCTCGTGACCACCTGGCGCGGCGGCGACCTCGCGCCCGCGAAGGCCCTGCCCGGGTTCCTCGAGCAGGCCGTCTCGGCCACCGACGTGCCCGACGTCGCCGCGCGCTACCGGTTCGTCGACCGCCTCGTCGTCACCGCCCGCGGGTACTCCTACCCGACGGCGCGCGAGGCCGCGCTGAAGCTCATGGAGACCTCATACCTGTCGGCGCAGGCGTTCTCGGCCGCCGACCTCATGCACGGCCCGCTCGCCATGGTCGACGCGGACCGGCCCGTCATCGCCGTCGTCCCCCAGGGCCGCGGCGGGGAGGCCATGGCGCCCGTGCTCGACGCGCTGCGCGACCGCGGTGCCGACGTCTGCGCCGTCGCCCCCGAGGGCCTGGCGCCCGACGCGACCGTCCGCCTCGGCCTGCCCGGCGGGATGCCCGAGGAACTGGCCCCCGTCGTGCAGATCGTTCCACTGCAGCGGCTTGCGCTCGAGATGGCCGTCGCGCGCGGGCTGGACCCGGACGCTCCGCGCGGGCTGCGGAAGGTCACCGAGACCCGATGACCGTCCTGGCGCGGGGCACCGTCCACACCGGCTCCCGGGTCCTGCCCGACGGCTGGGCCCTGCTGGACGGCCGTGAGGTCGTCGCCGTGGGGGCGGGCCCCGCGCCGGACGCGGACCAGACCGTCGAGGGGGCCCACGTGGTCCCCGGTTTCGTCGACGTGCACTGCCACGGCGGGGGCGGCGCCAGCTTCGGTGGTCGTGGGGACGAGGCCGTCGCGGCCGCCCGCACCGTCGCCGCGACCCACCGCGCGCACGGGACGACGACCCTCGTCGCGAGCCTCGTCACCCGCCCGGTCGACGAACTCGCCGCCACCGTGGACGCCCTCGCCGACCTCGTGACCGACGGGGAACTGGCCGGTGTCCACCTCGAGGGGCCGTGGCTGAGCCCGGACCACCGCGGCGCCCACGCCCCCGGCCTGCTGCGCGCGCCCGAGCCCGTCGACCTCGACCGGTTCCTGCGCACGGGGCTCGTGCGGATGGTGACCATCGCGCCCGAACTGCCCGGGGGACTGGCTGCGGTGCAGCAGATCTCGGCCGCCGGGGCGATCGCCTCCATCGGCCACACCGGCGCCGACGCCGACACCACCCGGCGCGCCGTCGACGCCGGTGCCCGGTGGGCGACGCACCTGTTCAACGCCATGCCCCCCGTCCACCACCGCGAACCCGGCGCCGTCCCCGCGCTGCTCGACGACGACCGCGTCACCGTCGAGCTCATCGCCGACGGCGTGCACCTGCACCCGCTCGTCGTCGCGCTCGCCGCCCGGCGCGCCGGCCGCGGACGCGTCGCCCTCGTCACCGACGCCATGGCCGCGACCGGGTCGGCCGACGGCCGCTACCGGCTGGGCGACCTCGAGGTCGACGTCCTCGACGGGGTGGCCCGGCTCGCCGACGGCGGGTCGATCGCCGGCAGCACCCTGACCCTGGACCGCGCCCTGCGGTTCGCGGTGACGGAGGCGGGGCTGGCGTTCGAGGACGCGCTCGACGCCGTCACCGCGACCCCGGCGCGGCTCCTGGGCCGGGCCGACGTCGGCCACCTCGAACCCGGCGCCCGCGGCGGCGCCGTCGTCCTCGACGCCGACCTCGCGCTCCGCCGCGTCCTCACCTGACGCGCGCCTGGCGGGTCGGTGTCGTTGACGCGAAGCACCGGTAGGTTCGGCGCTTCGCGTCAACGACACGAACGGGGGAGGGCTCTTCAGAGCCCCCCGACGGGCGGCTGCCCGGTGTCGGGGACGAGGACGGGGGTGTCCGCGTCGAGCGTCTCGCCGCGGAAGAACGCGCCCAGCCGGGCGGCGCACAGCAGCATCAGCGGCACCCCGAGGGCCAGCATCCCGACGCCGATGACGAACACCCCGCCGAGGGGCCCGAACGTCGTGAACCCGTAGTCCGGGGCCAGCATGTCGACGCTGCTCTGGACGAAGGCCCACAGCATCGCCAGGCCGCCGAGGGCCGGGAACACCCCGCGCAGCAGCAGGTCCCGGGCCGAGCGGGTCAGCGTCCGGCGGAAGAACCACACGCACGAGAACGCCGTGATGCCGTAGTAGAACGCGACGGCCAGCCCGAGCGAGGCGATGGAGTCCTGCAGGGCGTTCTGGCTCACCAGACTCAGCACGAGGTAGAACGCGACCGCTGCCGCGCCCATCACGACCGTCCCGTAGGACGGCGTCTTGAACCGCGGGTGGACCTTCGCGAACCGTTGCGGCAGAGCGCCGTAGACGGCCATCGACAGCGTGCCGCGGGCCGTCGGCAGGATGGTCGTCTGCGTCGAGGAGGCCGCGGAGATCGCGACGGTCACCAGCAGCAGACCGGACAGGACGGCCCCGCCGACGGGAGCGCCGAGGGTGGACAGGACGTCGTCGGCGTTCTCGGGGTTGTTCAGCCCGATGCCCGTCGTCCCGAACCCGGCGTAGGCCTGCACCGCGACCGCGACGAGGACGTACGTCACGACGAGGATCACCGTCGCCAGCAGTGCGGCCCGGCCCGGGGTCCGGTCGGCGTCGCGGGTCTCCTCGCTGACGGCCAGGCACGCGTCCCAGCCCCAGTAGATGAAGATGCAGAGGATCACGGCCTCGGCCATGGCCGACCCGCTGACCCCGAACGGGGAGAACCAGTCCCACTGCGGCCGGACGGCCTGCTCGCCGGCGCCGCCGCTGTAGACGAGGTACAGTGCACCGAGCGACACGACGCCCAGCACGAGGAACTGCACGACGATGAGGACGTTCTGGACGCGTTCGGAGATCACGATCCCGCGGTAGCTGACCCACGTCATGCCGACGATGAACACGAGGCCGAGCGCGACCCGCAGCGGCAGGTTCTCGGCGGCTCCGTCCAGGCCGAGGAACCGCAGCGTGTAGACGGCGGAGATCTCGGCGACGTTGGCGAGCACGATGATCGCCGAGACGGCCACGCCCCAGCCGCCCATCCAGCCGACCCAGGGGCCGAACGCCTTGGTGCCCCACGTGAACGTCGTCCCGCAGTCCGGCGCCGCGCGGTTGAGCTCGCGGTAGGCGACGGCCACGAGCAGCATCGGCACGAACGCCACGAGGAACATCGCCGGCGCCTTGTCGTGCACCGCCAGGACGATGTAGCCGAGGGTGGCGGCGAGGCTGTAGACGGGGGCGGTGGCGCCGAGCCCGATGACCGTGTTGCCCCACAGCCCGAGCGCTCCGGACTGCAGTCCCTTGCCGGCCGCGGGTGAGGTGGGCAGCGGCGAGCTCGGGGGGTGGTCGGCACGTGCCATCGGGGCTCCTGACGTCGAGGGGGGTCCAGAACCGGGCGACCCTAACAGCGCGAGATGACGTGCTCGCGGAATCCGTCGTGACCGCCGTGCAACGCGACGGAAAACGTGGGTCCCGCTGGACGGGTCCTGACCTCTCGGTCAGACTGGCCGTCCATCAGCCGATGGAGCCCACCGATGGAGGAGGACTGCCGTGCCGGCGCACCCGCTGGTCCCGTTGGACGCCGAGGAGTTCGGCCGCAACCTGGAGGTGCTGCGGGGGAGCGGTCGCCTGGTCCCCTCCATGCGCTTCGCCGGCGTCGTGCTCGCCGAGCCGCCCAAGGCCGACGTCCTGGCGTGGCGGACCGGTGACGACGTCCCCCGGCGTGCGCGTTCCATCGTCTGGGACCGCGCCGACGGCCGGACGTACGACGTCCTCGTCGACCTCGTGGCCGGGGTGGTCGAGCGCTTCGAGCACCTGCCGGGGGTGACCCCGAACTTCACGCTCGACGAGTTCCACGAGGCCGAGGAGGCGCTCAAGCGCGAACCGCGCGTCGTCGAGGCGCTCGCCGCCCGTGGGCTGACCGACCTCGACCTCGTCCTGTTGGACACCTGGACCTTCGGCGCGGCCGTGATGCCCGAGCAGTGGCGCGACCGCCGCCTCGGCTGGGTCGACGTGTGGCGGCGGGAGATGCCCGGCGGCAGCCCGTACGCCCACCCGGTCAGCGGCCTGAAGTTCATCCTCGACATGAACACCTACGAGCTGCTCGACGTCGAGGAGGCGCCCGCCGCCCCCGACGCGCCGACGCGGGGCGAGTACGACCCGGCCTTGACGGGCATCGCCGGTCGCACCGACCTGCGGACCCTCGACATCACCCAGCCCGACGGGCCCTCGTTCACGATCAGCGACGACGGCGAACTGCGCTGGGCGAACTGGTCGGTGCGCCTCGGGTTCACCCACCGCGAGGGGCTGGTCCTGCACCAGCTCGCCTGGCACGACGGGGACGAGCGCCGCGAGGTCGGCTACCGGCTGTCGTTCGCGGAGATGGTCGTGCCCTACCGCGACCCGTCCTTCGACCACCGCCGCCGCACCGCCTACGACATCGGCGAGTGGGGCCTGGGGTACATGACGACGTCCCTGGAACTGGGCTGCGACTGCCTCGGCGAGATCCGCTACGTCGACGCCGTCCTGACCGACTCCCGCGGCGAGGCCTACACCGTGCCGCAGGCGATCTGCCTGCACGAGGAGGACGACGCCGTCCTGTGGAAGCACGTCGACGAGCGCGCCGGCGCCCAGGTGCGGCGTTCGCGGCGCATGGTCGTCTCGTTCCACGCGACCGTCGCGAACTACGAGTACCTCGTCTACTGGCGGCTGTACCTCGACGGGACCATCGAGTGCGAGGTGCGCGCGACGGGGATCATGGTGACGACCCCGCTGCCCGAGGGTGCGCCCACGCCTGCGACGGGGGTCCTCGTCGACGAGCGCACGTACGCGCCCATCCACCAGCACTTCCTCGTCGCGCGCCTCGACCTCGACGTCGACGGGCAGCACGCCACGGTGCACGAGGTCGACACGCACGTCGCACCGACGGGACCGGACAACCCGCACGGCCTGGCCCTGACGACGACCTCGACACCGGTCCGGTCCGAGCGCGAGGCCGGTCGCGACGTCGACTGGCAGAAGCAGCGCGTCTGGAAGGTGGCGAGCACGCGGCGCACCAACGCCGTGGGCACGCCGACGGCCTACAAGCTCACGACGCCCGACGCGATCCCGCACCTGTTCGCCCCGGACGCCCCGCAGTTCCTGCGCGCCCCCGTCATCGGCCACGACGTGTGGGTCACCCGGCACCACGACGACGAGTTGTGGCCGGCGGGCGACCACCCCACGCAGAGCAGCGGGGACGAGGGCATGACCCGGTGGACCGCCGACGACGAACCGCTGGAGGACACCGACGTCGTGCTGTGGCACGTCTTCGGCATCCACCACGTCCCGCGGGTGGAGGACTGGCCCGTCATGCCCCAGGACGCGGTCGCGTTCCGGCTCAAGCCCGCCGGGTTCTTCGACCGCAACCCCGCGCTCGACGCGCCCGCCCCGGGGGGCCACCACGGCCGGCACTGCCACTCCGACCACGGGTCGGGGACCGCGTCGGGGGCCGCGTCGGGGGCCGCGTCGGGGGAGGTGGGCGGCAAGACGGGCTGAGGGACCGGTCGCTGCGCAACGGGTCCTCGCGGACCCGTTGCGCACCCAGGGGCTAGGAGTCGAAACCCAGCCCCAGCCGGTCCAGGGTCCGCAACCACACGTTGCGCTGCCCCTCGTGCCGGTCGGCGTGGTCGAGGGACCGGGTCGTCACCTCCACCCCGCCCCACGCGATCGGTTCCGGGGGGAACGGCACCGGCGGGGTCCGCACGAGGTCGAGCTCGGTGAGTTCCGTCGGGCCGTCCTCCGCCCGGGCCAGCAGGTCCAGCAGGACGTCGGCGGCGAACCGCGTCATCCCGACCCCCAGGCCGGTGTACCCGGCGACGTGCGCGACGCGGCCGCCGTGGCCGGTGCCGAAGAACGGGAAGAACCGCGTGCACGTGTCGATCGCCCCGCCCCAGGCGTGCGTGAACCGCAGCCCCTCCAGCTGCGGGAACGTCTGCTGGAAGTGCGAGGCGAGCGTCCGGAACGAGTCCGCGTTCTGGTCGTACTCCGCCGACAACCGCCGGCCGTAGTGGTAGACGGCGTCGTAGCCGCCGAACAGGACGCGGTCGTCCGTCGTGCGGCGGTAGTAGTGGAAGCGGTTGCCGAGGTCGCCGATGCCCTGGCGGTTCCGCCAGCCGATCGCGTCGAACTGCGCCGTCGACAGCGGTTCGGTCACCAGCGCGTAGTCGTAGACGGGGATCGTGTGCCACCGGTACCGCTGCAGCAACGACGGGAACACGTTGGTGCCCAGCGCGACACGGCGCGCGCGCACGTCGCCGCCGGCCGTCCGCAGGACGACGTCGCGGCCGTCGGAGGACAGACCCCGCACGGCGGTGTGCTCCGCGATGCGGACGCCGAGCTCGAGGCAGGTGCGCTTGAGCTCCCAGCACAGCCGGGCCGGGTTCACGAGCGCGGTGTCGTCCGGCGTCCACGCCCCCGCCAGGTAGGTGGGGGAGTCGACCTGCGCGCGGACGGCGGCCGCGTCGAGGAAACCGGGTTCGGCGCGCAACTGGTCGACCTGGTACGCCTCGGTCGCGACCGACAACCCGCCCGTGCGCTCGAAGTCGCAGGCCCAGCCGTACCGGGCGACGTCGTCCTGCAGACCGTCGAGGTTGGCCAGCCCGAGGGCGTCGAGCCGGTCGACCTCGTCCGGCAGGTGGAGTTCCCCGTTGCTGCGGCCGTGCGTCAGGCTCGCGTCGACGAACCCGCCGTTGCGCCCGGAGGCGGCCCAGCCGATCCACGCGCCCTCCAGCAGCAGCACGTCGCGGTCCGGGTCGCGTTCCTTCGCGCGCAGGGCCGTCCACAGCCCGGTGAAACCGCCGCCCACGACGACGAGGTCGGCGCGGGTGCCGGTGATGAGGGGAGGTTCCGGGTCGGGCCGACCGGGGTCGTCCAACCAGTACGGAGTGCTGGCGACTCCCCGCAAGGCGTCGTCGACGGCCGGTGAACTCGACGTGAGGAACGGCACCCGCCGAGTCATACCCCGGATCGTCGGTGGGCGGCAAGGGGTTCCGCGTAGCATCGGCGGGTGCCCAGCCGACAGCCCGCCCTCGCCCTGGACGACGTCTCCAAACGCATCATCGAGGTGCTCCAGGAGGACGGCCGCATGTCCTACGCGGCGATCGGCAAGGCCGTCGGGTTGTCCGAGGCGGCCGTCCGCCAGCGGGTGCAGCGGCTCCTCGACAGCGGGGTCGTCCAGATCGTCGCGGTGACCGACCCCGTCCAGGTCGGGTTCGCGCGCCAGGCCATGATCGGCATCCGTGCCGAGGGGGACACCCGCATCGTCGCCGACCGGCTGGCCGAGGTCCCCGAGATCGACTACGTCGTGGTCACGGCCGGCTCCTTCGACGTCATCGTCGAGGCGGTCTGCGAGGACGACGACGGGCTGCTCGAGCTCATCAACGCCAAGATCCGCGCCATCCCCGGGGTGGTGGCGACGGAGACCTTCGTCTACCTGAGCCTGCGCAAACAGCTCTACAACTGGGGCACCCGCTGACGGATCCGCAGTCCTGACCCTTTTCCGCGACGGAATGCTTGTGGCAACTGTACCGGCCGGTCTAGTGTCCGGGCATGTCCAGCCACCTCGCGACCACTCCGCGCGGCACCGACCGTTCCGTGGCTGCGCGTGACCACCTGTGGATGCACTTCACGCGGCACGCGCCCTTCGACGCCGGCGACGACGTCCCCGTCATCGTCCGCGGTGAGGGTGCCCGCATCTGGGACTCCCGCGGCCGGGAGTACCTCGACGGACTCGCCGGCCTCTTCACCGTCCAGGTCGGCCACGGCCGCACCGAACTGGCCCAGGCCGCCGCCGAGCAGGCCTCCACCCTGGGGTTCTTCCCGCTGTGGTCCTACGCCCACCCCGCAGCGATCGACCTCGCCGAACGCCTCGCCCACGAGGCCCCGGGCGACCTGGACCGCGTCTTCTTCACCACCAGCGGCAGCGAGGCCGTCGAGACGGCGTGGAAGCTCGCCAAGGCGTACTACAAGCGGACCGGGAAACCGGGCAAGCACAAGGTCGTCAGCCGCTCCATCGCCTACCACGGCACCACGCACGGGGCGTTGTCCATCACGGGCATCCCGGGGGTGAAGGCCGACTTCGAACCCCTCGTCCCCGGCACGTTCCGCGCCCCGAACACCAACCAGTACCGGGCGCCCGAGCACCTGCGCGAGGACGCCAAGGCCTTCGGCCGCTGGGCCGCCGACCGGGTGGGGGAGGCCATCGAGTTCGAGGGTGCCGACACCGTCGCCGCGGTGTTCGTCGAACCCGTCCAGAACGCCGGCGGGTGCTTCCCTCCCCCGCCCGGGTACTTCGAGCGGTTGCGGGAGATCTGCGACGAGCTGGACGTCCTGCTCGTCAGCGACGAGACGATCTGCGCCTTCGGCCGGATCGGGGAGCTGTTCGCCTGCAAAGACTTCGACTACGTCCCGGACATCATCACGTGCGCGAAGGGGCTCACCAGCGGGTACTCCCCGCTCGGTGCGGTCATCGCCTCGGAGCGGATCTTCGAACCGTTCCGGGCGCCGGGTGAGGTGTTCGCGCACGGCTACACGTTCGGCGGACACCCCGTCTCGGCGGCCGTCGCGATGGCGAACCTCGACATCTTCGAGCGCGAGGGTCTCGTGCAGCACGTGCACGAGAACGCGCCGCTGTTCCGGGCCGCGTTGGAACGACTGCTGGACCTGCCCATCGTCGGCGACGTCCGCGGCGCCGGGTTCTTCTACGGGATCGAACTGGTGAAGGACCAGGCGACGCGGGAGACGTTCGACGACGCCGAGTCCGAGCGCCTCCTGCGGGGTTTCCTGTCCCCGGCGCTGTGGGAGGCTGGGTTGTACTGTCGCGCCGACGACCGCGGCGACCCCGTCATCCAGCTCGCGCCGCCGCTCGTCATCGGCCCCCCGGAGTTCGACGACATCGAGCAGCGCCTGCGGTCGGTGCTCACCGAGGCGGGCCGGCTGCTGTGATCCGGTCGCTCTGGGAGGACACCGCTCCGCCGGGCCCGGCGCGCGACCCGCTCGACGGGGACACCGAGGTCGACGTCTGCGTCGTCGGCGCCGGGTACACCGGGTTGTGGACCGCGTACCACGTCCTCGAGCACGACCCGTCCGCGTCCGTCCTCGTCGTCGAGGCCGAGCGGGTCGGGTTCGGGGCCAGCGGCCGCAACGGCGGCTGGTGCTCGGCCCTGCTGCCGCAGGGGGAGGGCGCCCTGGCCGCCGAGCACGGTCCCGCCGCGGCCCGTGCCATGCGGGAGGCCATGCGCGGCACGATCGACGAGGTCGAGCGCGTCGTGCAGGCCGAGGGGATCGACTGCCACTTCCGCCGCGGCGGCACCGTCGTCGTGGCCCGCAGCGAGCCGCAGCTGGCCCGGGCCGCGGCCGAGGTCGCGGCGGACGAGCGCGCCGGGTCGCCGGAGCGGCTGCGGCTGCTGGACGCCGAGCAGACCCGCAAGACCGTCGGCATGACCCGCGCCCTCGGCGCCACGTACACCCCGGACTGCGCCCGCATCCACCCCCTGCGTCTGGCGCGGGGCCTCGCGGAGGCGGTGGAGCGCCGCGGCGGGCGGATCGTCGAGGGCACCCGGGCCACGGAGGTGGCCGCCGGGCGCGTCCGCACCGACCGCGGCACGGTCCGGGCCCGGCACGTCGTGCGCGCCACCGAGGCCTGGACGGCGACGACGGGCACGCGCGAGGTCGTCCCCGTCTACTCGCTCATGGTCGCGACCGAACCCCTCCCCGCCCGGTTCTGGGACCAGGCGGGGCTGGAGGGCGGGGAGACGTTCTCCGACCACCGGCACGTCGTCGTCTACGGCCAGCGCACCGCCGACGACCGCCTCGTCTTCGGCGGACGCGGTGCGCCGTACCACTTCGGCTCCTCGATCAAGCCCGAGTTCGACGGGGACGAAGGGGTCTTCCAGGGTCTGCGCGCCACGCTGCGGGACATGTTCCCCGCCGTCGCCGGCGCCCGGTTCACCCACGCCTGGGGTGGCCCGCTCGGCATCGCACGCGACTGGCACGCCTCCGTCCGGCACGACCCGTCCACCGGTCTCGGCAGCGCCGGCGGCTACGTCGGCGACGGGGTGGGGACCGCGAACCTCGCCGGCCGGACGCTGGCGGCGAGCATCACCGGACAGGACTCCGACCTGCTGCGGCTGCCGTGGTTCGGTCACGTCCCGCCGCGGTGGGAGCCCGAACCGCTGCGCTGGCTCGGCGTCAACGCCGGGCTGCTCGTGGCGCGGGCCGCGGACGCCGCGGAGACCGTCCTGGGGCGGCCCACGCCCCTGTCGACCGCCCTGGCCCGGCTCACGGCGCACTGACGCCGCGGGGGTGGGGCCACCACCCGGAGTGGCCCCGTCCTCACCCGGCCGGTCCGTCAGGGGGCCGGTCGAGGGGCGGAACCGGTGGTGGCAACACGATCGAAACACCGAATCCGTTGTCACGGAGGCGATCTGCTTGTACCTTCCGATGCCATGAGCGGTACTGCGGACCTCGTCCTGCACTCCGGACGGGTCTTCACCGGCTCCGGGCTGCACCCGTCGGCGACGGCGGTGGCCGTCAGCGACGGCCGCGTCGCCGCCGTCGGGACCGACGCCGAGGTGAGGTCCTGGGCCGGGCCGGGCACGCAGGCCGTCGACCTCGCCGGCCGGCTCGTCCTCCCCGGCTTCACCGACGCCCACGTCCACCCCGTCATGGGCGGGCTCGAGCGCCTCGGCTGCGACCTCAGCGAGGTCCACGGCGCGCAGGCCGCGCTCGACCGCGTCGCCGCGTACGCCGCCGCCCACCCCGGGGAGTGGATCTCCGGCGGGGGCTGGTCGATGGCCGACTTCCCCGGCGGCACACCGCGCCGGGAGGACCTCGACCGGATCGTCCCCGACCGCCCCGTCCTGCTGCTGAACCGCGACCACCACGGCGCCTGGGCCAACAGCCGGGCGCTGGAGCTGGCCGGCGTCGACGCCCGCACCCCCGACCCCGCCGACGGCCGCATCGAACGCGATCCCGACGGCACCCCGACGGGGACGCTGCACGAGGGGGCCATGGACCTCGTCAGCCGTCTGCTCCCGCCGGTCACCGAGGACGACCTCGCCGCGGGACTCGCCGAGGGCCAGCGGTACCTGCACTCCGTGGGCGTGACCGGCTGGCAGGACGCCATCGTCGGCAGCTACGCCGGCCACTCCGACACCACGCCCGTCTACCTGCGCGCGGCCGCCGCCGGCACGCTCAGCGCCCGCGTCGTGGGGGCGCTGTGGTGGCCGCGCGGCCGCACCGTCGAGGACGTCGACGACGTCGTGGCCGGGTTCGTCGCCCACCGCGAGCGGGTCGCCGCCGCCGGGTCGGACCGGTTCCGCACGACGAGCGTCAAGATCATGCTGGACGGGGTGGCGGAGAACCGGACCGCCTCGATGCTCAGCCCGTACCTCGACGGCTGCGGCTGCAGCTCGGGGGAGACGGGACTGTCGTACCTGGACCGGGACCTGCTGCTGGCGGCCGTGCCCGCGCTCGACGCGGCCGGTTTCGACGTCCACGTGCACGTCATCGGGGACCGCGCCGTGCGCGACGCCCTCGACGCCGTCGCCCTGGCCCGGCGGTCCCCGAGGTCGCGGGGCGGCCGCCACCACCTGGCGCACCTGCAGGTCGTCCACCCCGACGACGTGCCCCGGTTCGCCGCGCTCGACGTCACCGCCAACGCCCAGGCGCTGTGGGCCTGCGAGGAGGAGCAGATGACCGCGTTGACCACACCCCTGCTGGGGCCGGAGCGGAACTCCTGGCAGTACCCCTTCGGGGGGTTGCTGCGCACCGGAGCCCGGCTCGTCATGGGGTCGGACTGGCCCGTGTCCAGCCCCGACCCGTGGCAGGCCGTGCACGTCGCGGTGAACCGCACCCCGCCCGGGGTCGACGCGCAACCGTTCTTCCCCGAGCAGGCCCTGACCCTCACGCAGGCGCTGCACGCGTACACGGAGGGTTCGGCCTGGATCAACCGCCACGACGACGCCGGCACGCTCGCGCCCGGGGCCGTCGCCGACCTCGCCGTCGCCAGCGCGGACCCGTTCGCCCTGGAACCCCGCGACCTGCACGAGGTGCGGACCGACCTGACGTTCGTGGCGGGTGTCCCCGTCCACGACGCGTCGGAGCCCGCGGACCTGACGGCGGTGGGACGGTGAGTGTGCTCGCCCCCGACACGTCCTCCCTCGCCGGCACCGGCGGCGGGTCAGTCGACATCACCGGGGTCGTCAAGCGGTTCGGCGCTGCGACGGCCGTCGACGGCGTCGACCTGCACGTGCGGTCCGGGGAGTTCCTGTCCCTCCTCGGCCCCAGCGGCTGCGGCAAGACGACCCTGCTGCGGATGCTCGCCGGGTTCGAGCAGCCCGACGCGGGCGACCTCGCCATCGACGGGACCTCCGTCCTCGGGCTGCCCCCGCACCGGCGGCCCGTCAACACGGTGTTCCAGGCGTACGCGTTGTTCCCGCACATGACCGTGGCCGAGAACGTCGCCTACGGCCTGCGGCAGAAGGGACTGCGGCGCAAGCGGGTCGAGGCGCAGGAGATCCGTCGCCGGGTGGGGGAGGCGCTGGAGATGGTGCGCATGAGCGCCTTCGCCCAGCGGTCCCCGAGCGCCCTGTCCGGCGGTCAGCAGCAGCGCGTCGCCCTCGCCCGCGCCCTCGTCAACCGGCCGCAGGTCCTGCTGCTGGACGAACCCCTGTCCGCCCTCGACCGCAAGCTGCGCGAGGAGATGCAGGTCGAGCTCAAGCTCCTCCAGACCAGCCTCGGCACGACGTTCGTGTTCGTCACGCACGACCAGGAGGAGGCCCTGTCGATGAGCGACCGCATCGCGGTCATGCTCGACGGCCGGGTCCAGCAGTTCGGGGTTCCCGAGGAGGTCTACGCCGAACCCGTCAGCGCGTTCGTCGCCGGGTTCATCGGCAAGCAGAACTTCCTGCCCGGGACCCTCGTGCAACCCGGGGTGGTCCGCTGCCCGGAGGGCACGCTGGCCACCCGAGCGGTCGACCTGCCCGAGGGGTCGGCCGTCCTCGCGGCGGTGCGGCCCGAGGCGGTCCAGGTGACCACCGGCGATGCGCAGGCAGCGACCAACCGCGTCCGCGGCCGCCTCGCCGGTGTGGCGCACCTCGGCGACGTCGTCCAGCGCGTCGTCGTGACCTCCTCGGGCGTCGAGGTGCTGGCCCGCGCCCCGCGCGGCGCCGCCGGGCCCGGCACCAGCGAGGTCGGCGCCGAGGTCTGGTGCGGTTTCGCCCCCGAGAACGTCCACGTCTTCCCCGCCCCCCTGACCCCCGGGAGCCCCGCGTGACCGACCACCCCACCGCCCTGGTCCCCGCCGGGACCGCCGGCCGTCTCGACCGCGCCCTCACCCGGCGCCGCAGCGTGCTCGCCGCCCTCGCCTCGACCGCCGCGCTCGCGGCCTGCGGCGGGGGGAAGGACAGCGGTGGCGGGTCCGCGGTCACGCCCGACGGGAAGGTCGAGGACAGCCTCAACGTCTACAGCTGGGCCGACTACGACGACCCGGACAACCTCAAGGAGTTCGAGGCGACGGGCCCCAAGCTCCAGGTCGACAGCTACGCCTCGAACGAGGAGATGATCGCCAAGCTCGTCGCCGCGAACGGCGCCAGCGGGTACGACATCGTCGTCCCCACCGGGTTGTTCATCCCGCAGATGGCCCAGAACGGGCTGCTGGAGGAACTCGACCACAGCAGGCTGAAGAACTTCCCCAACCTCGACCCGGCCTACCTCGGCCGCGACTGGGACCCGGACAACAAGTGGTCGGTGCCGAAGGACTGGGGCACCACCGGGTTCGTCTACGACAACACCGTCGTCAAGCGGCAGCTCACCTCCTGGGCCGACTTCCTCGACGCGGCCAAGAAGGAGGCCTCCGGGAACACCTCGATCCTCGAGGACCCCTGGGAGGTCACGAGCATCTGGTTCGCCGCCAACGGCGTGGACCCGAACACCGAGGACCAGGCGAAGATCAAGGAGGCGCGCGAGGCCCTCGTCAAGGACCTCGCGCCGCACCTGAAGGGTTTCGAGTCCAACCCCGGCAGCAGCGCCATCGCGCAGTCGACGTTCGCCCTCATGCAGTGCTGGAACGGGGACGCCCGCCTCGGGATCGACGCCTCGAGCACGCCCGACAAGTGGACGTACGTGTACCCGACGCCGACCGCGAACCTGTGGATCGACAACTGGTGCATCGCCAAGGGCGCCCAGCACCCCGACGCGGCGTACGCGTTCATCGACTTCATGCTCGAGGAGGACAAGGCCGTCAAGGAGGTCCTCTACACCGGCTACCCGTCGGCCATCAAGGACATCGGGACCAAGGCGGCCGCCGCCGGGCTCGACCGTCCCGAGCTCGTGTTCCCCGACAAGAGCATCGTCGACCGCCTCACCGCCAGCGTCCTCAACAGCGGGCACCAGGCCATCGTCGAGGCCGTGGACGCGATCCGCGCCGCGGCGGGGAACTGATGCTCCGACGGCTGCGCACCCCCTACGGTGCGCTCGCCCTGCCGGCCTGGGTGTTCCTGCTCGGGTTCTTCGTGGCTCCCGTGGCGCTGGTCGTCTGGTACAGCTTCGGCTACAAACCCGGCCTGTTCGGGACGCACGCCAACGACGTCCTGTCGCTGGACCGGTACGGGGAGGCCCTGTCGGGCACCTTCGTGCGCACCTTCTGGAACACGCTGCGCATCGCCGTGGTGGGCACGCTCGTCTGCCTCGTGGTGGCCCTGCCGTTCGCCTACTGGCTCGCGGTCAAGGTGTCGCCGCGCTGGCGCGGGCTGGTGCTGGCCCTCGTCATGGTGCCGTTCTGGACGAACTTCCTCGTCCGCACGCTCGGGTGGCAGATCGCGCTGTCGCCGCAGGGGCCGTTCTCGACGGCGTGGCAGGCCCTGGGAGGGGACCCGTTCGAGGTCCTCTACACCCGCGGTGCCGTCCAGCTCGGCGTGGTCTACAACTACCTGCCCCTCATGCTGCTGCCGCTCTACGTCGCGCTGGAACGCACGAGCCAGGCGCTGCGCGAGGCCAGCCGCGACCTGGGCGCCGGCCGCTGGCGCACCTTCGTCGACGTGACCCTGCCGCTGGCGTTCCCCGGGATCGCCTCCGGCAGCCTGCTGGTGTTCGTGCCGCTCATGGGCGACTACGTCACGGCCACGGTCCTCGGCGGGGCGAAGGGGAACATGGTCGGCCAGCTCGTGGCCGGGCAGTTCCAGTCGGCCCAGAACTGGGCGCTCGGGTCGGCCATGGCCGTCGTCCTCATCCTGTTCACCGGGGGCACCGTGCTGCTCACCGCCCTCGGGGTGCTCGTCGTCCGCCGGGTGCGGCGCGCCCGTCGCCACGTGGAGGTCGCGCTGTGATCGACGAACGTCCGCCCACCGTCGTCCGGTCCCGTCCTGCGCGGCGCCGCAGCCGGTCCGACGCCCTGCTCGGTGTGTGGGGCGTCCTGGTCCTGGCGTTCCTGTTCCTGCCCATCGCCGTGATCGTCGTCTACTCGTTCAACTCCGGGCGCCTGCTGACCTCCTGGGGCGGGGCGGGGTTCGAGGCGTACACGGCCGGGTTGTCCCGGCCGGTCATCCGCGCGGCCGTCGCGACGTCGCTGCAGAGCGCGGCGGGGGCGGCGCTGCTGTCCGCCGTCATCGGCTCGCTGGCCGGCCTGGCCCTCGCGCGGGTCCGCGGCCGCTGGGCCGGCGCGCTGACGCTGCTGCTCGGGCTCACGCTCGTCACCCCCGAGATCGTCGACGCGATCTCGCTGCTCGGCTGGTTCGTCTCCCTCGACACCGAGGCCGGGCTGCCGCTGTTCGGCAACGGCATCGCCCGTCTCGTCATCGCGCACTCGGTGCTGTCGACGGCCGTCGTGACGTTCATCGTCCGGGCCCGCGTCGCCGGGCTGGACTCCCGGCTGGAGGAGGCGGCGGCCGACCTCTACGCGACGCCGTGGCGGCGGTTCCGCGACATCACGCTGCCGCTGGCGGCGCCCGGGGTGCTGGCCGGCGGGCTCATGGCCTTCACGCTCAGCCTCGACAACACGATCGTCGCCAGCTTCGTCTCGCTGCCGGGGGCGAGCCCCTGGCCCGTCTACGTGTTCTCGGCCCTGCGCGCCGGCCTGCGACCGGAGATCGCCGCCGTCTCGACCCTCATGCTGCTGCTGACCCTCGTGGCGCTCGGTGTGGTCGCGCTCGTGCTGCGCCGTTCGGGTGACTCGGCCTCGGACATCGCGCGCACGATGGCGGGGGGCTGACCTCTCACCCGTTGTGGGCGGCGGCGTCCGGGGGCACCATCGGAGGGCCGGACGACGAGCCCGGCTCCCGACCGCGAGGAGGCGGCGTGCGAGCGACGACGGTGGGTTTCTCCGGCTCGGGCGCGTCCCGGCGCGCGCTGCGGTGGGCCGTCCAGTCCAGTGCCGCCGCGGGGCGTCCCCTGCACGTGGTGGTGGGTCCCGGTGGCACGCACGCCGACCTCGACGAGCTGCTGGCCGAGGAGCTGGAACGCGTCCCGGGCCGTGAACCCGCCGTCGACGTGACCCTCACCACCGACGACCCCGTCCGCACCCTCGTCCACGCGGCGCAGGAGGGGGCGGACCTCGTGCTGGGGTGCGGCCGCGACGTCGGCCCCCGGGGTCCGGGGGAGGGGGTCCTCGCCGCGGTCCTCGCCGCCTCGCCCGGGCCGGTCGTCCTCGTCGGTCCCCGCGCGGTGCTCACCCCACCGCGTCGGCTGCTGGTCGTGGGCTCGCCCGAGGACGCGGTGGCGGACTGGGTCCTGCGCCGCGAGCGCGAGCTGCCCGTCCACCTGCTCACCGTCTGGCGGTCGCCGTCGGGTGACGGCGGGAGCGGGCGGCGGCACGCGCACCTGCGCGCCGTCGCCGTCCACCACACGGTGCGGGCGCGCCTGTCCGCCGGGACGCACCGACCGGTGAGGGCCGAGGTGGCCGAGGGTGAACTCGCCGACGTCCTGCCCCGCCGCCTCGCGGTGGGGGACCTCGTCGTGATCGAGGCCGGGTCGGTGGGCGCACTGCCGCTGCGGACGCTGCGGGCTCCCGCCGTCGTCCTCCCGACCCGCCTGCGCGTGTCGCGCCGCGTCGTGGACCTGCGCGAGGACGTCCGGGAGCTCAGGCCCGCGCGACCGACGTGATGCCCCCGTCGACGGCGATCTCCGCGCCGTGGACGTACGCCGCCCGCTCGGACAGGACCCACGCGACGGCGTCGGCGACCTCCTCCGGCCGCCCCGGTCGGCCCGCCGGGGTGCCCAGCGTCATCGCGTCGACGACGTCGGCGGCGGCGTCGTTGACCGGGGTGCGGGTGGCGCCGGGGGACACGGTGTTGACCCGGACGCCGCGGGGCCCGAACTCGGCGGCCCAGGACCGGGCGAGCTGGACCTCGGCGGCCTTCGTGGCGGAGTAGAGGCCGACGAACGGGTGCCCGACGTGGGCCATCCACGACCCGAGCACCACGACCGCGCCGTGCCCCCGCTCCGCCATCGCGGGGGCCAGGGCGGCGGTGAGGACGTGCGGGGCGCGGACGTTGACGGCGAGCGTCGCCTCGAGGTCGGCGTCGGTGAGCCCGACGGTGTCGACGGCCGGGCACAGAGCCGCGTTGTGGACGACGGCGTCGAGCCGGCCGCCCGCCGCGTCGACGGCTGCGGCGGCGAAGGTGCGCAGCGCCTCGGGGGAGGCCGCGAGGTCGGAGGGCACGAACCGGGCGGTGCCCCCGCCGGCCCGCACGTCGGCGACGACGGCCTCGCCGCGGGCGACGTCCCGGCCGGTCACGACGACGGTCCAGCCGTCGGCGGCCAGGGCGCGGGCGGTGGCGGCGCCGATCCCGCTCGTGGAGCCCGTGACGAGGACCGTGCGGTGAGCCCCGTCGGAGTTCTGGGAGGTGGTGGTCTGCGTGGTCATGGCCCCACTCCACGCGGACCCGGGACGGGCCACCAGGGTGCGTCCTGCCCGGGCACGGCGTGACCAGGTCCGGGCCCGCGCCGGCCTCGTACGCTGCGGCAGTGCCTGCCGACCGTGCCGCCCTGGGGGCGTTCCTGCGCTCCCGGCGAGACCGCCTGACCCCGGCCCGGGCCGGCATCACGGCGTTCCCCGGGCCGCGGCGCGTGCCGGGGCTGCGCAAGGAGGAACTGGCCGTCCTGGCCGGGCTGAGCCCGGACCACTACAGCCGGCTGGAGCAGGGCCGGCAGTCCACCGTCAGCGAGGACGTCGTCCACGCCCTCGCCCGGGCCCTGCAGCTCGACGACCTCGAACGCGCCCACCTGCTCGACCTCGCCGCGCCCACCTCCCGGCGCCGACGTTCCGCTCCCGAGGCGCCGCAGCGTGCCGACCCGGGGTTGCTGCGGCTGCTGGACACCCTCGCGCACGTCCCCGCGCTGCTGCTCGGGCGGCGCTCGGAGGTGCTGGCGCGCAACGGTTTGCTGAGCGCGGTGCTCGGGACGCCCATGGAGCCCGGGTCCTCGTTCGCGCGGTGGTTGTTCCTCGACCCCGGCGCCCGCGTCCGCATCGTGAACTGGGCCGACTTCGCGGCTCCGGCGGTCGGCGCCCTGCGCTACGAGCTCGGCCGCCGCCCCGACGACCGGCGCCTGGTCGCGCTCGTCGAGGAGCTGCGCGCGCAGGACCCCGACGTCGCCCGGTGGTGGGCCGACCAGGGCGTCACGTTCCGCACGTCGGTGACCAAGCACGTCGACCACCCGGAGGCGGGGGCTCTCACCTTCGGGATCGAGTCGGTGGTGGCTCCCCTCGACCCCGACCAGCGTCTCGTCGTCTACACCGTCGAGGCCGACTCGCCCACGGCGCGGGTGCTGCCGCTGCTCGCGAGCTGGGGCGCCCCGGAAACGGCTGTCGCCCGCGAACGGTGACGTGGGACGCTCGGCGATGAGTTCGGGCGCCCGGACGGGTCGGAGGAGGAGACGCCGCGCCCCGCAGCGTCCTGACGCCGACGACAGGAGACGACGTGCCCACCTCCGACGCCCCCAGCCCGCGGCTGGACCTCCGGCACGGCACCGAGCGGACGTTCCTGCACCTGCTCGTGAACCACGGTGTCGTCAACGTCCTGAACTACACGGTCTGGTTCGCCCTGACGTTCTGGGTGTTCCTGGCGACGCGGTCGGTGTTCGCGACCGGCATGATCGCGGGGATCTTCGTGGTGGCCACGGCGGCGACGGGGATCTGGTTCGGCAGCCTCGTCGACGGCCACCACAAGCGGACCGTCCTGCAGGGGTCGGCCGTCGCCTCGTTCCTGGTCTACGGGCTCTGCCTCGGGCTGTACCTGCTGACACCGCCGGCGGTGTTCGCGGACGTCGCGTCCTGGCAGTTGTGGGCGTTCATCGTGCTCCTCATGGGCGGGGTCATCGCGGGGAACCCGCGGGGCATCGCCCTGCCCACCCTCGTCACGCTGCTCGTCCCGGCCGACCGGCGCGACCGGGCCAACGGACTGCTCGGCACCGTGGGCGGGGTGTCGATGCTCGTGACGTCGGTGATCAGCGGCGTGCTCGTCGCGGCCGGGGGGATGCTGTGGGTCCTCGTCCTCGCCCTCGTCGTGCTGGTGGCGGCCGTGGTCCACCTCGCGACCGTCCACGTGCCCGAGACGCGGGTGCTCAGCACGGACGAGGAGGGGCCCGCGGCGGGGGGAGTGGACCTCCGGGGGACGTGGCGGCTCGTCCGGTCGGTGCCGGGGCTCGTACCGCTCGTCGCGTTCAGCTGCTTCAACAACTTCATCGCCGGCGGGTTCATGGCGCTCATGGACGCCTACGGGTTGTCCCTGGTGTCCGTGCAGGCGTGGGGTCTGCTCTGGGGCGGGTTGAGCGCACTGATGATCGTCGGCGGTCTGCTCGTGGCCCGCGTCGGGCTGGGCAGCCGACCCGTCCGCGTCCTGCTGCTGGTGAACGTCGCGTCGTGGGCGGTGACGTTCGCGTTCCCACTCGTGTCCTCCGTGGTGACGCTGACCGTCGCGATGGCCGTTTTCATGCTGCTCATGCCGTTCGCGGAGGCGGCCGAACAGACGGTGCTGCAACGGGTCGTGCCCTACGAACGGCAGGGCCGGGTGTTCGGCTTCGCCCAGAGCGTCGAACAGGCGGCCTCCCCGGTGACGGCGTTCCTCGTCGGGCCGCTCACGCAGTTCGTCGTCGTCCCCTTCATGACGGACGGCGCGGGCGCCGACGCGATCGGAGGGTGGTTCGGCACCGGGCAGGCCCGGGCGATCGCCCTCGTGTTCGTCGTCACGGGGATCCTCGGCGTCGTCGCGACGCTCGTCGCGCTGTGCAGTCCGCAGTACCGGTCGCTGTCGGCGTCGTTCGCGCGCTCGAGGGACGTCGCGTCGGTGTGAACCCCGCGTCACCGCCCGGCCAGGAGTCGCAACGCCGTGCGCGTCTGCTCGCGCGGCTGGGGGTCGGGGTCGAGGGCGATGTGCAGGGCCGCGCCCTCGACGTAGGCGTCGAGGCGGCGGGCGGTGACGGGGTCGAACACGCGACCGAGCACCTCGCGGCTCGCGTGCATCCAGGACTGCGTGATCTCCCGGAACTCCGGCCGGCGGGCGGCGAGCGTGTAGAGCTCGTAGGTGAGCACGTGCTCGGCCCGCGAACGCTGCAGGTCGACGTGGACGAGGTCGACGACCGCGTCGAGCACCTCGTCGGCCCCGCCCTGCCCGAGGCGTTCGGCGAAGGCCGCCTCGATGCGCCGGGCGAACGTGGTGAACGCCTCCCGCAGGAGTTCGTCCATCCCCGCGAAGTGGTAAGTCATCGACCCCAGCGGGACGTCGGCGAGCTGCGCGACCCTCCGGTGCGAGGTGCCCGCGACGCCGTGCTCGGCGATGCACTCCACCGTGGCCTCGACGATGCGTTCGCGCCGGTGCGGATCGGTGCGGCGGGCCCGCTGTTCCGTCACGAGGTGCCTGCGAGCGCGGAGTGGAGGTTCGTGTGCCGTTCGCCCGCGAAGTGGTCCGTCACGCGATGAGTGTACGACCGTCCGCATCATGTGTACGCTCGTACGCATGTCTTCGACGCCCGCCGCCGCCACGGCGGCCCCCGATCGTTCCGCGCTGTGGCGCCCCCGCGTCGCCGTGGTCGGTCTGTTCCTCCTGACGGGTCTCGCCCTCGCCACGTGGGTGGTCAACATCCCCGGGGTCCAGGAACGCCTGGGCATCTCGCACGGCGTCCTCGGGGGTCTGCTGCTCCTGCTCGGCGCCGGGTCGGTCGTCGCGATGCAGGCCAGTGGGCCGCTCGTGGACCGGGTCGGGAGCCGGCCCGTGGCGGCGGTCGGGGCCGTCCTGCTGGTCGTCGGCGTGCTGCTGCCGGGGCTGGCCACAGTTCCCTGGCACCTGGGTGCCGCACTGTTCGTGCTGGGGTTGGGCAACGGCGCCGTCGACGTCGCCATGAACGAGCAGGCCGTCGTCGTCGAGCGGGCGTGGGGCCGCCCGATCATGTCCAGCTTCCACGCGTTCTTCTCGGTCGGTGGCGCGCTCGGCGCGGGCCTGGGAGCCGTGCTGCAGGCGGCGGGTCTCGCGCTGCTGCCCACGCTCGCCGTCGGGGCGGTCGTGGTCGCGGTGCTCGCGCTCGTCAGCCTGCCCTTCGTCCTCACCCGCAGCACCGGGTCCGCAGACCCGGCCCCCGAGAACCCCGCCGCGGTGCCGACGGCTCCCCGTCCCACCGGGCGGCTCCTCGCCCTCGCGCTCATGGCGTTCCTGCTCATGCTCGCCGAGGGCACGGCGAACGACTGGAGCGCCCTGCAGGCGGTGGAGGACCTGGGGCGCTCGGCCGCCTCGGCCTCGCTGGCCTACGCGGCCTTCGCGGTGGCGATGACGGCCGGGCGGTTCGCCGCCGACCCCGTCGCCCACCGGTTCGGCCCCGTGAGCGTCGTGCGGGTGGGGTCGGCGCTCGCGGCCGTCGGCATGCTCGTCGTCGTCCTCAGCCCCACCGCCGGGGGTTTTCCGCTGACGTTGCCGGGCTGGGTCGTGTTCGGGCTCGGGTTGTCCGGGATCGTGCCGCAGATCTTCACGGCGGCGGGAAACCTCGGCGTCGCGAACCCGGGCGTCACCATCTCCCGGGTGGTGAGCGCCGGGTACGTCGGGCTGCTCGCCGGTCCCGCCGTGATCGGTTGGCTCGCCGGTGGCGTCGGGTTGACGACGGCCCTCGTCCTCCCGCTGGTGTTCTGCGGCGTCGGGATCGCGCTCGCGGGGGCCGTCGCCCCGCGGGCCGCCGACCGGGGCGGCGTCGTGGGGTGAGGGTTCCGAACTGGCCGATCCGGCGACGAGCGGAGGGCACCCACGGGTGTTCCCGCGCCCGGTCCGACACCCGGTCCCACAGCCGGTTCGACGTCGTTGCAGCCGTGGGACCGGCGCGCCGGTCGCCCGGACGACGCTCGCGCCGGTCCCACCTCCGGTCCGATGCCGCGCCGCGCGGGACACCCACGGGGGCACCCACGCGGACACCCACGTGGAGTGAGACGTGGGTGTCCCGAACCGGTCGCCCCGACGACGCCGAACGGACACCCACCGGTGTTCCCACGCTCGGTCCCACCTCGTTGCAGCCGTCGGACCGGCCCGCCGGTCGTCAGGACGACGCCCGCCCCGGTCCCATCCCCGGTCCGAAGACTCGCTCACCGCCGGTCGGCGCGGCTCCTCATCAGGGGAGGATGAGGCCGTTCGTCTGGGTGCGGGCGCGGTCGAAGCGCTGCTGGGCGTCGGCCCAGTTCACGACGTTCCACCAGGCCTTGACGTAGTCGGGCTTGACGTTCTTGTAGTCCAGGTAGAACGCGTGCTCCCACATGTCCAGCACGACGATCGGGACCAGGCCCAGGGCGATGTTGCCCTGCTGGTCGTACAGCTGGACGTTGATGAGCTTCTGGCCGATGGAGTCCCAGGCCAGGATCGACCAGCCCGAACCCTGGATGCCCAGGGCGGTGGCGGCGAAGTGCTTCTGGAAGCCGTCGAGGGAGCCGAAGTCGGCGTCGATGGCGGCGGCCAGCTCACCGGTCGGCTTGTCGCCGCCGTCGGGGGACAGGTTGGGCCAGAACACCGAGTGGTTGACGTGACCGCCGAGGTTGAACGCGAGGTTCTTCTCGTGCAGGTTGACCGTCGCCAGGTCGTCCTTGGAGCGGGCCTCGGCCAGCTCCACCAGGGCGGTGTTGACCCCGGCCACGTAGGTGGCGTGGTGCTTGTCGTGGTGCAGCTCCATGATCGCCCCGGAGATGTGGGGCTCGAGCGCGGAGTAGTCGTAGGGCAGATCCGGAAGGGTGTACGTGGTCGGTGCGTCGGTCATGGCGGGAACCCTTCCACCTGCAGTGCACTGCAGGTCAACCCCGAGAGTCGCGTCAGTCGCGGTGCCGGGCTTCGTGGCGGCGGAACGGTTCCTGCGGGTCCGGGTGCGGCCCCTGGCCCATCGGCAGGCGGCGGTCGGCCTCGGCCTTGGCGTACTCGCCGTAGAAGCTGTCGAGGGTGAAGTAGCGGCCCCCGTCCTCGTAGTGCTCGCCCTCCTGCTCGCGCGTCGCGGCGTAGACGACGCGGTCGGGGGCGGCGTAGTACAAGGCCCCCAGGCACATCGGGCACGGCGACGCCGTCACGAAGACGTCGCACCCGTCGAGCAGCTTGCGCCCGCGGGAGGCCAGTTCGCGCAGGGCGGTGATCTCGGCGTGCGCCGTCACGTCGCCGTCCTGCACGGTGCGGTTCACGGCCTCGACGAGCACCTCGCCGGAGGCGCGCTCGACGACGACGCACCCGAAGGGCTTCCCACCCTCCTCGACGTTCGCCGACGCCAGTTCCACGGCGCGGGCGAGGTGGACGCGGTCGGCGTCGGGGCTGTCGGTCACGGGTTTCTCCTGGGGTGCGCGGGATGTCGGGCCGACCCTAGGTCCGCTCCCGCGCAGCCGCACGGGCTGGCAGGCTGAGGAGGTGAGCGCGCACGCGGTCGTCCGCCAGGTCCTGCCCGTACCCGCCGCGGTCGCCTTCGACGTGGTCCACGACTACCCCCACCGGCTGGCGTGGGACACGTTGCTGCGCGAAGCGTTCACCGTCGACGGCGCGTCACCCGCCCGCGGCGTGGAAGCCGTGTGCCGGGCGCGCTGGTCGCTCGGGGGGCTGTCCTTCCGCACCCGGTACGTGACGTTCCGCCGTCCCGACCTCGCCGCGGTGACGCTCACCTCGCGGTCGCCGTTCTTCGCGGTGTGGGCGGCCTCGATGCGCCACCGCGACCTCGACGACGGTCGCAGCAGCGAGGTGGTCTACACGCTCACCTTCACGGGCGCGCCGGCGGTGTTGCGCCGCCCCGTGGAGTTCGTGGCCCTGCGGGCGTTCCGGTGGGAGACCAGCCGCCGGTTGCGAGCTCTCGCCGCGCACCTGAGGCAGTTCCCGACGGGGTGAGGCGCGGCGCCTGAGACCATCGGCTGGTGTCCTGGAAGCCCCCGGAGCGGAAGAGGCCCCCGCGCGACGAGCGGGTCGAGGCGTGCCGGGACCGCGGTGCCCTGCTGCGGCGCGCCGACGGACGTCTCGCGGTCCTGTACTGCCGGGTCGACACCGAGTGGACGTGCACGGGCGGGCACCTGTGGTGGCGGTCCTGGTCGGCGGCCCGGTACCGGCTCGGAGGGCTCTGGTTCGAGGGCGGCGACGTGGTCAGCGACTTCGTCTCGACGGGGCAGGACCTGCTCACGATCCTCGACGACTTCGACCGTGGCGTCTTCGTCTTCGTCGGTGAGCAGTGGCACGTGCAGTGGATGAGCGAGGACGGGTCCCGCTCGTTCCGCCGGGAACACGACATCGAAGAGTACCGGCCGTGAGCTCCGCGGGCGGCGGGATGGACAGGCCCGACCCGGTGCTCGCCCAGTTGCGGGCCCTCGGCCACCCTGGTGCGCACTGGCTCGGGGCAGGCATGGAGGCCGACGTCTACGCCCTCGACGAGAACACCGTCGCACGGCTTCCCCGATCCGGGACGACCACCGGGCCCCTGGACCGACTGCTCGAGGAACTGAGCGGACGTGGTCTCCCATTCGCCGTCCCGGCGACGCTCGGGCGGTTCGCACTGCCCGACGGCCGTGTCCTGCAGCGGCAACCGTGGCTGCGCGGGCGGAGCATCGGCGACTTCCACGACCCGTCCACCGGGTACCTCGACGTGCGCGCCGAGGAGGTGCTGGTCGAACTGCTGAGCGCGCTGCACACGCTCGGTGGACAGCAGCCGGTCGCGGCGCCGGAACTGCCTCTGCTGGGTGGCAGAGCGAGGACCACCGCGCAGAACTGGTCGACGCCCTTGCAGCAGTTGCTCGCGGGCCGCGGCCGGGGTTCGGTCGACCTTCTGCGCTCGCACGTCGACGGTGTCGACGACCTGCGCTCGGCCTGCAGTGCCTTCCTGGAGGCGCGGCAGGACGTCGTGACCTCGCTGCAGCACGGGGACATCTGCCCGGAGAACGTCCTGGTGGACGACGACTGCCGCCTCAGCTCCGTGCTGGACTGGGGTTTCCTGACCATGCCGGCGGACCCCGTGCTCGAGATGGCCACGACGTCGAGCTTCTTCGACATGTACGGGCCGCACGCCCTGCGCACGGACCGGCGCCTGACCGACCTCTTCGTCGAGGCGTTCAGTGTCGACCGGGCGGACGTCCTGCGGTACAAGGCGGTGTACGCCCTCGTCGGCGCCGACGCCTACAGCTCCGACGCGGACGGCCACTTCCTCTGGTGCGCCGCCCTCCTGGGGCGGGCCGACGTCCGTGCTGCCGTCCTCGGGTGGGTCTGACCCTGGCCGAGGACCGTCGTCAGTCCACCGCCGGTGCCGGGTCCGGCAGGAGTGCTGCGGGAACCTCCAGCACCCGCGTCAGGAGGGCGATGAGGAGGGGGACGGCGAGCATCGCGCCGACGGCGGGGACGACCGTCCCGGAGTCGTTGGCGGCGAAGCCGATCGCCAGCAGCACCAGCAGGGACGCCAACCCGGGTCTCAGGACGGGGTGCTGGTCGTAGGCGCGCTGCAGCACCGCGGCGCCCGAGGCGCCGAGGACGGCGGGGCGGGCCAGGGCGACGGCGAGGAACACTGCGGCGGGCCCCAGGAGCAGGACGAGCAGCCAGCTGTCGGAGAGGATCTGCGCGTTCTGCACGGCCTTGCGCCCGATGACCAGCCACGCCCCGCCGTCCAGGACGCTCTGGACGAACCGGCCCAGGTGCGTCTGGTCGTCGGCCGGTCGCAACCAGTCCGCCACCGAGATCGCCACCAGGACGAGGACGGTCGCACCGAGGAGGAGCACCACGCGCCGTGCGGTGGCGCGGACCCCGCCCACGACCAGGGCGAGCAGCCCGAACGCCGGCAGCAGCGCCGGGGGACCACCGAAGTCGCTGCCCAGGACCCCGTCGACGAAGGTCGCCGCCACCCCCACGACCGCGACGACAGCCACAGCCGCGCGCCGCCGCCCGGCGCGGACGAGGTGGTCGGCGACCGCGACGGCGAAGAGCAGGGAACCGGTGGCGAAGAGGGCGAACTCCTGGTTGCCCAGGCCGTAGAAGCGCCCGGCCACCACCGGCTGCTCGCCGTTGAGGCTGGAGGTGATGAGCCGGGAACCCGTTGCGCAGTCCACCGCCAGCACCGCGGCGGTGGTGAACCCGACGAACCCCACCGGACCGAGCGCCCCCCTCCGCCACGGTCCCAGCAGCGCCAGGGCGGTGACGAGGGTGGCGTACAGGGCGACGGCACCGGTCACCGCCAGCAGGTGCGCGCCCACCGAGCTGCCCGCCCGCCACCAGGGGATCGTGTTGGCCAGGAACGTGGATGCGCCGACCGAGCCGTACAGGACGGCCACGGTGCGCAGTCCGCGGAGGATCCGCCGCCGGCCCGCGGAGCCGCCCCACCCTCGGCGCAGCGCGAGGGCCCCGACGGCGTACAGGACGAGCTGGGTGGCACCCCAGAGGACGAAGAAGGGCGCGACGAGCGGCTGGACGGCCTGCGCCGCCGCGTCGAGGTCCTCGACCTTCTCCCGGCGCTGCGCCGCGGACAGGCCGGCGTCGGTGCTCGTGACCGGCGCCCCCACCAGGCCGGCGGTCCCGTGGTCGGAGCCGAGGGCCAGGGCCAGCACGGTGGGGGTCAGGTCGGTGGTCTGGACGATGCCCTGCTCCCGGGTGGCGCGGGAACCGAGCAGTCCCCGGTAGTCCCCGCGGGCCGAGTCGGAGCTGGAGCCGGAGGCGGGTCGTGGTCCGGTCGCGGCCGCGTACTGCAGGTGGGGGGTCTTCCCGGAGTCGGCGAGGGAGACGGCGAGCACGGTGGTGGCCTCAGCTCCCGTGGAGTCGTCCACCGCCTGCTGGACGGCGGCGACGGCGGCGTCGACGGCGGCGACCTGCGTGGCGCGTGAGGTCGTGGGGGCGGACTCCCGGGCGGGCAGGTCGGCGGGGTCGCGGACCGTGCCGGCGTCGACGACGACCACGTCCGTCCCGGACTCCAGGGCGCGCTGGACGTCCTCGCCGACCACGGCCGGGGCGGTGTACTTACAGCTGCTCAGCGACAGGTGGTCACCCAGGGACCCGTCGGTGCGGGCCAGGGCGATCCCGGCCCCGGGCCCGATCGACAACGTCGTCGCACCGCCGTCGGCGAGGGCCTGTCCCAGGGTCCCCGGCACGGCGTCGAAGGTCCCGTCCTCGGCGATCTGCCGGTACCGGGTGAAGTCGGGCTGCACCCCGCCCACGGGGTCGGCGACCGGTGCGCACGCCGCGTCCTCGTGCTCGTGGTCCGTCCCGTCGAAGGCGGTCGCCCGCCGGCCAGCGGACAGGCCCAGCCACCCGTCGACGGGGCAGGCGGCCGTGAAGACGCTGCGGACGGCGACCGTGCCGATGGCCCCCGAGGTCATCGACGCCAGCGCCGGCGTCGCCGTCGTGGACACGTCGGTCCAGCGGACGCCGGAGAACCCGACCAGGACCACCGGTGCCCGCCCGGTGCCGGTGTCAGAAGCCGCCTGCGCCGGGGCAGCCGCGACCACGAGGACCAGCGACAGCAGGAGGAGCAACCCCAGACCCCGTCGCAGGAGCCACGCCGCGTGCAGCGCCAGGCGGTGGGCGCCGATCCGGTCGGAAACGGCACGTGCTCCTGCGGTCGAGGCCGAGCCGGTGTCCGGCAGGACGGGTCCCACGTTGTTCAGTCCTCACGATCGCGCTGGTCTTCCCCGGACCGGTGCCCGGCGGCCCGGGGGTCGCGGCCGGGTCACGGGCCATCGTGACCGACCGGCTCGGGGGAGTCTGCCCTGCTCGCCTGTGTCCGGTGCTGCGCCGGTCACGTCGAGGCGACGGTGCCCCACGTCGGCGAAGTGCCGGACCTGGTCACCTCGACGCAGGCCGCCACGCGGACCCCGTGTCTCCGCTGGTCCTGTCCTGGTCCTGTCCCGGTCCTGGTGCCCGCTCAGCTGCTGGAGCTCAGCGGGCGTCAGCGGCGAGTTCGACCGGTCGGGTCGTCCCGGCAGTCGTCAGCCAGGCGTGGCAGGCGTCGGCGCTCATGGGGCGGGCGTGCAGGTAGCCCTGGGTCTCGTCGCAGCCGAGAGCGTGCAGCTGGGCGAGCGTCGCGGTGTCCTCCACGCCTTCGGCGATGACGCGCAGGCCCAACCGGTGCGCCAGTGCGACGGTGCCGGCGACGATGTCCGCGGTGCGGGGGTTGGTGGTGACCTGCTCGGTCAGGGAACGGTCCAGCTTCAGCTCGGTGGCCGGCAGGTCGTGCAGGTAGGCCAGGGACGAGTAGCCACTGCCGTAGTCGTCGATGCTGATGTCGACTCCGCGTGCGGCCAGGTCGCGCAACCGGGCGATGGACTCCTGGGGGTCTGCCATGAGGGAGGTCTCGGTCACCTCCACGACGAGGTTGGCGGGGTCGAGCCCGGTCTCGGCGAGCACGTCGTCGACCATGACCAGGAGTCGGGGGTGGGACAGGCACGAGGCGGACAGGTTGACGGACATCCGCAGGTCGTGACCGTCGTGCTGCCAGCGCTTCGCCTGGTGGACGGCAAGCCAGACCACCTGGGCGGTCAGGTCGGGCATCAGGGCGTGTTCCTCGACGAGGTCCAGGAAGCGGTCGGGGGTCAGCAGACCCAGGCGCGGGTTGTCCCAGCGGACGAGGGCCTCGGTTCCGGCGACGTGCCCGGCAGCGCTCAGTTGCGGTTGGTAGTGCACCACGACGCGGCCGGCCTCGAGGTCGTCGGCGGCGTCGGGGGAGTGCAGCAGGACCTTCAGCTCCTCGACCAGCTGGGCCCGCTGCTCGTCGGCCAGGGCCGCAGCCTCGTCGTGCACGCAGAGTCGGGCTCCGCCGGCGGACTTGGCGCGGTACATGGCCGCGTCGGCGTGGCGGAGCAGTTGCTCCGGGGCATGCCCCGGGGCGGCCGTGGCCACACCGACGCTGGCGCGGACCACCAGTCGCCGGCTTTCGATGAGGACGGGCTCGGCACTCGCCTCGGCCAGGCTGGTGAACAGGGCCTGCGCCACCTCGGAGGAGGTTTGCGTGGAAGTGTCGGACAGCACGATGGCGAACTCGTCGCCCCCGAGGCGGGCGCACACCGACTGCGGTGGGCTCAACGTCTCGAAGAGGGCACCGGCCCGGCGCAGGAGTTCATCGCCGACGGCGTGGCCGAAGCGGTCGTTGACGTCCTTGAAGCCGTCGAGGTCGATGAGCATCAGGGTGACGGGGCCCTCCGGGGCGACGTCGTCGCTGGGCGGGTCGCTGAGAGCACTCGCCAGCGCACGGTCCAGGGCGCGTCGGTTGGCCAGCCCGGTGAGGTCGTCGGTGAGGGCCTCGTGGCGGCTCGTGACCAGGTCAGCCAGCAGACGCACGAGTTGCACCCCGCGCACCGCGACGCTCACCGCCCCGAGGGCGCCGGCGACCGCGGCGGCGTGCACCCCGTGGTCAGGGAAGCCGCCGCTGGTGAGCCCCGCTGCTGCGAGCACGGCGATGGAGGCCAGCAGGACGACGAAGGCACCGGTGGTGGGGGCCGTGGTGGTGGCCGGCCGCGACGACGGCGGGTCGGTGCGGACCACGGCGGCCACCGCCAGCACCGCGATGGCGAGCGTCCAGCCCACCTCGGAGAACCGGCCGTTGCCCGCCGCGGCGGCGACGTCGTGCACGGCAGCCAGGTCGATGACCACCACGAGGCCGAAGGAGAGCAGCAGAGCCCACGCCCGCGCATCGCGCACCAGGCCGCCGAGGTGCAGGACCGTGCCGGTGCTGCCCAGCAGCACGATCTCCGCCGACGTCCGCAGCAGCCACAACTGCTCCTGCCACAGGGGCCACTGCGCGATCGGGGAGCTGAGTGCGGGCAGGAGGAGGTTGCCGATGGCGGTCAGGGTGAAGACGGCGCCGACCCCGTTGAGCCAGTCGCCGGGCTCGGACATCAGCGTTCCGCGACGGTTCCAGCGCACGAGCCCCTGGTAGAGCAGTGGGCACGCACCCAGGACGCCCAGCCCCAGGAGCAGCCCGCCGCCGCCGGCGGCGCCCGAGGAACCGCACAGGGAGAGCAGGTCGAGGACGCCGGCCCCGGCAGCGGCAGCGGTGGCCACCCAGGCAGCGGCGGCGAAGTAGCGCCACACACGGCTTTCCGGTCCCAGCACCCGGGCTCGCCACGACAGGACCACGGCTGCGGCCGCGAACATCAGGACCCGGCCCACTCCCCGCCCGACCAGCGAAGCCGTGGGGACCGGCCCCCCGAGGGACGATGTCAGCAGCGTCGCCGTCGGGTGGAGCACCTGGCTGGTGATGGCGGTGACCGCCGTCACCGCGCAGAACAGCACCAGTGTCCGCGGTGCCTGCTCGAGCAGGCGGCGCTGTGCCGGAGAGTCCACCCAGGAACCTTCGGTCGGTGAGCGTGTGGGCCTGAGGGCTGATCGGGGCGCGGTGGCGACGACCCGCGGGGCTCCGCCGGGGTGGGACGGGTCGGGAACGAGCACGAGCTGGGGCCCACCAGCCCGGACTGGCTGCAGCCGAAGTGGTCCGGCACGTCATCACCGACCTGCTCGACCTCGCCGGAGCGGACGGTCCGGAGGAGGACGCCACCATCGTCTGCGTGGACCTCTGATCGTCGACGCCGGTGACCGCCTGGCAGTAGTGCGCAGGTGGCACGTCCGGGCGTACGGCTGAGGATCGACCGGGTCTCGTCTGGGCGGCACCTGCGAGTCCGCGTTCCGTCGTCGGCGATCGGGTGACCTGGCCTCCGGGAATCGCGGTGTACCTCCGATGAGGGACACGGCGCGTGACCCGCGCCGCTGCCCGAGACGTCTCCGCTCCTGGCCCATCGGCCGAAGTCCAGCAGTCGACGCCACGGACATCCCACACCGATGTCTCGAGGAGTTCCGCCATGCCCCGCCCGACGACCCAGCCCTTCCACCCGACATCCCCGCTGACGTCCGAACCGGTGTCCCAGTCGGCGACTCGCAGCGGTTCGATGCGCCTGCGCGACTGGCCGGTGGGTCGCAAGCTGACCGCCGGCTTCGCTGCGATGGGGGTGTTGATGCTGGCCGTCGGGGGGACCGGGGTGCTGGAACTGGGGAAGGCGCAGGACCGGTTGGAGGCGATGTACGCCACCAGTGTCGTCTCGGTCGCCGACCTGGGGCAGGCCCAGGCCTCCTTCATCCGGGTCACCAAGGACCTCAGCGGCTACGCCCTGGCCGTCGACGACGCCGGCCGGGCCAAGGCCGCCGAGGCGGAAGCCGCTGACGACAAGGCCCTGGACGCCGAGTGGGCGGCCTACCTGCGCACCGACCCGGCGCAGACCCCGGCACAACTGCAGAGCTTCCAGGGCGACCTGACCGCCTTCCGCGCCGCGCGCGACGCGATCTTGCCGCTGGCCGCCTCGGGGAACTACGCCGCACTGGCCACCCAGCGCGCGGCCACGACCGTGCCGCTGGACCAGAAGGTCAACGCCGAGTTGACCGAGATGGTCGGGCGGGAGAACGCCGACGCCCGGGCCCTGCAGGTCAGCGGTGCCGCGGACTACCACCGAGCGCTGATCCTGATCGCTGCTCTCATCGCCGTCGCCCTGGTGGCCGCGGTCGTCATCGGGACCGTCATCTCCCGGGGCATCGCGGGGCCGCTCAGCGCGGTGGTGACCGTTGTCCGTGGACTGGCCGAGGGACGGCTGGACCAGCGGGTCGGTCTGGACCAGCGCGATGAGATCGGGCAGGTGGCCGCCGCCCTGGACGCCTCCACCGAACGCCTGGGTGACGTGATGGCTCAGGTCGTCGGCAGCGCGACGACGCTGGCCGCCTCCTCGGAGGAGCTCACCGTCGTGGCCACCCAGATGTCGGCCGGGGCCGAGGAGTCCGCGGCGCAGGCGCAGGTCGTCTCGGGGGCGACGGAGGAGATCACCGCGAACATCGGGACGGTCGCGGCGGCCGGGGAGCAGATGAGCGCCGCCATCCGGGAGATCTCCGCCTCCACCGCGGACGCCTCGGGTGTGGCCGCCACGGCGGTGGCCACCGCCGCGTCGGCGGACGAGACGCTGACGCGACTGGCGGCCTCCAGCGAGGAGATCGGTCAGGTCGTCAAGCTGATCACCTCGATCGCGGGGCAGACGAACCTCCTGGCGCTGAACGCGACCATCGAGGCCGCCCGGGCCGGGGAGGCCGGGCGCGGGTTCGCGGTGGTGGCCGGTGAGGTGAAGGAGTTGGCGATGCAGACGGCGCGGGCGACGGAGGAGATCACCTCCCGGGTGGCGGCGACGCAGTCCGACGCGGCGGCCGCGACCGCGGCGATCGCGCAGATCTCCGAGGTCATCGCCCGCATCGACGGGTTGCAGGGGACGATCGCGGCGGCGGTGGAGGAGCAGTCGGCCACCACGGCCGAGATGGTCCGCAACGTCACCGAGGTGTCGGGGGGCGCTCAGGAGATCTCGCTGAACATGACCGGGATCGCCGGGGGCGCCCAGCAGTCCGCGACGTCGGCGCAGCACACGGCCAGCACCAGCCAGGACGTGTCGCGGGTCGCGGCGGACCTGAACCAGCTGGTCGCCGGCTTCCGGTACTAGACCCGTCGGGCCCACGGCCACCTCCCCCGGGGTCGACCTGCGTGCCGTGGGCCACGGAACTGTCTGCACGCCTCGAGTTCGAGCGGGGTGACGAGTTGCGTCACCGCACCCTGCCGGTCACGTCCGCGAGGCTGAACCGCTGCGGAGCAGGGGGAGTTCTCGGTCGGTGGTGGCCACTCGTGTGAGCCGGGCCGTCAACGGACGCAGCAGCGCGGAGGTGAGGACCTCGTCTGCGGCGCGGCGCGCGGCCAGTCCCAGCCGGGTCCGCGGACAGGCGAACCCCACGATGCCGCGGGGCAGGTCCTGCACGTCCTCGACCAGGGGTCGCATCCACTCCTCGTGGCGCCGCAGTGCGGTTGAGGTGCCGGTGGGCGTGGCCTCGGCGCCCGAGAGCTCGTCGGGCCGTGCTGCCGCATCCCCGGCCACGGGCTCGGCGCCGGAGCCACCACCGTCGTGGTCCAGGTCCGCCCGCCCTCCGGCGGCGTCGAGCGTGCCGCGCGGAGCGCTACGCGGGTCAGCGCGCGGAGGCCAGGACCCGGGCGGCCTCGCGCACCGCGTCGGTGTTCTCCTGCAGGTCGCGAGAGCCCGCCAGCTTCGCGGAGATGTGCTCCCCGATGGTGACTGGCGGGTACAGCGGTTCCTCACCGTCCTCGACCGTTCCCGGCAGCGCGGTGACGACGGCGTCGACGTCGCCGTCGTGGAAGAAGGCCACGGACCGGCGCCGCTGGATGGAACCGTCCACGACGGGGGGTTTCACGCGGTGCAGCGTCGACATCCAGCGCTCGTTGGTCCAGCGCGCCATGGCGTCTCCGAGGTTGACCAGCAGCGCACCGTCGGCGGGCACGACGTCGTGCCAGTGTCCGTCGCGTCCCAGCACCTGCAGGCCCGGGACCTGGTCCGCCCACAGCACCGTGACGATGCCGTAGTCGGTGTGCTCACCCATGCCGGTCAGGTCCCCGTCGAGATCGACGGTGCCCGGCGGCAGCGCGTAGTTGTTCATGCGCAGCACGTCGAGGCTGTGTCCCGTCACTCCACGGAACCAGTCCGGCTCCAGGCCGAGGGCGTCGGCGAAGACGGCGGTCAGGGTGCGAGCGACGCGGCCGGCCTGGGCCTCCCACGTCTGGACGCGCTGCCGGAAGCCGGGGACCAGCGACTCGGCAGGCCACAGGTTCTCCGGGTAGAGCGCCGGGTCCAGGGGCACGGAGGCGTCGGGGTAGTCGGCGACGGCGGCTCCGGTGTTGAACGCCTCGAAGAAGTCGTTCATGCGGTCGGCCGCCTGGAGACCCAGCGACAGCGACAAGTTCTCGCTCTTCGGTGGTGTGTAGCCGCGGTTGACCCCCTTCGGGGCGCACAACTGCTTCTTGGTCTCCAGTGGCAGTGCGAAGAAGTCGTCGACGGCGCTGGCCAGGTCGGCTGCTGCCTCGTCCGGCACCGCGTGGCCCACCACCTGCACGAAGCCGACGGTGCGGCAGGCGGTGTCCATGGCGTCGGCCGTCACGGCGCGCTCGGCGTCGGTGCCGCCACGGACGTAGGGAGAGATGTCGACGACGGGGACCTCGAAGGGTGCGTTCATGCCGCCACCGTAAGTGCTGCTTACGGCTTCTGGGTGACGACCGTGTTACGGCTTCTTCGAGGCGGTGACGACGGCGAGGGCCTCGACCAGGCCGTCGTCGTCACCAGAGCCGTTGCGAACCACCCACCGGTGAGGCACCTCGCCCTCGTGGTGCAGGGAGTCGCCAGCGTCGAGGTCGTAGCTGCTGCCGTCGGCGAACTCCACGCTCAGGGCTCCTCGCAGCACGTGCACGAACACCTCTCCCGGCTGGGAGAACCAGTCCTGCTCGGCCTCGCCGGGGTGGATGACGTAGTGGTGGGCCTCCAGCAGCACCCCTTCCCCGGCCCGCGTGAGCAGTCGAGACCGTTGCGAGGGCCGGCTCTCGTCGTCCTCGCTCACCCGGTAGCGGGGTCCTTCTCCCGCACGCGTGGTGCGGCGCGAGCCGTCCGTGGGCGGCAGGAGGTCGTTGGCGGCGCAGTCCAGCGCCGACGCCAAGCGGTACAGCACCGGGATGCTGACCGACGAGCGACCGCTCTCGAGTTGGCTGACGAACGGCCCGCTCACCTGCGCGCGGCGAGCCAGCTCGGCCACCGAGAGACCGGCAGCCGTGCGGCGTGTGCGGACTGCGGTGCCGACCAGTGCTCCCGGATCACCGGGCGGCGCGGGCGTGGGGGCGGTCACCGGCCCATTCTGGCGTCCGCGTCGCTGCGACCCGGCCCGGGCGCCGACCGCCGCTTCCCCTCGGGCTCGTCCACAGCTACGTGGCCTGGGGAACGCTCCCAGCACCGGCTGGTCGGGGTCTCGCTGAGTGCTGTTCCGCGACCACCTCGGGTGACCCGTCGTGCTCGGCCCGCGGGTGACGGACGCTCGACATTCGTACACCTGTTCGATCTCTGGCACAGTGGTCGGGTGGCGGGGGGACAGTTGCGCAGGAACGGGCAGCGGCCCCTCTACGAGGTCGTGCGCCGCCAGCAGGTCCTGCGCGAGCAGCAGTCACGCGGCGAGCGGCCGGCCGTCCGGCACTGCTGGGTGCGGGCGCCCGACGGCGGGGACCCGTGGCCGGGCATCGTCGTCGCGTGGGTCCGCGGCCCGGCAGGCTGGCGCGGGCGGGTGGTCTACGTCGTGCCGGGGGAGGAGCCCGTCCTCGTCGAGGCGTGGGTCGAGGCCGAGCACCTGCGCCCGGTCGGTGGTCGGTGACGTCAGCGCACGATGACCGCGTCCGCCTCGATCTCGACGAGCAACCGCGGGTCGATGAGGGCGCTCACCTCGACCATGGTCGCGGCCGGCCGGACGTGCCCGAGGAACTCGCCGTGCACACGACCCACCTCTTCCCAGCGGGAGATGTCGGTGACGAACATGCGCGTGCGCACGACGTCCTCGAGGGTCGCGCCCGCCTCGAGCAGGGCGGCGCGGATGCGCGTCAGGCACACGCGCGTCTGCTCGGCGAGGTCGTCCCCGCCCGCCGGGCCGTCGGGGGTGGCGGCGGTCGTGCCGGCCACGCTCACGTGGTCGCCGACGCGGACGGCGCGGGAGTAGCCGACGACCGCTTCCCACGGTCCGCCGCTGGAGATCAATCGCCGAGTGCTCACGACAGCACTGTGCCGCACCCGGCGCGGGTAGCGTTCCGCGCGTGACCGACCCGTGGCTCGTCCTCGTCGACCTGCAGCGCATCTTCGGCGCCCCGGACAGCCCGTGGGCCGCCCCCCGCTTCGACGCCGCGGCCGCGGCCTGCGCCCGGCTCGCCGAGCGCTTCGCCCCGCGCGTCGTGCTGACCCGCTTCGTCGCCCCCGAGCGGCCGACCGGTGCCTGGGGTCCGTACTACGAGCAGTTCCCCTTCGCCCTCGTCCCGGCCGACGACCCGCTGTACGACCTCGTCGACCCGTTCGCGGGCAACGGGTTCGAGGTCGTCACACGGACGACGTTCGGCAAGTGGGGACCGGAGCTGGCGGCCCTGACCGGCGGCGCACCGCTCGTCGTCGGCGGCGTGTCGACGGACTGCTGCGTCCTGTCGACCGTGCTGCCCGCGGCGGACGACGGTGTCGGGGTCACGGTCGTCGCCGACGCCTGCGCGGGGGCGAGCGACGCCGACCACGCCCGCGCCCTCGACGCGATGCGGCTCTACGCGCCGCTGCTGGAGGTCGTCGACTCACTCCCGTGACGTGCGCGTCACGATCTCGCGCACGAGCTCACCGGCCGTCGCGCCCTCCCCGGCGGCGCCCGCGCGGGCCCCGGCGGGGGGCCAACCCCC